>DASQKG010000001.1:0-39934 GCA_035630655.1 Pyrinomonadaceae bacterium
AACCAGCGCTGCAACCTCCCACGATTTGATCGTCGTTTCGACGGCTGGGCCCGATTCCGGCGAGCCCTTGTCATGGTTACCAAATGGCGAGTCGGTGCTAAAAAGAAGTCTGCTTCGGGCGGAAAAGGCCAGGGAGCTAACGGCCTGCTGATGGCCCTTGAGGGTGGCACAATCCAGTTCAAACAAGTCGTTGGTAAAGCAAAGTCTTGCCGGCCCATCCTGATAACCAATCGCTAGAAAGCGGCCCTCCGGGGAGAGTGCCAGAGAGGACACCTCGCTTGGGTGATGGATTGAGAGTTGCTGTTTACCACTCGCGATGTCCCACACCCTGACCGTTTTATCAAGACTGCCGGAAATGAGCGATTCCCCCATGAAAACCATCGAGCTGACGGTACTGTCGTGGCCCGTCAGCCGGCGTACTTCTTTGTTAGAAGCGACATCCCACAGCACAATCGGGTTCTCGGAATAGACGCTTTCTATTGAACTAAAAGCGAGCATCGCCCCGTCGCGTGAGATAGCAAGGTCGGTGACGCCTTGCGAGGGAATGACACCCGGCGTCCGCTCGGAATTCACCTCCCAAAGTTGCACCGGACCTCCGTGTCCCCCGACGACGAGCCTTTCGCCGTCGGCTGTAAAGAGGATGGCGGTGGCAAAGAACCCTTTACTGCTTTTGAGTGACCTGGTCTCTCTTCCCGACCGGATGTCGAAGAGTTTGACGATTATCTTTTCTCTCTTGGCGGCTTCTACTGCCTCATCGTCGACTGCTGCAAAGGCTGTCCCATTGCTGACCGCCAGCAACTTTCCATCACCAGAGATCGCGAGGGCGCCGACCGAAAACTGCTCGTCAGGAGTATTGTCGTCAGAAATTCTTATTACCGTTGATTTCGTTTCACCTGCCGCTAGGTTTCGGATTTCGATTTTTTGGCCGGCACCGATTGCGAGAGTACCGCCGTCGAGCGAGCTGACAATTGTGACGGATCCTTTGTCAGGGGCTTCCAGCGTTGCCTTCTCACTGTGTAGCAGGTGATTGAGGTAATTCCACTCGAAGTTCGCCGGGTTTGGTCCGTAAGGTTTGTGAACGACGAGTAGATCGCCGGCGCGTTCGAGGTTGCCGGTTTCGTACGCCTGCTGGGCCAGGTTGATATCTGACGAATATAAGAACTGGCGATTCTGCTCCGCTGCGTTCTGCGCAGCCAGTGTCTGTGACCTTGCTTCGCGGAGCGCAAAGTTGGCGCGCGCCTCGCTCTGACGAGCGCGTGCCTCGCTGGCACGTGCACTAGTCTCACGGGCGCGGGCCTTTGCTTCGCTTTCGAGGGCGTTATTCGCCCGTTGATCAGCGAAGGCTCTCGCTTGCTTCGCCTCAAACAGTGCGTCAACCGCTTGGGCTCTGGCCTTCCCTGCCTCGGCGAGTGCAGTATTCGAATCCGCGAGCGCGGCCTGGGCTCTCCCCAACTCCGCTCGAGCCTGCACACCCTTCCTGTAAGCGTAGACGGAAGCAGTGAGCGAAAGGAGGAACGACAAGGCCAGGAAGATTGCTGCGAGCTTAGTGCGTTTGAAACTGACGTCCTTGCGGCGTTGCTGCTCTCGCGCGCAGCGCTCGGCATCCCGCGCTGCGACGCTCTGTTCGAGGTAGCTCATCGCTGTCTCAAACTCTGGATGATAGCGACGTGCCCAGGCAACATTCGGATTGTTTTTCTCGCGCCAATCCAGTGTCCCTTGCAGTGCCGGATCCATCAGAAGAGCTTCCTGGTCCGCTTTGTGAAGCATGGCGGTCTCGGAAAGTCGCTTGTAGATACGCGCCGACTGCGCTTCCTCATCCACCCAGGCCTTCAAGCGTTCCCAGTTACGGATCAAACTCTCGTGCGAGATGTCGATCAACGACTCGCTGTTTAAGTTAACGCGTGCGCCCGTCAGCGGGTCGGTTGGCGGCGGCATCAGAAATGACCTGTCCTCGCGACGGAACACTTCCACGACCTGGATCACCGCTGCTTCATCCGCGCCGGTCAATTCACATATCTCCTGGACTTCCATGGGCCGGCGTATCTCGCGGTTGTCTGTGCCCTTCTCAGTTAATCCCTTGAACAGTTTTTCGGCGATCGCCTTTTCCCTTTCATCCAGTTCTGCGTAGGCTTCGTCCGCATGCCTTGACAGGGCTTCAGCCATGCCACCGATGGCGTTGTAATCAGGAATGTCTATCGGCTTTCCATTGCGGTGAGTTAGCCAGTGGTCCCAGGTGCGCATTAGCGCATGCTGCATGATCGGGAGTTGATCAGGATTGTCGCCAACGTCGTTGAGCAATTGACTGACGAGCGGCTCGCTTATCGTGCCCTTGGCGACAGCGACCGGTCCGCTGATGGCCTCGCGCCTTTCGTCTCGCGTCATGCGTGGGATCAGATACTGGCCGTTATTGATCGCCTCCGGCAATTCGAAGAACTGCGAGCAATCACCGAGGAAGTCGGAGCGCATTGTCAGTACGACGTAGATCTTCTCAGTCTTTTGGCCCACGGCCTCAAGCAACAGCTTGACGAAAGCCGCCGCATCTTCTTTCGAGTTCTCTTCTTCGATTAGCTGTTTGAAACGAAACAGCTCCTCAAATTGATCTACGACCACGAGCAAGTTTTCGTAATCGGCAAACAGCTGCTGTCCTTTCTCGTCAACTTTCGTGCGCGCACGCGTAACCAGCTCGACCAGGCCAAGGCTGCTGCGCCTGAGGTTTGTCTCAGCCAGGACGGCTTGCATGTCATCGGTTTTCTCGTCGGGGGAACCGAGCACCAAAGAAGAAGCCAGAGCACGCGCGAGATTTCCGATGGGGTCGCCGCCGGGACGAAGGATGGCAATGCGCCAATCGGAACCCGCGCTCGCCATGAGCCCGCCTTGCAGCGCGGGAAGCAATCCAGCGCGCACCAGTGAAGACTTGCCGCTGCCGGAAGTACCCACGACCGCGAGAAATCGTGTCCGCTTCAGTCGTCGAAGTAGTTCTTCACTCTGGCCGTCACGCCCAAAAAAGAGGTGTGTCTCGCTGGATTCAAAAGGTCGCAGCCCGGGAAAAGGATTGGCTGTTTGATCAATTTCTTGCATCGTCTGCTCCTTTCGCCGCAGTCTGGACGCGGGCCACGAAGGAATCTAAAAGTGCCGGCGAGAAGTCGTCGAAGTTTTTTATTACCAGCGTGCCGGGGCTGTTGAATAGCTGCTTGTGCGCGGTCTTCGGTGAGGCCACATAAACGGCTTCCGCAGTCAGCAGCGTCTTGCGATCAAGACCCGCGATCTTTTTAAGGTCGCGCCGTTTGTACTCAAACCACACCTGGTTGGCGTTGCCGTAGTAAATCAACACCGCGTCACACTGTGCGAGATTGTCCTTGTGAATTTCGAACGCCTGAGAATCATCCTCGCCCCCGTCGTCAATGAGTGGGAGTAAGACCTGATAATTCTTGTCGACGGAGAGGTAGTCGTTTAAAGGAAGAACGCCATCGAGATCGCGCTTGTCAAAAATGAGATAGACTTTTGCGGGAGTCTCGCCGGACGGTTTATCTTCAGACTTGTTGCCGTTGCTGCCCAGTCGCAGTTGAATAACATTTTTTAGTTCTTCCAGCGGAGTTTGTAAGAGCTCGGCACCCTGCTGCGTCGTGGCATCGGTTCGCAAGTGTTCGATAAACTGCGCCTGGACCTCTTCCTGCGGCGTTAGCCCCACGGGCATCCACAGCAAGCGGCAGAACGCCTGATCGCGGTTGCGTTCCGCGGCGATCTCATTCTGCAAACGAACGATCGAGCGGTTGCCTGCGCCTTCGGGAACGATGCCGTAACTCCCGCCGATAAGGTGAACCGAAAGTTTCGCGCGCCCAACACACTCGCGCACCGCCTCCTCATAGTTCGGAGAGACGAAGGGCAGCTCTGTTTCCGGGAGAATGTCGTAGCCGCGATTCAGCAACTCGCGCTTAATCTGATCTCGCTCCCCACTCAAGTCCCTGGTCGTTTGCGCGAGGTAGATAACTCCCTGAGCGCGTGAGAACACGGAGCCCTGAGCTGGAACCCGTGAGCGTGGGTTGATAATCGAGAGAACCTGTTTGACATCCCAGGCCAGGTCGTCAAGCTTGCTCCAATATCTTTGGTCGCGATTTCTTCCCAACTCCTGACCAAACGCAACCGGCCGCTGCGTAGTCTTATCAATCTCGTAAAACTCGTAGCCAAGTTGCTTCTGAAACTCCGGCGGGTGTAGCTCGCGATCGACGTGGGTCTTGACGACTTTGAAGACGCGCATTCTGTCAGCCACGCGGAGACCGCCGGCTCGATCTGCCAGACGACAAAACTCCCTCAGCTCTCCGAGGCACCAGTCGGATTGGAGGTAGCCGGGTGAGAGAATCGAGATTACGACCGCCGTCTGCTGGATTCGTGCCTCCAGCACGTCGGCAAAGTAGGAATTACCGGGCAATCTGGGATCGCGCCATATTTTCGGCTCGTAACCGAGCGCTTCTCCCAGCACGCTTTCAAACCGGTCATGAAAGTTGTCTATCCAGCCCTTGCCTTGCTCATCGAACAGTTCGTTATCCAAATGGCGGTAGCTGATGAAGACATCATCTGTGAAGATCTGAGCTGATGACATTGGAGGCTCCAATTAAAACAGTTAGGAATGAAGCTAAGAGTCAAAAGGAATTCCCGGGGGTTGATTTCTAAGTGAGCGTTAAGGCGAACGAGCTTTCGCCGAGGACACTATTCCGGTTGTTTGCAATTGTCAATGAATGTCAGATTTGGGTGATGGGGTGATCACCCCCATTACCCAGATTTGGGGGCTTGGCCTGGTTTGAGAATCCCTGTGATGGTGCAGCAAGTTCGTAGGTTCTTGTTTTTTGAACGAAGCTTCGTCCATGCGCGCCAGTCCCAAAGGGACATAATGTTTATAGACTGCTGGGTTACAAAGATTTGTCCCGCTCTGTAGGAGCGAAATGTTCGTTTCTACTTACTCGTCACTGTTCACATTGCGCTCCTTCGGAGCTGCAAACTAGATTTGTTGACTGTCTCTATAAACATTTGGCTCCTACGGAGCTGGTCAGGAAATAACCACCAAGTCACCGCGGTTTATCTTCAGTAGCTTGGCGGCCGATTGGTTCGCCGCCGCAATTTCCAGGAATCCGGCACTGCCCCAAACGGCAAAAAACTTCTCGCCGCTGTCGCTCTTCTCTGCGAAGTAATTGCGAAACGTCTTGATCGTCTTTCCTTTTATGCGCAGCGTTGTGCCCTCTTTGATCTGGTCCGGGCTCAATTCATTTCGCGTGATGTTTGTGATGCAGTTTCCGAATCGATCGATATGGAGCACTCGTGCTTTGATTTTGCCGTTTCCAGAGGTTTCGGGCGTCAAACTCTTCAATCTTACGTAGTCGTTAATCTCTGTTCCCAGTTCTTCAGGTTTGACGCCGGAAGAAAGCGCGGATGCAACCGGCGCGAAAATATCGCGGCCGTTAAAAGTTGGGCTCACAGGCTCGAGGAAATACTTAGCATTGGTTAAGTGAAAGATCCCGGTGACCTGCAGACGATCGCAGACATAACTGAAAAGCCCGTTGTCCGGACCAACAAAGAATTGCCCGCCTGCCCGGATCACAATTGGCTTCCGCGACGATCCAACTCCAGGATCCACGACGGCCACGTGAATGGTTGCGGCTGGAAACGACGTACACGCTGTTGACAGAATAAAGGCGCCTGCTTCGATGTCCTGAGGTGGAATCTCGTGAGTGATGTCGGTGATACACGCCTTCGGATTTCTTGAAAGGATCACGCCCTTCATGGCCGCGACGAAATAGTCGGCCGTGCCGAAGTCCGTAGTGAGCGTGATGAGGGGGATCGGTGAACGCGAAAACGCGGCGACAGAATGAACAGTCGCACTATGCCGACTCTTCACCGTGCCTCCGCGTTTAGTTTTCACTTGAGGAGATTAGATCTGAAATTGGGACCGCGGGCGTCTCGCCCGCCCCGTTTCCCTACAAGCCTTTGGACCGACACTTAAATCTTACGCGACGGGGCGGGCGAGACGCCCGCGGTCCCAGTTCGGCCCGAGTGTTCGAGAGATCGACCGTTTACTGAATCCGCGTCTCAGTCGCAGCGCGAATCCTCAGTTGTTGGCCCTGGGCCAGACGTAGATCCTTGCCGCGAGAAGTGAGCACGCCGGCTGTGCCGACCGAGCCGCCGATAGCTGCGCCAATAGCCGCTCCCTTGCCGCCGCCGACAATTGCGCCAATAATCGCGCCGATGCCGGTTGAGGCGCCGACTTTCGAAATGTCATCCTTGGTCGTGTCTTTCCCTTTCACGCCACCTTCAGAATCAACCGTGCCAGGTTCGTCATCTCGCTGGCCCGTGCTCACGACTTCAATCACCTGAGCGCTCATGCTGCTGGTGCGATTGTCCGGTGTGCGAATAGTTTCGAACGCCAGTTGGAGTTCCGCGCCCCCTTTCAGTTTTCCTGCACGCTTAACTCGGATTACGCGTCCCTGAATAATGGATCCCTCCAACTCCCGTGGGTCCAGAACTCGCGCCTGAAACGGATCACCCTGCTGGCTGGCGTCCGTTGAAAGCGGGGCCTGTAATTCGATCAACAGGACCTGATCACGGCGAATGTACAGTGGCCCACTCGATTGGGTTGGAACGTTTGATGAATTGTCGACGGAGGTGTTCGATGTGTTGTTGGAGTTGTTGTCGGTAGTTGCCGCACCAGAATCCGCCGTGCTTCGGCGAGACAGTCCAGCCGGAATAGATGAATTGAAGGCGCGTCGTTCATATCCGGCTGCATAGCCCGACTCTAAGCCCTGCTGAAAGCCGTCGCGATAGTCTTCAACCGTTCCCCACGCTTCGTTGTAGTTGCGGTCGGCGCGCTGGTATTCAGATTTGTTTTGATACTCGCGAGGCGCTTGATCGGAGATGTCGCGATAGCCCGCGTTGTAGCCATCCGAATAACCGGTCCGATAGCCGCGTTCCAAAGCGCTGACCTGGCCCTGTGCTGAAACGTCCGCCGAGATCGACATCGACGCCGAAAGCGCAGAGGCAATGGCAACAGCCAGCAGCATTACCAGCGGAATTCTTAGATATTTCATTTGTTGTTCCTTCCAGAGATTTACGGTCGCGATGCAGCCGTAGGAGTCTTGGGAGAGCCAACCTCGTGCATGCGGGATGCTATCATTCAAACAGACGGCCCACAATCTATGATTTCAACATCCTATTGCCGCCTTAACTGGCATATTGCCTATGCTTGACCGACCCACTTGTGCGTCCTAGACTCGAAGAGAATTGAGTTTCCAAACGATGGACCGGTTCTCAGATGCCCGTTTTCAATTACTGGTTGGCAGGGCAAGAGGCGTTTTAGTCGGCCTTACAGAACCGAGCGCGGTGGCGCCGGATGCTGAAGGCGCCGGTAACATAAATTAAATGATTAGACCCGTTATCAGAGTGGCCTGCGGGATCCGGCGCTACCGCGCTCGGTTCTGTAATGGCTCTTAGCACGTTCATATGGCTCAAACCCGGAAAGTTTACCTGGATCACAGTGCGACGACGCCCGTTGACCCCCGGGTCGTCGAGGCGATGCTGCCTTATCTGACCGAGAAATTCGGCAACGCTTCGAGCGTACATTTTTTTGGGCAGGAAGCGCGGGCGGCGGTCGACCGGGCACGGCGTGAGGTGGCGGCGCTCATTGGCTCGCGGGCCAAGGAGGTGGTGTTTGTTTCAGGCGGTACTGAAGCGAACAACCTGGCAATCAAGGGAATTTGCGAGCTGAACTCGTCACCTAAGGGCCACATCATCACTTCGATTATCGAGCATCCATCGGTGCGCGGGCTTTGCGAGGCGTTGGAAAAAACCGGCTGGGCAGTGACCTGGCTACCTGCGTATGAAGACGGCGTAGTACGTGTTGACGACGTTCGCGACGCCTTACGACCCAACACGGTTTTGATTTCAGTGATGTTGGCGAACAATGAAATAGGAACTATCCAGCCTGTTGAGGAAATTGGGGCGCTCGTGAATGAGGAACGAACGCGTGGCCGGCGTCACACCTGGTTTCATGTGGATGCCGTGCAGGCGGCAGGCAGAATTCCGATAAACGTTGAAAGACTTGGGTGTGACCTCTTGTCGTTGTCGGGACACAAGCTTTATTCGACGAAAGGTACAGGGGCGCTTTTTGTGCGCGGAGGAGTCCGTCTCACGCCGCAGAATATCGGCGGCCATCAGGAACGCGAGCGTCGGGCAGGCACTGAAGCCGTGCCTGGGATCGTTGCCTTTGGGACAGCGGCGAAGCTGGCAAAAGAAGAGATGGACCAGAACTCGCTGCATGTGAGCAGGCTGCGGGATTTGTTTGAAGCGGGAGTCACCGATCAGATTCAGGACATTGTTTTCAATGGGGACCGCAGCCAACGACTGCCTCACCTTTCAAACATCTCCTTTCGCTTCATCGAAGGTGAAGGCTTACTAATCAGCCTGGACCTTCAGGGCGTTGCGGTCTCAACGGGATCTGCGTGTTCTTCAGGAACACTGGAGCCATCGCCTGTAATTCGCGCTCTGGGACGGGACGATGAGTTAGCTCGCGGCTCAATTCGATTTAGCTTTGGGAAAGACAATAACGAACAGGACGTCGCATATGTGCTCGACGTCTTGCCGCGAGTCGTGGCCAGACTCCGGGAGCTATCTCCACTTAACAAGCCGCCCCGAGTGATGGAACCGGCAATTGCGGAGTGACGCTTGGGCGTCTCCTGGAGTGCGCCGCCTTGTCGGCGCACTCCAAGGAGACGCCAATCCCCGCGTATGAGCTACTCACCTGCCTTCACGGATCACATCGAGAATCCCCGCAATGCCGGGGAACTGCCGGACGCTAACGCGATTGCCGAAGAAACAAATCCAGTCTGCGGCGATCGGCTGCGCCTTTCGTTACGGGTGGTTGACGGGAGAATCGAAGCAGCACGCTTTCTCGCATACGGCTGTCCGCCAACGCTCGTTTGTGGATCAGCTTTGACGGAGTTGATTGATGGAAAAGCGATAGACGATGCGACGCGCGTGACGAGAAAAGATCTGCTGGAGGCGATTGGTGGTCTTCCCTCACGAAAGCAACACGCAGCCGCGCTGGCTATAGAAACGCTGCGCGCCGCGCTTGAGTCAGCTTGCAGTAGTCTGGTACAGAAATCTTAACGATGACCGTTGGACTGAGGCGCCTCCTTGGAGTGCGCCTCATCCTACGTTTTACGGCATCGTCAATCGAGGTCGCGTCTCGCCTGAACCGCGGCGGTGGTATTCGGGTCCGCAGAATTTTTTTGGCTCAGTTCCAAGCACAAACGTCCTCGTGCGAATTATCGGGCAGCTTTCCACCGCAATCATTCCGGTAGACGGATCGATGTCCAGCGTAATCGTGCCTTCCAAACGCCCTGCTTCCGCGCTGCGCGTTTCGTATCTCGGTTGTTTCAATTTGGGTGACGGACTTGGCAGCGCCTCGATTATTGTGGGCGGCGCTGCGTCGTCAGGAATGGGTGCTACTTCATCGGTCTCCGGCGTTGGTTCCAATTCCGGAAGCTCAGTCGTCGCTGCCTCAGGCGATGTACCGTTAATGAATAATTCGATGCGTTTGTCCGTGTCGGCGTCCGATGCCGGTCCACCCGTTTTTGGATTTACCGCAACCTGCTCAACACCTGCCGGCATTTGCCAATCGCCTTGCCACTCCGGATGTTCGCTGAGCGCCGCGCTCATGAAGTCTGTCCAAATGGGCAGCGCAGAATTCGCGCCAGTCAGCCCGAGTTGTGATCCGTCGTCAAACCCAACCCAAACTACGCAAACGAGATTCGGGGTATAACCGGCAAACCAACCATCGCGTGAGGTGCCCGTCTTGCCGGCCACATTTCCCTTGAAGCCACGTGCCCTAACCTTCGCGCCCGTTCCCCTATTCACTACGTCCTTCATAAAGGATGTCATAACGTAGGCAAGTTCGGGTCTAAACACATCGTTTTTCTGTCCAGTTGGCGCCGCCACGGTCACTCCTGATCCGGTGGTAACGCGGTTGATTGCAATCGGCGACGTTCGTGTTCCCAGAGTCGCAAAAGCGGTGTACGCAGATGCGATCTGTAATGGCGTCGCTTCGTTCGTTCCCAGGGCCATTGCAGGATAAGAGCGCTGCGGTTTCGGCAACCCCGCCTTGGACGCGAGATTCATGACTCGCCCGATAGTGACGTCCATCGCGACATCAACGGTAATAACGTTCAAACTATGGACCATGGCATCGCGAAGTGTAACTGGACCATTCGTGTAGGAGTCGCCAAAGTTTCCCGGCGAGTATTCCTGATTGTCATAGGTGAAGGTCTTCGGCTGATCCATGTAGGTCGTCGCCGGCGTTATCACTCGAGGCACTGGATCGTAGGCCGTGTTCAATGCCGTCGCGTAAACGAAAGGCTTGAAGACTGAGCCCGGTTGGCGGTAGGCGTCAACTGCGCGATTAAGCTGACTCTTTGAATAGTCCCGTCCGCCGACCATCGCCACTATTTCGCCGGTCTTGGCGTTCATCGCCACCAACGCCGCTTGCAAGGTGCCCGGGGCAAATCGCTTTGCCTGGATCTTGTCCAGCTCGGCAAGTTGTTTGGTCAACGCCGCATACGCAGCTCGCTGCAGGTCCAGATCAATGGTGGTGTAGATTCTGAGATGTTCAGCAGTGCCTGGTCCAGCGATGATGTCGCCTAATTGACTTTGTACGTAGTCGGCAAAGTACGGCGCATCTGAAACGTCTATGCGACCCTTTGTGGGAGCTACCTTCAGCGGAGTTTGCTTCGCCTGATTTGCTTCTTCGCCTGAAATGGACCCAGTTTCCGCCATACTGTCCAGGACCTGATTACGGCGGGCGGTGGCCGTGTTTATGTCGTGATACGGATTGTACCGATTGGGGCTTCGAATCAGTCCGGCGAGAAAAGCGGCTTCGGGCAGCGTCAAATCCGTGACGTCCTTACGGAAATAAGCGTCGGATGCTTCACCGAAACCCATGATCGAAAAACCCGCTTGCTGCCCGAGATATGCCTGGTTGCAGTAAAGCGAAAAAATCTCTTCCTTGGACAAACGTGTCTCAATAATGATCGACATGTAAGCTTCGGCGATCTTGCGTTTGGGAGTTCTTTCCGGCGAGAGCAGGAGATTCTTAACCAGTTGCTGTGTAATGCTCGATCCACCCTGCCGGGCGATTGGAGAATTCGGATCGGCGTCGTACCGCCGCACAAGGGCGCGGATAATTCCACGAATATTTACCCCGTAGTGGTCGAAGAAAGAACGATCTTCTGTGACCGTAATTGCTTTAACCAGATGCTGCGGAAGATCACCGAACCCGACCACCTTGCGCTTCGACCGTTCACCGCCGGTAACGGAACTTATCAACTCCGGTTCCAGCCAGGCGCGATCGAGTTGAGCGTTGGTGCCCAACTCAGAAAGCGAGCTGATCGATTTCCCATTTCGAGAGAACTGGATTCTCACCTTCTGAAACTGCCGTTGCCCATCGACAATGATGTTCTCGCTCGGCTCAACGTCAACAAGAGACCCGCTAACGTAGTACCTGCCGCGCCCTTTGTCGGCCTGTTGTCCTTTTTCGACGTAGCCGGTTCTTTTGAGAAACTCGATCAGATTCTCTTGCGTGATTACTTCGCCCACACGTAGCTGTTTTGGCGCCGCATAAATCCCCGCGGAACGGGTGAACACTTCGCCGCGCAAAAGGTTATCGATGCGACCTGAAAAGACGACCCAGTAATAAACCATGAAGGCCATCACTATGGTCGACAGGGCAACCAGGGGAATCAGAACCGGCGGGCTAATCAAACGCCGCAGCACGCGTCGCTTAAAACTCGTTGGCGGCTCCGCATAGGCGACTAGACGCGAACGGGATCTAGGCTCTTTCTTCGGCCGCATTCCTGATGGGGGTTTTTCGGGTGGGTATCGTGGTGCCATAAAAGACAGGCGATAGACCTCAGTGGTCTTAAGTTGCGCTCTGTGGCCGGTCGTCCATCCTCGCGAAACAAATGCTAAACCTTTGAATACATACTGTCCAACTTAAATGGATCCTTTGGGGATATGGGCTTCTCCTGGGAATGTTTGACACCTTCATTTTCTTTGGTTAACGTCCAATTTCTTAGTCCATTTAGTCCACCTGCTTAGATGCCGTTCGTGATGTATGAGTTTAATGCCGCCCGGCACGCGTTCCCTGCCCCAAATTCAGCGTCGCATTCTCTTTGCTGTCGCCGCTGTAGGAATTGCCCTGGGGTTGGGCACCACCGGGTTTTCCCTGATCGAAGGGTGGTCGCTGCGTGATAGCCTTTACGTCGCGGCGCAAACGGTCACGACTGTAGGCTACGGCGACCTGACCCCGGCCACTCAAAATGGCCGCATTTTTTCCACCGTCTTTATGTTGGTTGCCGTTGGAGTGGTGCTTTACGCGCTCACGACTACAGTGCAGACAATCGTGCAGTCGGAGTTGATCGAGCAGTTTGGCTGGCGCCGGCAATCTCGCAAAATGAGCAAACTACGCAACCACTACATCATCTGCGGCGCCGGCCGAGTGGGTTCGCATCTTGTGCGAGGACTTCTGGGAGGCCAGGAGACGTTCCTTGTGATTGAAAGAGATCCGGCGAAGGTAGCGGAGCTGACGGACCTGGGCGTGATGGTGCTGGTGCGAGATGCGACTCTCGAGGAGAGTCTGCGCGAGGCGGGCGTAGAGCACGCGCGTGGACTGGCCGCATGCCTCCCTGACGATGCGGATAATGTTTACGTAGTTTTGAGCGCGCGAGATTTGAACCCGGGTCTTCACATCGTCGCTCGCGCCGCTGAGGAACAGGCGGAATCAAAATTAATTCGGGCGGGGGCGAATCGGGTCGTTGCGCCCACCATCATCGGCGGCCACCGCATGGCTATGGCTTTGACTAAACCGGCCGTTGACGATTTCATCGGCTCCATAACCGCAAACAAACTTGAGTTGGCTTTTGAGCAACTCGAGATTGGACCTTCGTCGCCGCTGGTGGGGCAGAAGCTTAGTCAGACGAGTATTCGTTCAGAACTCGACATCGTGGTGGTCAGTATTAGACGAAGTGATGGACACATACTGTTCAACCCGAGCGGCGACGCTGTAATTGAAAGCGGTGATATTCTGATTGCCATCGGCCACGCTGAGTCGTTGATGAAATTGACAGCCATGGCAAAAGGCAAGACGGCAATCCAAAGTCGAATGTCTAATGTCCAAAGTCACTAAAGCGCCTTTGAACAGTTAGAGGTTGGGCGGGTAATCTGCAGTCCAACCTTTCGAGTTCACAGTGACCTTGGACTCTGGACCTTGGGCTTTGGCCCTTGGACTCTGGACCTTGGCTTGGACATTGGACTTAAATGAAGATTCTCGTCACCGGCGGCAGCGGTTATCTCGGCACGCACGTTCGCCGGTTTTTCAATGCCGATGACTTCTCAAGGCGATCCGGCCATGACATCCTTGACACTGACGACGTCAAGGAAGTCGCAAATTACGATGCAGTGATTCACCTGGCTGCCCACCTCGATAAGGATCCTAAGGCGGCGGACCAGTGTTTTCAGACAAACGCCGAAGGCACTGCGAATGTCATCAGCAATCTTCAAACAAACGCCGTCTTTATTTACGCATCTACGAAGGACGTCTATGGTGCACATGCAGGGTCGTATGATGAAGTGCCTGAAACCTGCCGAACGGATTATTGCGGGCAAACAGCGCTCGAGTGGTCTAAGTTGATAGGCGAACGGTACGTCGAATATTACGCACGACAACGAGACGTTCGGGCCTGCATTTTTCGCATGTCGACGGTTTATGCGCGGCCGTCAGACGGAAACGAGTCCGGTTTCGTCACACACTACGTGGAGTCGGTTAAGCGTGGATGGCCCATTCGCCTGCCGCTTTACGGAAATCCGGTGCGGGACATTTTGCATGTGGACGATTTCTCGCGCGCATGTCAGGCCTTCATAGACTCATCCCACGTTTCGGGCTTGTATAATCTGGGGGGCGGCAGTGAAAACTCGGCAACATTACTGGAGATCGTGAAGAAAATTGGCGAGTTGGTTCAACTCGAACCGGTGATTGCCGAAGATGATAGTTTGCCGCATCCGATGCCCGTCCACTACGTTTCTGACTTGAAGCGTGCTCGTCAGCAATTGGACTGGAAGCCGCAAATCGGAATCGAAGAAGGACTGCGGGACCTATTGTAGTAGGGGGCAGTAGCCCGACCGTTAGGAAGGGCGCTTCTTAGCGGCGTCTCCAACGCCCTCCCTAACGGTCGGGCTACTGCCCCGTATTGCAGCCCTGATCCAGAGCCTGAGGAACTTTGACATGTCAGCCGAAAGCCCGACAAGCTGAATGCCTGTGCTACCAAGCGATGAACATTAACCTGACAAGCATCGATAGAGTAGTTGTGCGCGGCACCAATTGGGTTGGAGACGCTGTCATGACTGTGCCTGCGCTTCGGGCTCTGCGACAGTTATTTCCACATGCCCACATCACTCTTGCGACACGGTCCTGGGCGAAGGGTCTATTCGCTGAAGCCGACTTTATCGACGACTTGTTGGTGCATGACGGTACGGGATTGAGATCTGTGGTCCAACAGGTGAAGCAATGGCGCACACATAGTTTCGACGTTGCGGTACTCTTTCCCAACTCGCTCGAAGCGGCGCTGGTAGCTTCTCTTTCGCGTGTTCCCCTACGAATAGGTTATGGAACAGATGGCCGCCATCGATTACTAACGCATCCTGTTAATTTGCCTGAGTGGCGCAGCTTCAAACACGAAGTCTTCTACTATTTGAACATTATCGAGCGGCTGCGGCGCGTAGCTAACCACCCGGATAGCGGCCACGGCCAGGTGCCGGATGGTTCACTTACGGTTAGTGAGAAACGCCAGTCGGCTGCTTTGGATCTGCTCCGAGCGAAGGGTGTAAAGGGGGTCAATGAACCTCTAGGTCAGCATGCCCGTCCGCTAATCGCCTTATGTCCGGGCTCAATCAATAGCCGTGCGAAACGTTGGCCTCCTGTGCGATTCGCGGCGCTTGCCGACATGCTTGTTGCTGAGCTGGACGCCGAAATACTTCTGATTGGTTCCGCTGCGGAAGCGGATGTGTCGCAGGAGGTGTTGGCCCAAATGCGAAACCCCGGCACCATGCTTACTGGTCAGACAGGCCTCGACGAGCTGGTAGCCGTGCTCAGCATCAGCGATCTGCTGGTTACAAACGACACAGGCCCCGCGCACATTGCATCAGCTCTTGGACGGCCAACGCTGGTGATCTTTGGGCCTACGAATCCATTAACGACCCGGCCGTTCTCAGAAATGGGCGAGATTGTGCGTGAACCGCCAGACTGCGCGCCGTGTATGCTGAGGGATTGTCCAATCGACCACCGCTGCATGACGGCGATTAGCCCGGATCAGGTTTTCAAACGCGCCCAGGCAATGTTGACGAGCAATCTTCAGTTTGTGATTTAAGCGGCGAACGCGTGAAGTAGTCGAAAAGATACATGAACAAAGCAGTTTTTATTGACCGCGATGGCACGATTTCTGAAGAAGTGGGTTACATCAACCACGCTTCGCGGTTCAACCTGTTTCCGTACGCAGCATCCGCGGTGAAACACCTCAACCGGAACGGTTGGCTGGCGATCATAACCACCAATCAGGCAGGCGTGGCGCGTGGTTACTTCTCTGAAGAAATGGTCAAGACGGTCCATCGCCGTATGACCGAAGGGCTACAGCAGGGCGGCGCCAAGCTGGACGCGATTTACTACTGCGCCCATCATCCCTCTCTCGGCGATCCTCCCTACCGGTTGGATTGTGATTGCCGCAAGCCGCGCCCCGGGCTCATTTCGCGCGCTGCCCGTGACCTGGAGATTGATTTGAACCAAAGCTGGATGGTCGGTGATCGTTACAGCGATATTGAGTTGGCGCGAAATGCGGGTGTGAATTCCGCGTTTGTATTGAGTGGATATGGCCGCGGCGAATGGGAACACCAAAGTCAGTCCTGGACACACCAGCCTGATTTTGTCGCGGAGGATTTATTGGAAGCTGTTGAACGAATTGTTGGGACTCGCGCGGGTTGAGGGCGTACAGTACTGAGCGTTCTGAGGTCCCTTAAACCTGTCTTTATTTCTCTTTGCAACCGGGCTTCGGCGTAAAGCCCAGGGTAGCGGCGAAGCACGGCAACCCTGGGCTATAAGCCGGAACCTCTTCGGGGTATTGTCTGCCTCTACTGGGGCAAAACGAGCCAAAGCCGCTGAGTTATAGGACGAATACGTGACCGTCGAGCGAACACTACTTCAAGAACGACTGATCGCAATCATCCGGCGATTTCAGCAGCGACAAATTCTGGTCGTCGGAGATTCTATTGCCGACCAGTTTATCTATGGCGCAATCAGCCGTGTGTCGCGTGAGGCCCCGGTTTTTATTTTGAACCATGAACACACAGAGACCCTACCGGGTGGCGCAGCAAACTGTGCGATGAACCTCGCTTCCCTGGGCGCTAAGGTCTCGTTCGTGAGCGTCGCCGGAGAAGATGAAGCCGGCCGAGCGTTGATTGAAAAGCTGAATGCTGCTGCAGTGAACTGCGATAGCGTGCTTACCTCGGCTCAACTTCGTACCACTACGAAAGTGCGCATCCTCGCCGGCCAGTTACACTCGACACGCCAGCAGGTCATTCGAATTGACTATGAAGGCGGCCGATTAAACGATTCCGCACTCACCGAGCGTCTACGAGAAGAGGTACTTGAACATGTGCGTGGCTCAGACGCCGTGATCGTTTCAGATTATAACTACGGTGTTGCCGATCCCCAGATGGCGTCGTTCATAAGGGACGCGGCGACGGCAGGCAAAGTTCCAGTGATGGCGGATTCGCGCTTTCGTTTGTCTGGCTTCGCCGGTTTCACTTCAGCCACACCAAACCAGGACGAAGTTGAAGAATTAATCAGCAGGCAACTTTCAAATGCGGATGAACTGGAGACTGCGGGGGAGGACTTACGCGATCGACTAAACTATCGTGCATTGCTGGTAACCCAGGGCAGCAGCGGGATGACTTTGTTTGAAGCCGGCGTAGCTCCTTTTCACCTTGATGCGGTGGGCGCGCGCGAGCCTGTTGACGTGACCGGCGCCGGCGATACCGTAATGGCTGCCTATACGCTTGCCCTGGCGTCCGACTCCTCGTTTCCGGATGCTGCCCGCCTTGCCAATTACGCCGGAGGACTAGTGGTAATGAAAAGAGGAACGGCGTCGATCAGTCGGGACGAACTGGAAAGTTCTGTTCTGCATTCGGAGGTTGGAAACTGATTTGTCTTCCGTGAGTAATGAACCGCTTGAGGATGACGAAAAACGAGTCGTCGACCGTTTAACGCTAATTGAACGGGTCAGTGCTGCGCGTGAAAAGGGACTACGCGTCGTTTTTGCGAATGGCTGCTTCGACGTGTTGCACGCGGGACATGTGCGCTACCTTGAGGGAGCAAAATCACTTGGTGATCTACTGGTCGTGGGAGTCAATTCGGACGGCCAAGTGTCCAAACTGAAAGGCTCGGGGCGGCCCATTCTACCGGCGCGTGAACGGGCCGAGTTGGTCGCAGCACTCGAATCGGTCGACCTGGTCACGATCTTTGACGAGCCAACGGTCGAGGAACTTCTGTTGACGTTGAGGCCAAATTTCCACGCGAAGGGGACAGACTACACCGTGGATACGGTTCCCGAACGGGAAGTCGTAAAATCTTTTGGCGGCCAGGTCGCCATTGTCGGCGACCCGAAAGACCATTCAACGTCCGACATGATCGCACGCTTGATGGAAACGTAATCCAAAAAACTGGATGACCGCTGCTTAAGTTCCTGACCGTCACAGCGAATTGTTGGATAGATTGTAAAGATCACGCTTAAGGTAATACGAAATTTCGGATGCGCATTCTTATCGTAAAACTCGGAAGCATCGGAGACATCATTCACACATTGCCGTCCGTCGCGGCGATTCGGGAGGCAATGCCGCACGCGGAGATATCCTGGGTGGTAGAACATGGCTCTTCTGAAATTTTAAGAGACAACCCGATTTTAGATCGCCTCATCGAAGTCGACACGAAGGCCCTGAGGCGCGGGTTGATGTCTGGGGAGACGCTGCGGGCACCGCGCCGGCAGTTACGTCGGCTTCGCGCCTCGGCCTTCGATATAGCTCTCGACTTTCAAGGTTTACTTAAATCCGCTTCCATCGCGCGCCTTTCCGGCGCGCGTCGTGTTTATGGCTTCTCTCGTGACTCCTTAAGAGAACCTGCCAGCCGGATCTTTTTATCGAAAACCATAGCGATTCCACCCAAAACCCACGTCATCCGGAAAAACCTGATGCTTGCCGGCCGTGCTTTGGGCATACCCACGCCGGAGTCAGCCGACGACTTCTCCTTTCCAATAACCACTTCGCCGGAGCATAAAGCGGAGGCAGCTTCGTTTGCCAACGGCAACTTCGCCATACTAAATCCGGGCGGAGGTTGGCCGACGAAATTGTGGAGTATCGACCGGTTTGGTCGTCTCGCCGATGAATTGTGGTCTCACTTCGGCCTGCGGTCGTTGATAACTTACGGTCCCGGCGAACGTGATTTGGCGGCTCGAATTGTTGAAGGAACACGTTCAGGACAAGCTAGTGCGGTTAGTCTTTCCCTGAAGGGATTTTATGAACTCGCGAAGACTGCGGAGGTGTATGTGGGTGGCGATACCGGACCTACGCATGTAGCGGTCGCGGCAGGTACTCCCATTGTGGGCCTTTTCGGTCCCACTGAATGGTGGCGTAACGGCAGTCCCCGTAAAGAAGATATCTGCGTCGAGCGCGTTGACATCGACTGCCGCACAGACTGCCATCGCCGCGCCTGTTCAAATTGGATATGTATGGACATCGAGGTTGACAGGGTTTTACAGGCGGTGAATATGCGGATCGTGCAGAAGTTAGCGTCTGTTCCTTCTTAAATAGGACAAACATTGCTGCTTAAGTAGGACAGACATTCCTGTCTGTCATTCTGGGAATAGCAAACCGGAAGATTTTCGAGGCTTCTTAGCACACACTGACAGACAGGAATGTCTGTCCTACCTGGAGAAACATTGCGCAGAGGCGGGACCTGGATTCAACGTTGGCGCGTGCCGCTCGGTTTTCTATGTGCCGCACTCTTTCTTTTGTTCGCGCGACCAACCTTCCGCACATTGATTGTCGGCTCGGCTGTTTCAGTTCTGGGACTGTTGATTCGTGCCTGGGCTGCCGGCCATATCCGCAAGAATTCAGAACTCGCTACCTCGGGACCTTACGCATACACGCGCAATCCGCTTTACCTTGGTAGCTTTCTTCTGGGGCTCGGGTTCACTATCGGTTCGGGTCGTTGGCAGCTCGGGATCGTGTTTGCCCTGCTCTTTCTTGGCATCTATTTGCCGGTAATGCGCGTCGAATCCGCTACGTTGGCGCAACTGTTTGGCGAGAAGTTCAAGAAGTATGCTGACGCCGTCCCGCTGTTCCTTCCACGCTTTTCCCCCTATCGTGGCGATGACGGGTTAACGGGATTTGATAAGAGTTTGTACCTAAGGTATCGAGAATACAGGGCGGCCCTTGGGCTCTTGATCGCCTGGGGCTTAATGGTTGTTAAGGCGTATTACTTAAAATGAATTTGCGAATGAATAAATTTATCGGCGCGGTTGTACTGGTTGTCATGGCTACTGCCGGCGTTCTTCCAGCTGTCGCCCAGACCCGAACAGACGTTCGTGCACATTCGTTCGAGCCAAACGAAGAACTTATGTTTGTGGCTGAGTTTTCGCGGGCGCTCTTAAAGAATGTGGACGTTGCCGATTTCCGTTTTACTTCGCAAAGAGAGCCACGGCAGCAGGCCGTGTCCAATGGCGCGCCTTACGCACTAAAGTTTACCGGTGAAGTTTCAAGCAGAGGGTTCTTCGTCAAGCTTTTCAATCTGAAGTTTCGAGAGTGGATGGAATCGGTTGTTGAACCAGCTTCATTTACCGTTCAAAAAACAAAAAGAATTGACGAGCAGGGCAAACGGTCGCGCGTAAGCGAGGCTGTCTATGCGAATGGCAAGGTGTCCTGGACCGAGAGCGACCCAAACGATCCATCGCGTACGCCGCGCACGGCTGATGCGACGTTTACTGGGCAAGTACAGGATGTTTTGTCTGCCATTTATTTTATAAGAACTCAGCCGCTCGCTCTTGGAAAAACACTTCAACTAACTATCAGCGACTCCGGCCGTGTATATCAGGTGCCCGTTCGCGTTGTTGAGAAGAAACGAATGAAGACGGTGCTGGGACGTGTGGAAACCTTGCGAGTGGATCCCGAATTATTCGGACCAAAGGGAATGATGGCCCGCAATGGGCACATCTCGATTTGGTACACCAACGACAGCCGCCGTGTCCCAGTCAAAGCAAAAATCAAAACCGATTACGGTACCTTCAACGTTACCCTGCGGAAAATCATTCAAAAGCCTGCGTCTCAGGAATATTTAACCAGCACTTCAAAGAACTCCCAATAGCTGTACCTGGTTGTGTGGCTGGACACCGACTTTAATAACAAGGTTCGCGTTCCCCCTTTCACTCGGGATACGATCCACGAAACCACACGAAAACTAGCATTCGTGTGTTTCGTGGACCGTGCCATGTGTTTCGTGGCACGTGAGCTGGTCCTTCGGTGTCGATAGGAATCGCGGGGGGCAAGTGGTTCTCACCTAGTTCAGACAAGATGGCTTCCACACCACTTATTCTTGGTCACCGCGGCGCTTCTGCGCTTGCGCCCGAAAACACGATCGCTGCGTTTTCGCGAGCGATGCAGGATGGTGCGGACGGGATTGAATTTGACGTCAGGTTGTCTCGCGATCAAATTCCGATGGTTATCCATGACAACACACTCAATCGAACCGGACTGATTGACGCTGGTGTGTCCGAAATGACCGCTGCAGAACTGCAGGAGATTGACGTGGGCTCGTGGTTCGCCGATAAGCGCGCGCAAATTCCGAGGCATTCATATAAAGGTCAGCAGCTTCCATCGTTGTCGCGAGTTCTCGAGTTCTTTCACCGCGTCAATGGAGTTCTCTACATCGAAATGAAATGCGATGCGAATGAGGGAGCCACGCTCGCTGCAGAAGTTGTTCATCTCACCCGCGAACATGAGATGGTCGATCGAGTTGTAGTCGAGAGTTTCGATCTCGCCGCGATTGCCGAGATCAAACGAATTGATGCGGCAGTGAAGACGGCCGCTCTTTTCGAAGCCCGGATTTCCCGAGCCATTTCAACAAGTCGTCGCCACAGGATGATCGAACAGGCTCTTCAGCACGGGGCGGATGAAATTGCGCTTCATCACACGCTTGCTGGTAATGGTGTGGTTGAAAAAGCCAGGAGCGAAGGCCTGGAGGTCGTCGTTTGGACAGTCGACACAGCTGATTGGGTCGCTCGCGCGCGATCGTTCGGGGTGAAAGCCTTAATCTCCAATGATCCGGGAGAAATGGTTCAACACCGCATGAAAGCAGCGTCCCGTTGAGTTTCGCGCTCCTTCTGATCCTCTACACCTCAGTTCTTCACCTCAAAATGGCTCCAGATGACAGCGACGACCCACATCTGTATCATTCGCACACAAAACTCGTTCGACAGGAGAATGAATGATGCCAGTTAGACAAGGCGCTGAGGTTATCGAGCCCAAGGGAAAGCTTGGAGTATTGCTCGTTGGCCTCGGCGCTGTTAGCACCACCTTTATTGCGGGCGTAGAGGCCGTCAAGAAAGGGATTGGGAAGCCGGTTGGTAGTTTGACCCAAATGGGCACGATTCGTCTGGGGAAACGCACCGACAACCGGGTACCGCTAATCAAGGATTTCGTGCCCCTCGCGAAGCTTGAGGATCTCGTTTTTGGAGCGTGGGATATCTTTGAAGACTCGGCCTACGAAGCGGCGATGCATGCCGGCGTGCTCGAGAAAGATTTGCTGCGGCAGCTTAAACCGGCTTTGCAAAGGATCAAGCCGATGAAGGCCGTTTTCGATCAGAATTACGTAAAGCGTCTGAGTGGGACGAATGTAAAGGTCGGGAAAAATAAGTTTGTGCTCGCCAAACAACTAATCGACGAGATAGCGGAATGGAAACGCAAGAATAAATGCTCCCGTGTGGTAATGATCTGGGCCGCCTCCACTGAGATTTTTCTCAAGCAACATCCGGTTCACAAAACGCTGGACTCTTTCGAGAAGGCAATGCGCGATAATCATAAAGCAATCGCGCCGTCGATGGTTTATGCCTACGCTGCACTGAAATCAGGGATTCCGTTTGCTAACGGCGCTCCCAATCTCACCGTCGATATTCCAGCGCTAAGGACCCTCGCAGAGCAGAACGACCTGGCCATCTGCGGTAAAGATTTCAAAACCGGTCAGACGTTAATGAAGACGATCATCGCTCCTGGATTGAAGGCCCGCATGCTGGGTTTGAACGGTTGGTATTCAACTAACATCCTGGGTAATCGCGATGGCGAAGTGTTGGACGATCCCGAGTCATTTAAAACCAAGGAAGAGTCGAAGCTGTCCGTCCTTGAATACATTTTGCAGCCAGAAGTTTACCCTGAACTGTACAGCGACTTTTCACACGTCGTCCGCATTAACTACTATCCGCCCCGTGGCGATAACAAGGAGGGGTGGGACAACATCGATATCTTCGGATGGCTTGGGTATCCAATGCAGATCAAGATTGATTTCCTTTGCCGCGACTCGATCCTAGCAGCGCCCATCGTGCTTGATCTCGCCCTGTTTCTCGACTTAGCCCAACGCGCGGGGATGAAGGGTATCCAGGAATGGTTGTCCTTCTATTTCAAGTCACCTCAAACCGCGCCAGGCCTTTATCCCGAGCATGACGTCTTTATCCAGTTGATGAAGCTCAAGAATACTTTGCGCTATCTCCGTGGCGAAGATTTGATCACGCATCTGGGTCTGGAATATTACGACTAGACGTACGGGGGCGCAGTCGATATTTCGGCTGCGCCCACTCCCTCTCCTCCGCTGTTTTCGTCAACCCTTTGGTCGGTCTCCGCGTTAAAAGGTGCAATCAAGCAGCACCTAATTCATATCTCAGTGTTACATCACCACTTATTGGCACCAGGTCTCTGACATGATTTGTCATCCCTCAGGAGAAAGATTTCTGCGCACCGAGAACGTTTTTTAACTACTCCCCAACATTTTGTGATGACATTTTAATCCGTGTCGTATATATAGCATCAGTCGAAATCGGACTGTCTGTTTGCAACACACCCTGGAGGCAAACTCAGAGTGTCCGCGGCGCATCAATGTGGCTAGCGGATCGTTCCTTGCATTATCAAAGGCGGGCCAATGAAGGCCGCGGCAAGGAGAGCCGGAAATTAAAAGCTCTCGCGCATGCAAGGAGGACAAAATGATTACCGAGATGGAAATACAAAAACTAAACGAAACCATGGGCACAGTCTTCCTGGATCCTGATCAGAAGAGTCCCCGCGCACAAGACTTCGAGGAGCGCCTTTCCGCTCGCATCGTTGGACAGGAGCGCGCAGTGCGGCGCATGAGCGGCCTCTATCAAATTTTTCTTGCCGGCATGAACCCGCCAAACAGGCCGATCGGCACCATGTTATTTCTCGGCCCTACCGGCTCGGGTAAAACGCGCGTCATCGAGGCCGCCGCAGAAGTTTTGTACGGCGACCCTAATGCGATTGTGAAGATCGACTGCGCGGAGTTTCAGCATTCGCACGAAATTGCAAAGCTGATCGGTTCGCCTCCGGGATACCTTGGCCACCGTGAGACGTCACCGATGCTGACGCAGGAAAATCTCGATCGCATGCACACTGACGATATTAAATTGTCGCTCATACTCTTCGACGAGATTGAGAAAGCGTCTGATAGTCTGTGGCAGCTCTTGCTGGGAATTCTGGACAAGGCGACATTGACCCTCGGCGACAACCGGCGCGTTGACTTCTCGCGGTGCATGGTGGTGTTGACATCAAACCTGGGCGCCAGAGAGATGTCCGAGCTTATCTCAGGCGGAATCGGATTCGCACCTGGCAAAGGCTCGAAGAATCCTAACGACACCGAAGTGGACCAGAAGATTTATCGAACGGCCGTGGAAGCTGCTCGTCGTAAGTTTTCACCGGAGTTCATGAATCGGATCGACAAGGTGGTTGTGTTCCGTTCTTTGAAGGAACATCACCTGCGACAGATTCTCGAATTGGAGCTGCAGGCTGTTCAGGATCGAATCATGCAGGGCTCGGGAACCAAGTTTGTGTTTCAGTGTTCCGACACTGCTAAAGATACGTTGCTGAAGGAAGGCCTTGACTTCAAATACGGCGCCCGGCACTTGAAGCGCTCGGTTGAACGCTTCCTCGTCTATCCTCTGTCAAACCTGGTGGCGACCGGACAGATTGGTTTGGGCGATCTGGTGCACATCGATCTCGATGACTACACCCACAAACTGATCTTTTCGAAGAGCTCGGGCGGTGCCCTGATTCATGAGATGCCGCCGGCCGAGAAAGAAGAGCCGGAAGCTACTGAGACTCTTTCTGGCGGCGTAGGTCTGCCCATTCCGCAGGCTACCAAGGCCGCAAAGAAGAGCCAAAGTCGCGGCGAGAAAACAGAAAACTAGGACAAGCTGAAATCAAAACCGTGAAAGCGCCGACCTCCGATGGTGGTCGGCGCTTTCGATGTTTACTATCACTTCTCAGCTATTGCTGCGTGATCCGATGAATCGCTTCTTTCGCCGCCTCCGCCAGATAGGGATCGCGGGCCGTCAGTGCTGCTCGCAAGGATGGGAGTGCCGAGGCGTCTCCAATTCTCCCTAACGCTGCAGCTGATTCGCGTCGCAAGTCGTCCTCAGCCTTTTCATCCTGTAACACTAGGATCAACGACGGTGATCCTGCGCGGCTGCCTATTTGACCAAGAGAGCGCGCTGCAGATCTCAAAACAAATACATTCGGTTCCCTTCGCGGCTTTTTGGTTTTCTTTGACTTTGAAGCAGGCATCGAAACCTGAGGATTCAAAACTGCGGATAGAGGCACTACCGCCGCTTCGTCTGCAATTTGGCCTAGGGCGACAGCCGCAGCGCCCCTAACACCATCTTCCTTATCGGTAAGAAGCAGTTCAGAAAGAGCTGACACGGCGGACCTACTGCCAGTCTTGCCCAGAGCGTACGCAGCCTCACGGCGCACAAACTCGTCCTTATCCTTCAATAAAGGAGTCAAGTGTGACGCAGCTTCCTCACTTGGTAATGACAGAATCGAGCTTGCTGCCGTTCCTCTGATGATCGGTAAGGGATCGTTTAAGGCTGCGACTGCAGCTCGAGACGCTTCGTGATGTCGCATTGAACCAAGACTCGTCAACGCGTCGCGTCGCTCTTCGAGTTCGGTGGAACTTAACCTCACCCGTTGTTTCTCAATCTGGAGTTGGAGAGGAGTCAGATTCCGGGCGTCGCGATCCTGGCCAATTAATAAAGCCGGCGACAAAAGCAAAGCAGCTGTCGCACACAAAACGCATCGATATGATTTGAAGACCTGCATGCTACAACAAGGGATGTTTGGATCGATCGTCCGACGAAGTCAACGCCTGCATGGAATCGATGATCAAAACTGCAATAGGTGGATATACCAACAAATCAGGCAAAGCTAAGGTTGACGAGGAGTACGCCAGCAGGCTGGATTGAGCTTCCCCTACTCCGTGTCGAAACAGTATGGTCAAGTCATTGAAAAAGTCTTGCGCGTACCAGCCGAACACCAGCCCCACGCTGACGCTCAGCCCATAACCGACCAGCAGGAATGTATAAGCTGAGAACCTGGTATATGGTTGTTCAGGTTTCTCATCCTCGCGCATGATTGAATCCTGAATGGATTTCGGGCGGTACGTATAGTGGGCCAGGTATTCGCGCAACCGCGTAGCCAGATGCCAAACGCCAATCAAGAAAAGGGTCAATACAATGGCTCGTGCCATGTAGCCCAGGTTTCCCCAGAGCGGTGGTCTGATTAGCACCACGATGAATGTCGACAAAAACAGTGAGACAGTTGTAAACACGGCGCGCTGCCGCTCACGGTTTTCCTGCCTGTCGCGTTCGAGAACTTCGTCAACAACTCGATCCCATCGTGCCTGCACTGCCAGGTTGCGAGCTCGCCGAGCGTGGGGATTGTTCGAATGAAGTATTGAAGCGCCGCTGTCGCTCAACGACGATAGCTTTTCATCGTAGTAAGCTCGTTCCTGCGGATCGATTAGAACGCGGTAGGCTTTTGACAGCAGCGCGAACTCGCGGGCAGCGCTCTCCGAACCTCCGTTGACGTCCGGGTGTCTAACCCTTGCGAGCTTTCGATATGCGGAGCGCACCTCCGACTTAGAGGCAGATCGTCTTACTCCGAGAATCTTGTAGTAATCAGTCACGCCGCTCTACAACCCCTGAACCATCTTGGGATTTCAATACCTGGCAGACACGCGAATTATAACACTTTCCTGATTAGTCTAAAGGCAAACGCGGCGGGTTGAATTACTGCGAAAGGGAGAAGAGTGTGGGGCCAGAGAAGCGGTTATTGATTCCTCGAAGCGGCCGTCGAGGGGGGCGAGGACAATTTTTTTGTGAGAGTCTGTCCCGCTTCTCTGGTGTTGGACATCTCTCTAACAACTCGGGTGCCACCGATTCCATTTCGGGAAAACCTAACAAATGCCAATTCTCAAGCGAGAACACGCTGGAAAGTGTTCACGATTGGAGACATTCGCAGTCCTCAAACACACACACTTAGCCGTCAGATTTCTGCGCGGCTCGAGCCACAAGCCTCAATAGTGTTCGCACAGCGATGCCCGTTGGTCCTTTTGCTCGGTAGGGTTTGGCTTCGTCCCCCCACGCGGTCCCCGCAATATCCAGGTGCGCCCAGGAAATGCCGTCGGCGAACTCTTTAAGAAACGCCGCAGCCGTGATAGTCCCGGCCTTGCGGCCGCCAACGTTCTTGATGTCGGCAATGTCAGACTTGATCTGCTTGGAGTATTCCTTATCGAGCGGCAACTGCCAAAACTTTTCTCCGGCTTCTTTCCCGGAGGCTATGATTTCATCGATCAACTCCTGATCGGTGCCAAGTACTGCGGCATGTACATCGCCGAGCGCTACCGAGACGGCCCCGGTAAGTGTGGCCATGTCGACGATCCTGGTCGCGCCCAGTTTCCTGGCATAGGCGATGGCGTCGGCGAGAATCAACCGGCCTTCGGCGTCGGTGTTGATCACCTCAATGGTTTTTCCCGTCATCGCCCGCACTACGTCTCCCGGTTTTGTAGCTTTGCCTGAGGGCAGATTCTCTGCGCACGGAATAACTCCAAGTACCGCAATCGACGGTTTCAAATGACCGATCGCGCGCATCGCTCCCATCACGGTAGCGCCACCGGTCATGTCATACTTCATCAGTTCCATGTTCTCACCCGGCTTGAGGGAGATACCGCCGGAGTCAAACGTGATTCCTTTTCCCACGAATGCTAACAACCCATCGCTATCGTCGACGTGGTTAGACGGTGTGTACTTAAGCACGATTAGCTTAGCCGGCTCGTCTGATCCGCGCGCCACACTCAATAGGGAGCCCATGCCTTCCTGCTCCATACGCGCTTCGTCAAGCACGTCTATGCTGAGACCAAACTCAGTTGCCACCTCTCGAGCGCGTTCCGCCATTATCGTTGGCGTCATGTAAGCTCCTGGTTCGTTTGCCAGGTCGCGTGCGAAGTTAACTGATTCGCCAATGCTCTTACCGCGCTCCACTCCGCGTTTCAGATCTGTTTCATCCGCGCCGTCAATAACAACCACTAACCGCTCGATGTTTCGTTCTTCTTTGTCAGAGGTTCGATACTTGTCCGGCTCGAACAAACCCATGATCGCGCCTTCGACCACAACCGAACCAATCTCTTCCGCGTTTCCTTCGAGCCGGGGAACGATCGATATCGATTTCGCGTTTTTCCCGCGCAGGACTCGCGTGGCCGTCCCCGCCATCTGTGCAGCTTGTGTGGTTGTATACTCGGCCCGATCGCCAACGCCTATCAGCAATAGTCTTTGCGCCTTGATGTCATTATTGTTCATCAGGTGTAAATAGACTGTTTCACCTTCTTTGCCTTGCAGCTCCTCCGACTCAATCACTGACTTGATTACGCCACCAGTGATAGCGTCAAGGTCACTAAGGAAACCGTCATCCGCCTTCTCGTCTTTGAAAACGGCTATCGCCAGCGCCTGAACGTCAATTTCCTGGTAGGGTCCGCTAGTATTCTCAATCTGCATGTAAATGGGTTACTCCCCTTCAAATAGAATCTTCAGCGATTACGTTGCTTAAGTTGTGCGCGTGTTTCTCTTTCGACTGTGCGACGCAACTCGGTCTCGCGCTTGTCATACATTTTCTTTCCGCGTGCGACCGCGACCTCCACCTTGATCCTGCGGCTTTTCAGGTATATGCGAGTCGCTACCAAAGTCATTCCCTGCTTGACCGTCGCCTCGTCCAGTCGTTCGATCTCCCGTTTGTGCAGAAGCAACTTACGGGTCCGAAGCGGTTCATGATTCTCGCGGTTACCATGAGCATAAGGCGAAATGTGTGCATTAAACAACCACGCTTCTCCGTTGCGAATCGCGACATAGCCCTCTTTTAGCTGGACTCTGCCCGCGAGCACACTCTTCACTTCCGTCCCCGTCAAGGCGATGCCGGCTTCATATTTGTCGAGGATATGGTACTCGTGATACGCGGCGCGGTTTGACGCGAGCGCTTTTTCTTCAGTTGCAGTTGGCATCTTCTTCAATCGTAACGCAAACTGATAGTTTGCAGTCCCCTAGTTCCACTCACTTACGTTGCTATTGTTAGTTGGCGACCGCGCATCACTCGTTAGATTGCCTCCAGCCACATCATTCACCAATTGCCTTCTACTTTCAAAGGCCGCGTCATCAATTCGTTCGTTGCATCTCGTGCCGGTTTTTTTTCATACAACACCGCGTGAACCTCATCAGTGATGGGCATCTCAACTCCGACGCGGTTGGCCAGCCGTTTAACAGCCAGCGTGGTTTTCACGCCTTCGGCAATCTCATTCATCCCCGAGGTAATCTCCTTCAATGCTCTACCCTTCCCCAACTCCTCGCCGACATGACGATTACGCGAGAGACTACCAGTACACGTCAGTACCAAATCACCCAATCCTGCCAGGCCCATCAATGTTTCAATTCTGCCACCTTCTCGCAGCGCCAGACTTGTCATTTCCGACAATCCTCGCGTGATCAGCGCGGCCACGCTGTTGGATCCGAAGCCCATTCCATAGACCATTCCAGCGGCTATAGCCATGACGTTTTTTACTGAACCGCCGAGCTCCGTGCCGATCACATCCTCGTTTCGATAGATGCGAAGATTATTGAAACTCAACTCAGACTGAACGACCCATCCGGCTTCGGGATCTTCGCTGGCAGCGACCACTGCCGTCGGATGCTTCTCAACTACTTCGCGGGCAAATGAAGGCCCGGACAAACAGACAAATCGTGGGCGCGCGTGTTCGGCCACGACATCGGCGACAATCTGCGAAATTCGTTTACCTGTGTCAGTCTCGATTCCTTTAGTTGCGCTGACGACAATCAGTTCAGAACGCAGCTCGGAGCTCATAGCGGTTATTAGTTCCCGCGTTGCATGCGACGGCGCGGCGAGTATTAGTAACTCAGCCTCTCTTACCGCCAATGAGATATCCGGCGTCGCCGATACGTTTTCGGGGATCTGCGCGCCGGATAAATAGACAGCGTTTGTACGCTCGCGATTAATTGACCCGACTACTTTGTCATTACGCGACCAGATACGAACATCATGACCGGCCCGCGCCGCGTGAATCGCTAGCGCCGTCCCCCAACTACCCGCACCAACCACAGTAACGCGCATAGGCTCCAATACGACCCTACTTGAATTTACTCTCGCTGCCTTCAATCAACCTGCCAATGTTCCCCCGGTGCGCAAAGATGATTAGAGCTGCACCGATTGTCGATGCGCTGACAACGGGAGCCAAGGGACTAACCGGGCGAATGAATGCGTTTTGAGCCAAGACAAAAACCGGAATAGCCATGGCCGCAGCCATCGATCCCAACGAAACGTAACGCGTCTTCCAAACGATCAACACAAACAAGATTGCGGCGAGCGCAACCGCGAGTGGCGCCAACGCCAGAAATACGCCCACTCCTGTTGCCACACCTTTACCACCTCTAAAGCGGAGCCAAACCGGAAACATGTGGCCTACAATGACAGCAACCGCAGCCACGGTCACCCACCAATAATTAGCCTGTTGTAATGGCCCGAGAGATTCTGTCGCGATGGGCAATCCCAACAACGTCTTAGCAACCAAAACGGCAACGGCGCCTTTCAAGGCATCAAGGATTAAAGTAAGAGTCCCAGCACTCTTTCCGGCTTGCCGCGAAACATTCGTTGCGCCTGTCCCGCCCGAACCAGTCTCCCGAATATCCGCCCCCTGTGTTGTTCGAACGATCAAATAACCGAATGGTATCGAGCCAAGCAGGTAAGCGATCGTAGTTAAAAGCGCAGGTCGCAATTCACTCCTCCGAAGAAACATGTCTGAGGAATCTGAGCTTCAGCAAATGGAGCGACAAACAATGGGAGTCTGAAGGTTACGAGGCGGTATCATACTCGTTAAGCACTAGCGAGGCCAAAACTCGACATCGGAGCGTGGCGCCTGCTCATAAGATATGGATCAGCGGAACTGAAAATGATCCGTGGTCGTATGACGAGCTGACAAGAACAACAGGAGATCCTGATGATAAAGAGAATAATGCTGGCTATCTTCGCGATGGCGATCGTCGCTTTCACACTTATTCCTTTCGGGCGTGCAATGGTTGCTGAGGAAACTCCGACGCGCCGAGTTACCGGTCAGACTCTGACGTCCACGCATTTGCCCGCGGTTCGCATCAAGTTCGACAAAGCGTTCAAGTATGTTGGGAGTCAGAGCTTCGTTCTCTACAGTGTCGCGAATGCCGAACAACACTTCTTCGTTGATGCAGACAAGCAAGGCCGTATCAAACGCATGTACTGGATACAATTTGAGGGATACCTGCCAAACAACACTCACGCTTATGACTACAAAAGTAGCAAGACGGTCGATATAGGCGGACTCACGTTTATTGGCGACGCTCAAGCCAGGAATATTTCGGGGAACCAGGGGCGAGCTGACTCTGACGGCAACCGCGGCCGATCGTTTCTCCAAGCCAAAGGTTACCGGATGGCCAGCGACGAAGTCTTATGGCAGCGTCTCGTTCATATGGTTGATGAAGCGAAGCGCAACGAACTGATGATCATTTACCTTGAAGACTTAAGTGGGATGGGACTTACGGCCGCTGATCTTGCAAAGGGTGGTGCGGCGGCTGCCCGCTGGGATGACGTCTCAAAAGGACTACTCGACCGCGCAATTAAGGGCATGAAGATCTCGCGTTAATTATGCTACTGGATTGTCTATCTGATCCTTAACGCTCGTGTCAGCCTCACTACTGTAGAGATTTTCGTGCAGACTCTTGCAAGTCGTCGACAGCCTCTTCGGGGCCAAGCCCGTGGCCTGACGAAGAGCCGCGCATTTACCATTCGCCAAGCAACGCGCGCTTCAACCTGCCTTTGGTCGCGCCGCCGAGTGAATCTTAAGCCGAAAGTAATTCGTTAACCGAAATAAGCAGAGCTCAAAGATTAATCGAGGAACACAGCGATGAAATCACGCAGCGGTGGCAAGAGCACTTTAGCAGCCGAGGTTACACAGATTGATAAACAAGGAATTTGGGTATTGATCGACGAGAAGGAGTCGTTTCTTTCCTTCGAAAACTTTCCTTGGTTCAGGAATGCTCCGGTATCAGCGATTCATAATGTGGAGCTTCTCAACACGCGCCATCTGCATGGCCGGATCTTGATATCGATCTGGCTGTCGAATCGATCGAACATCCGGAACGGTTTCCGCTCATCGCTAAATAGAACTAGACTACAGCTTAGTTGGGTCGGTTAGTCCACAGTCCTCGAATCTAAAACTTCGTTGGTTTAGCCCTTACCCGGGAGAATTCTCGCCTATGAATCCACCAATCAACGATATCCGACAAGCGATCCCAGAAATTGGACGCATCATCGCTGAAGTACTCGCACGGCAGCAACAACCTTCAACGCCTGAACAGATAGCAATTCGAGCAGTATGGAGTGCGGTGGACAATACTCGAATGCACTTGAGTAAGACGCACAGCGGTATCGCCGATGGAACTCAGCCCAATTCGGAGTTGGTGCAACTCTGGGGAGACGCATCACTGCAGATCGCCGCTTTTAATCCAGACTTGTCCATGAGGCTCCGCGAGAACGCGGAATATTGAAGCGACCCAATACTGTGGGACGAATCGCGCATCACCCAAGCGCGAATCGATATAGATCTCGTAGCAGATGACGCTCGGGCCTTGCTTCAGCTTGCTATCCCAAAACCGTCGGCAAGAACGGACCTTCAGACAACTTCAGACGTCTTTATTAGCCATGCCAGCGAAGACAAAGCTGCGATAGCTGCGCCACTGGCCTTAGAGCTCGAACAGCGCGGGGTTTCTGTTTGGCTTGACAGGGCTATGCTCAGTTTGGGAGACAATCTCACTTCCGAAATTGACAAAGGACTTGCCGGCTGTAGATACGGTGCAGTCATTCTGAGTTCTGCCTTCTTCGCCAAAGGCTGGCCGAGAAATGAGTTGAATGGCTTGATGGCGCTTGAGGCTTCCGACGGACGCAAGCGAATTCTGCCAATAGGGCACGGCCTTGATCACGCAGGCATAGCCCGTCAGAGTCCTTTGCTCGGTGGCCGCATTGGTATTTCCACTGAGAAAAGTATTCCCGAAATTGCTACCGCTATACAGGAAGCCATTGCTGGATAAAGCAAGGTCGAGTTCATTTGGGCGTCGATACGCGACTAGATGAGTCTTCTGCGCAACAAGTCCAACGCGGCTTGCGACGCGCGCCAGCGGACCAGCTGTCGGTCGCCGGGGATTTGCAACTTGCGATGCGTGGTTTGAATTTCATCGGAGAGTGCGATAAAGACCAGACCCACTGGTTTTTCTTCACTTCCCCCGCCGGGCCCGGCGATACCCGTGACCGCCAACCCAAAATCCGTTTTCGCACGTTGGCGGATTCCTTCGGCCATCGCTTCAGCCACGGGCGCGCTAACCGCGCCGTGTTCGAGAATCAATGCTGGTTCCACGCCAAGCCTCCGCGTCTTCGCTTCGTTGGAATATGTCACCGCACCTTCGATAAAGTATTTCGAAGAGCCTGGAACTTCCGTTAGTCTCTGAGCGATAAGTCCTCCCGTACAACTCTCGGCTACTGACAGAGTGTAGCCACCCAAAGTCAGCTTTAGACCGACAACCTCTTCCATCTTCTCGCCGGCGAATGAGAACACTGAATCGCCGAGGCGTTCTTCAAGCTGCGCCGATAAGCGGTCGAGCAGCGTGTTGGCATCATCATGCGTTCGACCACGCGCTGTTAGATGTATTTCAATTTCACTTTGATTGAAGAGGATCGTGGTTTGCGGGTTTTCATATTGCGTGTAAATCGGTGCGATTTTTTCGTCTAAGGCTGACTCGCCCAAGCCCGCAACACGCAGCATCCGCCGGACGACTTTGACCGAACCGGCGCGGCCACCAAGTCTTGGCAGCACGTGGTTTTCAAACATCGGTTTCATCTCGCGTGGTGGTCCAGGCAAAAGTATGATTGCCACACCTTCGTGCTCGATGAAGATACCGGGCGCGCTGCCATTTGGATTGGGAAGCACATCGCCGCCCTCGATCACCATCGCCTGACGTGAATTGCGTTCAGGCATTGCGTAGCCGAAGCTTAAGAACTTCTTCCGTAAGTCCTCCAGAATCCTCTCGTCCAACGACAGCCTTCGCCCCAGCGCTCTGGCAGTAACCTTGCGAGTAACGTCGTCCTCCGTTGGTCCAAGGCCGCCAGTGGTGATCACTACTTTTGAACGGCGCGTTGCGTCCTTTATAGCCTCCTCCAGACGCGCGTCGTCGTCACCGACTATTGTTTTCAGTTTGACTTCGATGCCGATGCTATTCAGTTTTTCGGTGAGCCAGAGACTGTTAGTGTCAGTGCGGTCGGGAGCGAGCAGCTCCGAGCCAATGGCGATGATTTCGGCTGTCAGCGTTTGGAGCAAAGGGTGGACTTTCGAGGATGGTAATCAGGAAGGCTTTTCTTCCTGGTAGACATCGTTAAGCACTTCGGATATCGGCGGTGGTGGTGTTATCGATTTGAACGATCGCCCGGCGAAGTCTGTCACTGGCGTTCGCGTCAATGTCGCCTGCGCCGACTCGTCAGACAGTTTGCTATCGAAAGCCTCCACCAGTCTCTTCAATTGGACCTGGTTTTCCGCGAGTAAGTGCGCAGCTCGATCCCGTCGCACCGTTTCCAGATTTCTAATCGCCGCACTTATTTTGGGCCATCGCTCCGGGCGACGCTCGATCTGGCGCAGTCTTCTTACGTAACGCCGCAATTGTCGCGATGGTGAAACGTGCGGGCTCTCTTTTAGCAACTCTTCTTCGGCCGCAAGTGCGAGGTGCCCAATCGCGCCGTTGTGATCGCCGATGGAGTGATACAAAGCCCCCAGCGCAAATGAGCTGAGGGGCGGAGGATCCGGAAGCATGTGGACCACCGTCTCGCCCGTCTTAATAGCTTCAGCAATTTCGAAACGATAACGGCTGCTGCCATTCGCGCCCAGTATCTCTTCCGCAGTTACATAGAAACCGAAGATGGTTTCCGTCTTTCGTTTTCCAGCGCGCTTTATGCCATAAAGAACCAACATCCCCGTGCCAAAGAGGCACATAAAAATCGCCGCGCCGGCGCCTGCAAACTTCCACATCCCAGCCAAAACGAGCGCGGCCGCCACCAGAAGGCCTACTCTCGCCGCTACTCGCTTCTGCCTGTCGGTAATTGAAATCATACGCCGGTTAATCTGCGGCAGACCGCGGTCCCGACTTCTTCAGTTGATAAACTTCCACCGAGATCGGGAGTCGTCTCGTCTTGAGCAATCGCCTCGCTGACGGCTTTCTCAATAGCTTCGCTGGCTGGTTTATTTCCGAGATATTCTAACATCATGGCTGAGGTCAGAATAGCGCCAACCGGATTCGCAATTCCCTTTCCCGCAAGCGCAGGCGCGCTACCATGGACCGGCTCAAACAAAGATACGCGACCGGGATGAATGTTGCCGGAAGCAGCCAAGCCGAGCCCGCCCTGAATCGCTGCGCCAAGGTCCGTGAGGATGTCGCCAAACAGATTGTTACTAACTATGACATCGTATTGCCCCGGGTCGAGCACCATGAACATGGCCATCGCGTCGACGTACTGATGATTCGCCTCAATTTCTGGATAGTCGGCCGCCACTTCCTTAAACACGCGTTGCCATAAGTCGCCGCCAAAGCGTTGGACATTCGACTTGTCAGCCATCGTGACTTTCCTTCGTCCATTGGCGCGTGCATATTCAAACGCCGCCAGGATAATTCTCTCGACTCCACGGCGAGTGTTCAATTCCTCCTGGGTCGCGACTTCGTCCGCGGTTCCCTTCTTTAGAAAGCCGCCGGCGCCGCAGTAAGCCCCTTCGGTGTTTTCTCGAAAGACTACAAAGTCGATCTTTCGAGGATTGCGCAAAGGTGTGAGCCGCGGATCGAGTAACTTAACTGGTCGCAGATTGATATACAGATCCAGACCACGTCGCATACCCAGGAGGATGTCTTCGGCATGTTGGTTTGAAGGAACACGCGGATCACCAAAGGCGCCGGCCAGAATCGCGTCAAACTCGTTAGTTAAATTGTCGAGCGCGCCTGTGGGAAGCGTGACACCTTCGCGCAGAAACTTGTCCGCCCCCCAGTCGAAGTGGACCAGTTCAAGCGTTACGTCGTGCGTTTCCTTTACACACTCGAGCACGCGAACCGCCTGGGCAATTACTTCGGGACCGATTCCGTCGCCCGGTACCACGGCGATGCGTTTGTTTTCAGCGGGCATAAACTCGGGTATCGGGTGTCGGGTGTCAGGTGTCGAGTTTAGAGATTCTCAGTCTTGGCTCTTCGCTCTTCCCGGCATCTCTGTCACTTGCGGCCTTTGCTCTGAAGATATTTTTCTACACGTGGCAGGCTGTTTATAACCGCGTCGCCCACGGTCTTCATGCTTTGCCCGGAGATCTTGTCGAGCGTGTCCTGAGGTGTGTGCCAAAAGGGATAGCCGTTGAGTTGAATGATGTCTACTGCATCAATCCCCGCGCGAAGAAACGGTTCATGATCGTCTCCGCCGACACCTTCAGGACGTTCTACAAAAATCTTTCCATGGCCCAAGTCGCGACCCGTTTGCCAGATGATGTCCTGCAACCAGCGTGTGCTTAAAGTGTCGCGTCCCAGCTCGAGGTTGGTGTAACCCATCATGTCCAGCAAGATCAGCGCACGCACGCGTGCCATCTCGTTGTTCTTCTTGAGCTGGGCGACATACCGGCGGCTGCCATAGGTATTGTCAGGCGACCCGGGCTTGCTACATTCGTCCCATCCTTCGCAGAAACTTTCCTCACCATCGAAGAAAACCAGCCGGTAGGTAAACGCCGGTTTCTGTTGTGTTGCGCCCAACACTCTCCCGATCTCCATCACCGATCCCACAGAAGCTGCAGGATCGTTGGCGCCAACAAAGTGCATGTCCTTATAGAGTTTTGTGTCGTAGTGACTGGCGATAATAATCACGTCTTTCGACTCGCCGGCAAGCTCACCCGTGATATTAGCCATCTTCCTTGGACCAACCGGGGTGGATGCTGTGAACTCATCCGTAGTTACCGCGAAACCGAAACTCTTCAGATTGTCGATGATGTATTGGCGCGTCTTCACCGCCGCCGGTGTGCCGGGAGGCCGAGGACCTATTTCCACTTGCTTTCGCGCGTAGTCCATAGCCCGCTCGCCATTAAAGGCAACTGCGGCGGGAACGACGGGCGGATTAGCCGGGGTTGGTGAACTCTGTGTGACACCAACGCGAGGTTGTTCAGGCTTATCGTTTTTTGGACACCCCGTCAGAAAGACGGAAAGAACCAGCAATGAAAGCATAGTTGCGCTCTTGGTCAGCAAGTCGCGGCTCAAGGAATCCGTTTCGATCTTCGACATTAAACGCAAGTTACACCGTATGGGAGTCAAAAGGCAAAATGGGCTACGTCTAATGTATAGCAAACTGTTAGTTTGCTTCCACGTGCGCTACCTCAGACTTGGAGGCGACGAGCGAAGCAAACTAACAGTTGATTTACGATGTTGTCAGCGAACCCGTGCAATTGCCTGCTTCGCACGAGCGCGTGGTGGCGGCTCTTCTTTTCCGGCTTCTTTCATTGCGCGGCGACAGTCGGCGCAGATTCCGATGATGCGGAGCAGGTGCTGCGTTATTTGAAACTTATGCTTCGCAGCCATCGCGTCCTGAATCCCTTCGAGCTCAGCGGAAAAGAACTCGATGATTCGGCCACACTTAGAACAGATCATATGATCGTGGTGTTGATGCTTGTAGTTATGTTCGTAGTGAGTGCGGTTATCTCCAAAGCGGACCTCGCGCGCGAGCCCGGCTTCTGACAGGAGCTTCAGCGTGCGATAGACGGTCGTCTGTCCAATGCTCGCGTCTTCTTTCTGGACCAGGCGGTAGAGGTCTTCGCTGGAGAGATGTTCTTCGGTGCGGAGGAAGATATCCAGAATCAAATCGCGCTGGGCAGTGCGCTTGAGCCCCTTCTTTTGAAGGTGTTTGAGGAGTACTTCTTTTTCTTCGGTCATAGGCTGGGCAAACCATTGACGACAATTTAGGGATTGTTGTTCGAGATGATTCTACACGTCCGCGCGATCAGTGCCTACCCTTCAGTTTAGTTAGGGCACTTGTGCCCGGCGGGGCGGACAAGTCCGCACTCTAAACGGACAGGGATCGAAATGAAGACGCTAGGTTGGAAACCGTAACGATCTTTCATGAGCTAATTAACTAACACGCAAGAAACGTGTCCCGCGGGTACTGATGAGGCTTGATTCGGAAGCTTTACAGAACGAGAGCGCGGTAGCGCGGGATCCTTGAGGCTACTTAACATAAACAGTTCGACCTTCATAATGCTCGCTGCCTCTGGCATCCCGCGCTACCGCGCTCTCGTTTTGTAATTGATCAGCGAAACTGCATCATGCCATGTCCTACCAGTGTTTGTTCGCCCGTTACAAGCCGTGCTATTTTCCTGCATATGCCGGGGTGGCGGAATGGCAGACGCTACGGACTTAAAATCCGTTGTCCGTAAGGACGTGCGGGTTCGACTCCCGCCCTCGGCACCAATCATTTCAAGAGCTTACAGGCGATCATCGTTTTGACATTGGACCAGCGCTACGGAGTTAACTCTGTAGCTCAGCCTATTGCAATCGAATTTGTTGAGAATATCGTTGATTCTTAGTCGGTAATGACCCCCTCATCAGTCAGGGCTGACAATATCAAGACTCTCTTCTGAATATCATGAGTGCGACGAAGCGTTTGCGATTTCCGCAGGTGAAGCGACATGCGAGGACGTTTCGTGCCGGTTCGCGTCATTTCGGGGATCGTTCAGTAACGGTCCGCACTCCTTCGATCAATTTCCCGGACACAATTCCAAGTAACGTGTGGTTTTGTGGATCGTGATGGATTCGATTAATCTCTGCGCAATGGAGAAACAAGGGGAGAAACCAAGGGAAAAAGAAGTGCTCGAAAATCGATACCGAATCCCCGCCTGCAAGGCTTTGATGCTCGCGTTTGTATTCTCGATGTTCTGCTCTCTGAGCGTTCTGATTATTCATGGGAAACCTTCATCGAACCGGGATGTGCAGACACAAATGCGTCCGATCAGAAACAAGGAGGCCCGGAAACTATTCAAGCAACACTGCGCCAAGTGTCACGGAGCAGATGGAGCCGGGGAAACTGTTCAAGGAAAGATTGCCGGGGTACCGGATTTCACTGACTCCCAGTGGCATAAACAATTCGAGGATCAGGGTCTGGTCTATTCCGTTACCCACGGCCGCAGTCAGATGCCGGGATTCGGCAAGAAACTAACCCAACAGCAAATCAAAACACTCGTGAGTTATGTGCGGGCCTTCAGAAAGTAACCTGGTTCCGAGCCCTGCTGCACAAACTGGTTTTTCTTTTGCTAAAGCCATGGACGAGTTCTAATTTTTATTTTTCTTAAGCAAGAAAAAATCTTGACAAGATGCTAACTCGTGCCATAGGGTGTCCGCCGTTAACTCAGTCGAATATTCTCCCGCTGGGAAGTCTTGAGGAAACACATCCCACTTTTTCACGTCGGTTAGTCTAGAAAAATAGCCGTCAGAATCAGATACTCCTCTCATTGATAGTAAGCCTCTAGCTACAACTCACTGACTGTATCTGGATAACTTCGGTGTCTTGATCTAAGTTCCGTACACAAGTCCGAGACGATTTCTACGCGCCCAAACTCGCATGGGAACGTAGTCGTCTTACACATAATAATCCGCAAGTCTTGCGCTTCCTCCCCCAGGAGCCAGATTGTTCAAGCGTATTAGGTTTCAGGCTGCATGCCTCCTGCCCATCCTGGCAGCGCTGTGTTTGACCGGATGGATCGGCAGCGCTTCTACTGACCGTCTGAAGGAGCGCCCCATTCCGCCCGCGCCAAAGGAGCCCTTTAGCCCTTCAAACGCGCGCACTGAGGATGGTGGCCTGATCCCCGTCGATCAATTCTTCCCCGCTAGCCGTTGCATCGGATGCCATCAGGACACTCACGCCGCCTGGTCCCAATCTCTACATCGCAATGCCGCACGTGAGCCTTTCTATCGCGAAAGTGTCGACATTTTACTGCGCACACGAGGCATTGAATTCACACGTCACTGCGAAAGCTGTCACACGCCCGTAGCGCTGTTTGCGGGCGTTCTCTCGAAAGATGCACCCCGCCAGCAAGCGCCTTTTACAACGCTGGACGACG
>DASQKG010000002.1:0-2752 GCA_035630655.1 Pyrinomonadaceae bacterium
ACGCAACTCCTTCAGAGTTGCGTCTTCTAAAAATGAATGCCTCTTTCCCAGGGTTGCCAAAGCGCAACCCTGGGCTGGAGCTAGCGAACGCTTTCAGCGTTATTCACTCGTACCTTCAGTTTTCACACAGCCTCGATAGCGCGGGATACTTTCTGCTACTCAACATAATCCATTAAGCCTTTGTAAATGCTTGCCGCCTCCAGCATCCCGCGCTATCCGCGCTGGGTTCTGTAATTCGTCAGCCTGCATGAGTACCCAATCATTAATAGTCCCGCCGCGATCTGCATCGATGTGATAAATTCCCGGGGCTATTAGAACCGCGCAGTAGCCCGACCGTTAGGGAAGGCGCATAGGTCTTCCATCTAACGCCCTCCCTAACGGTCGGGCTACTGCCCGTTAGGAAAAGCAAGAACAGTGTTTAAGTCTGTCCGATAAACCAAAACATAGGATGACTGATAACGCCATTCCCCCGCCCTCGGCCACTCTCTTCAACCCTGAAATCACACCGCCAGCTTCTGACGACGGAGAATCGTTTCGCATGCGCGCATTGAAGTGGGCGCTGGTGATCGGGTCCGCACTCGTTATTCTCCTGCTGCCGGCACCCGAAGGAATAACGCCTCAATCGTGGAGACTGCTGGCGATCTTCGTTGCGACGATCGTCGGGGCGATTGTTCGCCCAATTCCCGGAGGCGCCATCGTTCTGCTCGGCGTGACCGCGATTATGCTCACCGGCACGCTGTCTCCGGCGGAAGCGTTACGGGGGTATGCCGATCCAATTGTATGGCTGGTGCTCGCGGCGTTCTTCATCTCGCGCGGAATGATCAAAACAGGGTTGGGACGACGTATCGCACTGCTGTTCATTAGAGCGATCGGACAACGTTCACTGGGCCTGGGTTATGCGCTAATTTCCACTGACATGTTGCTGGCGATGATCATTCCATCGACCGGCGCTCGTTCAGGCGGCATTATTTTCCCCGTAGCTAAATCCATTGCCGAGACATACGATTCGCGTCCTGGGCCAACCGCCCGACGTCTCGGCGCTTTCCTGACAACGCTTCTCTACCAGTGTGACGTGATCATCTGTGCGATGTTTCTCACCGGGCAAGCGTCGAACGTAATCATCGCCAAGTTTGCGTTGGAGACGGCCGGGGTTGATCTTACCTACGCGCGCTGGGCGATTGGCGCGATTGTACCCGGACTCGTCTCGCTGGCAGTCGTGCCGTCCATCATCTACAAGTTGTTCCCGCCTGTAATTAAGCGAACACCTGAAGCAGCGGCTTTTGCCCGTCGCGAACTGACCGAGATGGGGCGCACTTCGCACCACGAGAAGCTAATGTTGTTCGTCTTCGCGCTGGTCGCCATACTCTGGATGACAACGGCGTTTCACGGGATCAACTACGCGGTAGTCGCGATGGTCGGCATCTGCGTGCTGCTGCTGACCGGTGTGCTTTCCTGGGAAGACGTAATCACAGAACGCGGCGCGTGGGACGTCTTCATCTGGTATGGCGGTCTGGTGCGGATGGCGGAGGCTTTGGGCGAAACAGGAATCACCAAACGTTTTGCTGAATCTGCTGCCGGATTCACCATCGGTTGGCATTGGGCAGCTGCGTTGGCTGTTTTGCTCCTTGTCTATTTTTACGCGCACTACGGCTTCGCTTCGATCACCGCGCACGTCTCTGCGATGTACATCCCCTTCTTGGTTGTGATCATCGCCGCCGGCGCGCCTCCCGTCCTGGCAGTGCTGATGCTGGCTTACTTTTCGAATCTCAGCGCTTCTCTGACCCACTATGGCACAACGCCCGCACCTATCTGGTTTGGCGGAGGTTACGTCAAGCAACGCACCTGGTGGTATCTCGGATTCGTCGCTTCGGTAACCAATATACTTATCTGGACGGTGTTCGGATTGATCTGGTGGAAGATATTAGGCTGGTGGTAGCAATCGTATCGCCCCTGAGCACAGCTCCGCCTATGCCGTTTAGGTGGCGGACTTGTCCGCAACCGGACACAAGTGCCCCCTCTAAACGGCAGACAAAAAGAGGGTCGAAATGGCGACGCGTTGGAAATCTTGACTTTTCCTGGCTGCGCGTAATATCGTCCCGCCGTTCTCATTCGACAGCAACCTCAAAACTATTGCTTGGCCATCAAGCACCTCAAAGGAAAAACATATGACTAAAAAAGCACTCTGCGTGGGGATCAACAACTATCCCTTTGGCGAAGCCAATGACTTAAAAGGATGTCTCAACGACGCAAACGACTGGGCCAGGTTGCTCAAAAAGAATTTCGAGTTTACCGACGTCAAGCAGTTGCTCGACGCTAACGCTACCAAAGCCAACATCATTAAAGGCATCAAGGGCCTTTTGAAAGGCGCCAAGGCCGGGGATGTGCTCGTCTTCACTAACGCGTCGCATGGCACCTATGACGCCGACTCAGATGGCGATGAGCCGGCCTATGATGAAGCGATCTGCCCTCACGATACCGATTCGAATTTGCTTCTTGATGATGAATTGCGAGAGTTGTTTACCGGCATCCCGAAGCAAGTAATGCTCACGGTGATTTCCGACTCCTGTCACTCCGGTTCAGTAACGCGAGTTTTGCCTGGGGAGTACCGTCGCAGTCGCCACCTCGATCCTCGTGTTTGGGGAGGCAGGTCGTTGTCGACGGCTCAACTTCGTGACGGTGCGAAGTCAAAAGAGAAATTTCCCGAATCGAAAATGAAGGAGATCCTCCTCAGTGGTTGTAAGAGTAATCAAAC
>DASQKG010000003.1:0-5168 GCA_035630655.1 Pyrinomonadaceae bacterium
TGCGGAACTGCTAACACGCGATCAACTAACTTCGTGAAAGCGTCGTATTCGCCTGAATGTTTCATCTCGCTTCCTCACTTTGGCAGTTTCAGTTTGTCATCTACTAATTGCTCCATCGTGACCTTGCCTAACCGCGCATATTTCAAAAGGATCGGTAAAGGCGGCTCACGCTTACCGCGCTCATAACCGGACACCGCGCTGTAATCCACTTTTAAGCCTAACGCCTTACTCATTTCAGTCTGCGACAAACCTAGAATATCTAGGCGCAGAATACGCAACTTCTTGCCCAAGAATTTAGGCTTAAGGCGCTTCGCCGATCCCATCAGTCTGCGCCTCCTGATGGGATGGAGGCTGCTCCCTTGTCTCTGTGGGCAATTGCCCATAGAATACCTGTTGCCGTTCGAGTCACCCGGACGCCTTGCATCCGGGCGGGCGGCATTAGCCAGTTTTACCTCTTAGATAATTCATAGTTCGTTTTCGATCTTAACATGGGTGAGCGCCACTCCCCGTCAGTGAAGGTGGCGGCCAATCTGACGGTCGCGCTCCCTTAGAGGGCGGCAGTATCCCAAAAGGGTGAGGACTACTGCCGCTCTCGCCGGTTATTCCTTTGGTTTGTGAACGCCTCAAATGCTTTTGAGTGTTTCATGGTTTTACTTTCCATACTTCGCTAAACGAGGGTATACGTTTTCTGAGAACAAGCTTTAGGCGGTCTGCTACCAAGGTGCGGGTTAAGTCTTTGACCCACGCTTCGTCTCGCAATTTATCGCGATAATCAAAATCCTCGCCGTAGCCATCAAGCTCGGCGTTAAGATCAATAACTGTTTCCGCTACGATCCCTTCAATACAATGTCGGAACCACTCGCGGTCAGTCTTACTACGGACAAACCGTTCCGGGTATTGAGTAATTTCTTGAAAGAGATCGTCCGTCTCTAGAATCGTTCTCACGATATAGACAATCACGTACTTAGTGAGGTTGTATTTTCTAACCAATTCGTTAGTAAGTTGGGGTAACGCTGCGCTCACAACCTCACCAATTACCCAACACAACACGATCCGGTCAGCCCTAACCTCGGTACGCACAAAGATTGCTGAATACTGTTTGTTCAGATCGACCACTTCTGATTTGCGATGCGTTGCCCAAGGTTCTTTTTTGTCAAAGGCGCGAAGCAATAACCCTGCGTCATCGTTGCGAATAACAACGCCCGGCAACTTCGTATCACCCTCTTTAATGTCGAAGAAGTATTCGCCGCGATACAGATCATTAAACTGATTCTGTAGTCGTATTTGCTTCGGGTCATTGGCTACAAAGTCACGTTCTTTTACTTCATTTTGGTTGTTTGAAAATCGCGTCACGGTTTTTGCGAGGTCGGACGCAGGTTCTAACTCAATAAACTTGGCAAGAATCCGAAGGTCATTAGTTATGTCCGCTCTATTATTGTAAAGGGCTGTTAGACTCTGACATCCGTTGACGACAAAGTAATCTTCAATCCTGATGGTGTCGTTTTCATATTTGAGTTCTTTGGCGATAAACGTTATCCCGTTATGGAAGAGCGGGAACTGCTTGTGTGATGCTTTGTTCTGAATGGACTTGCGAATACCTTTATTAACACCTGTTTTCCCCAGCGGCCCTCGCACGTTGTAAATATAGATTGATTGATTAGCGATGCCATCGAGAGCGACTAGCTCTGTGCCTTTTACTGGAGCGATTAATGCCGTAGTTTCACCGTCCGGTTCGTATTTCGTAACAGTGTATCCGCTCACGTCAAACATTGCGGGTGTATGTACGGGAACATCGCGACTATCTGAAATATAGGTGTCACTTAGAACCGTCTTGCCGAGAAATGAAATTCGTGGAAGCGCGGCTTGTGCACCATCAGCATTCGCATCTTGATCGATGTTGCACAAAAACTCTCCTAGTAGCTCATGCGTCTCGATCTTGTTCTTGAGGTCAGACTTGTTTATTAGATTTGCTAGTTCTGAAGGTAGCCCCGAATCTAATACGGCTTGTATCGATTCTGGAGTCGCGAACTGATTCACTGTGCCATCAAACTCGCGGATTGCCTTATCACCAATTCGTCGTACTTGCTGATCGGTTTCATTCTGAATAATCGTAGCCTGAAAAATAGTAATCGTTCTGTCGTTGTCGTTCACAAAAATTCCGTCAACGCCTTTATCGCCCCGACGATCACAGACACAATCCGTTGCTTCTTGTGCATCAAGGTTGTAGTAGTTCTCTAAGTACCAAATCAGAAATGAGGCGCTAAGGTTTCTGCCCTCAGCAATGTGCTGAGGAAACAAATCAAGGATCGCCGGATAAGTGAAGTCAGGCATTGAGCACGCTCCGAGACGCAAGATTCCGAAGCGATCTAGCGGGTATCCTGGCGGCGTCACGCGACACTCTCACGATCTCCGTCCTGCCTCGGATTAAAAGCGGCACCATGATACACCTCCCCGGCTGCTGAGCCAAGTATATTGATGCCGTTTCAACGGTTTTCATTGGGCATGAACGCTATAAACCGTTAGAAACGGTTAAAGGATCATGGGCGCATCTTAGTCACCGGGCTAAAGCCACGGTGCTAATGAAATCGCTTCGCGAGGCTTTGGCGTTCATAAGACACTATCCTTGCGTTTCAATTCGGGCGGTGCCTGGCCGACGACAGCTTGGCCGCTTGATTTGTGACACGCTGATCAACTACGTTTCCCAAGATAAATTCTATGTGTGGAATAGTAGGCATAGTTCGCAGCGACAATAAGCCAATCGATCAGGCACTCGTGTCTCGAATGTGTTCGGCCATTCGGCACCGTGGACCTGATGACGATGGCTTCTATTTTAACGAGCATGTTGGACTCGGTATGCGACGTCTGTCGATTATCGATGTCGCCGGAGGCCAGCAACCGATTCATAACCAGGATCGCTCCGCCTGGATCGTTTTCAATGGCGAGATCTACAACTATCGCGAACTGCGGGACAAACTCGAAAAACTCGGCCACACGTTTTACACAAACAGCGACACGGAAGCGATCGTTCACGCCTACGATCAATACGGCGCCGATTGCCCTAATCATCTCCGCGGTATGTTTGCCTTTGCGATATGGAATGAGCCCAATCAGGAATTGTTCCTGGCACGCGACCGCGTCGGCAAAAAGCCCATTCTCTACGCCCAAGTCAATGGCCAGCTGATCTTCGGATCCGAGTTCAGTGCTTTGTTGTTGCATCCTGACATCAGCCGCGACATAGACCACGAGGCGATTCACCACTATCTCTCTTTCATGTGCGTTCCTGCTCCGATGACTGCTTATAAAGCAATCAGGAAGTTGGAACCGGGGCACAGTTTGAGTTGGCGAAAAGGTGAGATAAGGATTCAACGGTACTGGCAACCTGACTTCACCAGGAAGATTGATATTGATGAGCACGAAGCCGGCCAGCAGGCAATCAAAATTCTGCGTGACGCGGTCAAGGTGCGTTTGATGTCTGAAGTGCCCCTGGGAGCTTTTCTTTCCGGCGGGATTGACTCCAGTGCGGTTGTTGCATTGATGAGCGAGGAATCCAGCGAACCTGTTAAAACATTTTCGATCGGGTTTGAAGAACAGGACTTCAGCGAACTGCATCACGCGCGCAGAGTGGCTCAACACGTGGGCGCCGACCATCACGAGTTTGTGGTGCGGCTGGACGCGATGGAAATTCTGCCAACCCTGGTTGAGCATTATGGAGAACCATACGCAGACTCCTCCGCTATCCCGACTTATTATGTTGCTCGCGAGACCCGTAAACATGTAACCGTCGCTTTAAACGGTGACGGGGGAGACGAATCATTTGCCGGTTATGAACGCTATGCAGCCATGCAGCTTGCGGAGAGATATCACCGCATACCTGAATTATTGCGCAAAGGCGTGGTCCAACAGGCGATCGGGTTAATACCTTCGTCTGAAACCAAACGCAGCCGGGCCAGAGATGTGAAGCGGTTCATTCAAGCGGCGTCGTTACCAAAAGTGGACCGCTATCTTCAGTGGGTAAGCGTCTTCAATCCGGAAGCAAAGAACGATTTATATTCCGATAGCTTTGCGCGGGAGACACAAAACATCGCGGTGTCCAGGCTGCTTGCCCCATGGTTTGTCAGTGCCAATGGATCCGGAATCATCGACGCGGCTTTGCATGCGGACATCATGACGTACCTGCCCAACGATTTGCTCGTGAAAGTGGACATCGCGAGCATGGCCGTTTCGCTAGAGGCCAGATCACCTTTTCTTGACCACCACGTGATCGAGTTTGCGGCGAGCTTGCCCGAGAAACTGAAGCTGCGTGGGTTTACCACGAAATATCTCTTGAAGCGCATGCTAAAGAAGTTGCTGCCGGCTGAGAACCTCGAACGAAAAAAAATGGGCTTTGGTGTACCGATAGGCCACTGGTTCCGCGGAGGGCTCCAGCCGTTCCTGCGCGAGACCGTTCTCTCCGAGAGGGCCCTGAAACGCGAGTTGTTCAAACCTGAGGTAGTCAGACAAATGGTGGAATTGCACGCGCGTGGTGAGAGAGATTATTCTCACCAGCTCTGGACTCTCTTGATGCTGGAGTTATGGTTCCAGAAGTTTATCGATTGATTGGCCTCTGCCGTCCGGGCATTAAATAAAATGAACACCATGTTTCAACTAACCAGATCAGGAATGGTCTTTTCTGGTTCAGACGCCGATATAGAGGCAGCACGCGATCACTTTGAACAGAACGATTGGATTCGCTTCCCATCCATTTTGGATCGCGAGTTGTGGGATATGATCCAACAGCAACTCGCGGCCAGTAACCTCGAGGGAAAGTCCGCAAGCATTTATCCGGAATTCAACGTTAGCGACAGCGCTCTGATACTACTGCTTAACAATGACCACTTCTTCCGGATAATAGAACGGATAACTGACTGTGGTCACATTGGATCTCTTCGGGGTCGTATCTACCGGATCGTTCCCGGAGCTAATGATCATGCCGACCATAGCAAGTATCAAGAGCCTTACCAAATTCTTACCGGGTGGCATACGGATATAAACGGGACGCGCCTTCTCGCCGTCTCAATCAACCTGAATACAGAGCCTTACCAGGGCGGATTGCTGAGCATCCGCGAAGCGAAGACAAAACGAATGCTTTGCGAGTTGCCAAACCCAGGGTTTGGCGATGCGGTGCTGTT
>DASQKG010000004.1:0-13526 GCA_035630655.1 Pyrinomonadaceae bacterium
GATTTCAGTTCTGAAAAAAGCTGTGCGAGTTGGCCAGCCTGATAGTGCGCGTTTAACCCGCTCGGATTTGGTAACACCCATATAGCAGTCTCACCAATCATCTCTTCCTGCCTTCCGATCACGGCTTTCGGTCGTTCCCACGCAACTCGGTAAGCGCCTAGTCCAAGGATCGCGAGAAATGCAGGCTTGTAGCGGCGCACCTTCGCGGTCAGCTGGTCGCAACCCTCGCGAAGTTCTGCTCGCGTCAATTGGTCAGCCGTTGCGGTGGCACGCTGCACCACGTTAGTTATCCCGTATCCGGTTTTAAGCAGCGAACGCTCATCGAAAGGTGACAGCAGTTGTTTTGTGAACCCGGCTGCATAAAGTGCCGGCCAGAAGCGATTGCCGGGTCGCGCAAAGTGGTGTCCTACCGCTGCTGTGTAAAGGCCCGGATTGATTCCCGAGAAGAGTACTTTCAATCGCGGCGCAATCACGTCCGGAACAGTTTTTTCCGCTGCGGCGACGAGTTGTTCTTTAGTTGGTTTCCAGGGATTGACCAAGGATGCTACTTAATGTCGAAGCGAGTTAGTTGTGAGGCGCTGCGCTTGGAGATGCGATCTACCACCGATACCTGCAACTGGTAACGCCCGGAAGGCAGGCCTTTCAGCGAAATCTCGGCGGCATAAGGAACACGCTTTAGATCATCAATCCCTTCTGTAGAGATTTTTTTCAGAGGCGCCGTTACCACGGGCTGCTGGTCCCGGACTACCTGCACCTGAACAGCAAGGTCGGGTTTTGAATCATTCGGCGAGAGTGCACTGTTGTAAATGAAAATCACGAAGCGAAGATACTCTTCACTTGTAAAACGCCGGGCCACGCTTAGGTTAACCGCACCCATCGCCCTAATTGCCAACGAAGCATTGCTAACAGGTTCAATCTCGCGTGATCCGACAAGTAAACTGCTTAACGCGAATTGACCCGCAGACAAATCGGGAATTTCAATCCAACCATGGGCGCTACCTGCGCGACCACTTTTCTCATCCCGTGCCCCGACTCTCACTTGATAGAGTCCCGGTTTGAGTAAGACGTTATAGTTGTAAATCACACCGTCTCGATTGTTGGTCGTTGCATCCGACGGCGCCTCAATTTTCAGCTGATTATTAAAGAACGCCCCAACCTGCCCGCGATCGTTATAAACAGTGCCGGCCAGGTTGACGACCGCGGTCCGCTTTGCATCAATAGTTGAAAATGAAAGAAGTTCGCTCGGCATTTCCATTGCTGCCGACAACATTACGCCCCTTGAAGGTGTGTCGATGTAGTTCAGGCCGAGCGAGACAGGGAGATCGCGGTTGGGATATGGCTCAGCGATTATCTTGCGCAGTTCAAGCACGGGCGATTTTTCAGAAGGCTTAGCCTCCGTCTTCTTGGCTTTTGCGACAGGCTGTTCCGGTTCTATGTCGAAGTAGCCGCGTCGCACTTGTACCGTGAGTTCGGGCCGTCCGGTGACCCGCACTTCTATCCGGCGAAACTTCCTGGCCTCAACCTCGCGCTCGGGTTTCCAGGCCAGCAAATAATAGGTGGAGGTGTCCTTCAGAGCGCGCCCCAGTCCGGGAGTGAGCGCGTTTGTATTGAAGACGGTCTTACCTCCGGTGTCTTTTGCAAGAGCGTTCATTATGTCCTGCGATGCATGCAGTTCGCCTCCCGCCGCTCGCTGAAGGCGCCCGGTGGGATCGAACATCGCCGGCTGAGAGGCATCGGCTGACGTAACGGCCAGCCCCCTTGCGTCCATGGAATATATAACCACACCGCTGCGTGCCGCGGCGCTGGTAATGCGTCGCAGCCGGTCCATTGAGTCTGAATTGCGAGTATCGAGAAAAAACCCGCCGGAGATAAAGAACACTAGTTTGCGTCCCGGCTGTTTGTTAACCGAACGAACAAGTCCTTCAAGGCCGTTGAGGGTATTGATGGTAGCCACGGCGCCTTGTTGTAATATCGCGCGAGCGCGGCTACGAACCTGGATCTCGGCGTGGCCGCGCTGGAGTCCTGGATGTCGTCTCATAGTCTCAACGACAAAGTACTCGAATATCTCGAGCTCGCCACCGTCAATCATTAGGGCGTGGTATTCCGTCATCCGCGGGTCGAACGTATCCGCAACGATATAGGGACGATACTTCAGGCGTTCGAGGGCGGCACGAAGTACGCTTCTGTTGTCAGTAAGCTGTTGGAGGAAACCTATCTGCCCGCTGGTTGACGCAATTGCTGCCTCGTCGTTTTGGCCAATCTCGCTTTCGATAAAGTGAGTGATTACTTTTTTACTTTCCTTGATACCGCCGAGATCGAGATGCACATCATCCACATAAAAGAACACTGCCCGACCGCGATCAAGCGGCTTCGAACCTGCAGCAGTGTTCGATCCGGACGAGGCGCCACGCGCAGCCTGTAGTAGCGATTCTTCATTGATACTTCCGGCAGTAACGGTTTCAAAAAATTCTATGGGCTTAGGTTTCCCGTCAATTTTGAGTTCGAAGTTTTCTCTTGTCAGGCCCTTTACGAATTTCCCTCCCTTGTCGAAGACCATCACGTCCGTCTGAACCAATTCAGTGAAAACTCTTAAGACTTCGGGTTGGTCCTGTCGCGAGGTTTGTCCTGGGGTTTGAGCCAACGACATTCCGGCCGAAAGTAGCAGGCAGATCAGAGCCTTGATGTTGGTTCCACTTATCATTAAAAGAGACTGCGTTTGTGAGCAGACAGTTCAGAGCAAGTTCTGGGGAGACGCTTGCGCAGCCAGGAAACGAAACTTCTTTTGTCGGAGAGATAATATACGAATTAGCCGCGCCAACCTATGGCATTTGTCCTGACCAAACCCTAACTGATAAAACATTCACGCGCCATTTTGCGTAGTAGCTTGAACAAAACTAAGCAGAGTTGGAATCTCGGAACCGTTGCATCACAAACAGATGAGGAATGACTCAGCTACCGTCGTAATCGACCACATCACGAAAAGTTTCGGCGAGTTCACCGCCGTTAACGATCTCAGCCTGGAGGTTCATGCCGGCAGAATCTTCGGACTGATCGGTCCCAATGGCGCCGGAAAGACCACCACTATCCGAATGATTGTGAATATCACGGCCCCCGATACGGGGCGGATTTTTCTGTTCGGCCAACAGGTTACTCCTGAATTGCAGGACCGAATCGGATACCTTCCCGAAGAACGCGGCCTATACAAGAAGATGAAGGTTGGCGATCAGCTCAGGTTTTTCGCCGAGTTGAAGAGCATCGAAACCAAGGAAGCTGAGAAACGTGCCGATCGCTGGCTGGAGCGGTTGAAGCTGACTGAGTGGAAGAATAAGAAAGCGAGCGATCTTTCCAAAGGGATGCAGCAGAAGATCCAGTTCATCACTTCGGTGATTCACGAACCGGACTTGCTGATTCTCGACGAGCCCTTCTCCGGTTTGGATCCGGTCAATGTCGATCTCCTCAAAGAGATCGTTCTCGATCTGAAAGCGGCCGGCAAGACGATCATCTTTTCAACTCACCAGATGGAAGTGGCAGAGAAGATTTGTGACGATATCTGTCTTATCAATCGCTCGAGGAAAGTTTTAGAAGGCAGTATACGCGAAGTGAAAAGTAGGTTTGGCCGCAACGCCGTGGGCTTGCGGCTGACGGGTGGAGATGAAGTGTTGTCCGACTCATCGTTGGTTAGCAACGTCGCCCGACACAATGATCACGTTGAAGCTTTGCTTGCGGATGGCGCAAGCGCGCAGCAGCTACTGGCGAGACTCGTTTCCGGCGGCGCGTCGATCGAAAAATTCGAAATGATTGAGCCGAGCCTTCACGATATCTTTATCGAGAAAGTCACGGAGACTGTATGAGGAAACTCCTGGCCATCATCAAGCGGGAATATATTCAACGAGTGCGCACGAAGTTCTTTGTAATTATGACCGTGCTTGGACCACTGATGCTCGTGGTGTTCACGATCGTGCCGGGACTCTTGTTCAGTATAAAAGCCGGAGGCGACACGCGAATCGCGATCGTCGACCAGACCGAGGGAGCCAAAGTTTACGAATCGATCCGTCGTTCGTTACTCAGGGACGATCGATCATCGGAGAATGAAAGTAATACCGGTGTGGCAGGTTCTTTAAATGCCAACACAAAGGAGCGAGCTCAGACGGCAGGAAGGTCGATGAGCGGAAACTTTCAAATCGAACAGGTTGATATGGGTGGAAGATCAATCGACGAAGTTCGGCGCGAGCTCAATTCACGAATCGGTAGAGATGAGCTTGAAGGGTATCTTCTGGTGCCTCCTGACGTTTTGCAGAACAGCGATAGTAAGACTTCATACTACGGTCGGAATGTTGGCGACGTAATTACTCGCGGACAGATCGAGAATCGCCTTAATCGAGCCGTTAGAAGGGAACGGCTGGTAGCGCAGGGTGTGAAAGAACGCGACATTGACAATCTATCGAAGCCGGTGGACCTGGTGGCCTATTCCGTCAACGAAAAAGGACAGGAGGGCGCAAAGGACACAGGTGCAGGTTTTGTAATGGTCTTTGTGATCGCATTCCTTATTTACATCTCGATCCTGATGTATGGCCAAGTTGTGCTGGGCGCAATCATCGAAGAAAAAGAGACGCGAATCGCGGAAATTCTATTTTCATCAGTTCGTTCGTCGACCTTGATGGTTGGGAAGTTGATTGGCGTTTCGCTAGTCGCTTTGACGCAGTTAGGAATCTGGACCCTGGCATTTGCTTTGTTGTCGGTTTATGGCGTCGGCATGCTGGCTTCGCAGGGAGTGAACGTGGGCGACGTGGTCATTCCGCAGTTGCCCGGTTCGTTCTTTGTTTATTTCTTCCTGTTTTTCGTCCTCGGTTATTTTATTTATGCCAGCCTCTACGTGCTGATCGGTTCCATGGTCAGCACCGCACAAGAGGGTGGACAAGTGGCGATGCCCGTGATCTTCTTGCTCATGGCGGGGCTTTATATGGCGTTTCCGGTGATTCGTGCCCCGAATTCGTCGTTTGCCATTTGGGTGTCGATGATGCCCTTCTTTGCTCCAATTGTCATGATTGTGCGCATCGTATCCCAGACACCGCCGCTCTGGCAGATTCTGCTCTCGCTGGGAATTGGTGCAGCGACAGTTGTGCTTTTGCTCTGGCTTGCTTCAAGAATTTATCGCATTGGAATGTTGATGTATGGTAAGCGCGCCACGATCCCTGAAGTCATGAGGTGGATAAGACAGTCTTAATTTGCCATTCGAATTGGTATCGCCGTGTCCATAGAGATTGAAAAAAAATATCGGCTGACACAAAAACAGCGGGAGGAAGTGTTGTCCCGTTTGCCCGCGATTGGGGCCAGGAGGATCCGCGAAGAGTTTGAAGAGAACACACTCTACGCCGGTGAAACTCTGGATTTCGAGCGCTCTGTGTTGCGACTGCGCAGAGTTGGCAAACAGGGAATACTCACGTACAAGGAGCGGTTTCCCAGCCGCTCAGACATAAAACACCAGCAGGAAGACGAAACCCGCGTGGAGGATCCCGAGGCCATGGCGTCGATCCTCGATGCTATGGGATTCATGCCGGCTTTGGTTTATGAAAAGCGTCGTGAGACGTGGGCGCTGGGGAAAACGGAAATCGTGATTGATGAGTTGCCGTTTGGTTTGTTCATGGAAATTGAGGGCGACGAATCAGACATCCGTGAAGTTGAAGCCAAGCTCTCCATCAAGCGCCTGAAGTCGGAAGACTCTACCTACCCGCAGCTAACTCGGGCGCATGGTGTAGATCAGGGAGGTGTGATCGAGGCTCGTTTCAAGAAATAAAAAGCGGCTTCGCTCACTGAGACGAAGCCGCTGGTTTAACTAAAGGAAGGGAACTGACTACATTCCCATTCCACTCATGCCGCCCATGCCTCCCGGCATTGCCGGACTTCCCTTGTCGTCTTCAGGAATCTCGGAAACCATGGCTTCCGTCGTGAGCATGAGACCTGCAATTGAAGCTGCGTTCTGCAACGCTGTACGAGTGACCTTTGCCGGATCGATAACGCCTGCCTTGACGAGGTCCTCGTAGGTTTCGGTTTGCGCGTTGAAGCCAAAGCTGTCGTTCTTTTCCGAACGAACGCGCTCTACAACCACTGCGCCTTCCTTGCCCGCGTTTTGAACGATCTGCCGAAGTGGCTCTTCTAAAGCGCGGCGTACGATATTGACGCCAATCTGTTCGTCAGAATCACCTTCGCCTGCCTTGTTGATTTCAAACTTCTCAAGCGCCTTAGCAGCCCGGACCAGCGCAACGCCACCCCCTGGAACGATACCTTCCTCGACGGCTGCACGAGTCGCATGCATGGCATCTTCAACGCGCGCTTTCTTCTCTTTCATTTCCGTCTCGGTGGCAGCACCGACCTTGATCACAGCGACACCGCCTACGAGTTTCGCCAGACGCTCCTGGAGCTTCTCACGATCGTAATCCGATGACGTCTCTTCAATCTGTGCGCGAAGGGTCTTGACGCGGCCCTCGATGTCGTATTGCTTGCCGGCGCCTTCGACGATGGTCGTGTTGTCTTTGTCGATAGTCACCTTCTTCGCGCGTCCCAGGTCTTCCAGCTTTACGTTCTCGAGTTTGATTCCGAGATCTTCGCTGATCACCTTGCCACCGGTAAGGATCGCGATGTCTTCGAGCATCGCCTTGCGACGATCACCGAAGCCGGGCGCCTTGACCGCCGCAATGTTGAGCGTGCCGCGTAGCTTGTTAACCACCAGCGTTGCAAGAGCCTCTCCTTCGACGTCTTCGGCGATGATGAGCATTGGTTTGCCCATCTTAGCTACCTGTTCGAGCAATGGCAGCAAGTCCTTCATGGAACTGATCTTCTTCTCGTGGATGAGGATCAGGGGATTCTCGAGCACCGCTTCCATGCGCTCGGGATCGGTGACGAAGTAAGGACTGAGATAACCGCGGTCAAACTGCATTCCTTCAACGACCTCAAGAGACGTGTCCATCGTCTTCGACTCTTCGACCGTAATCACGCCGTCTTTCCCCACCTTGTTCATAGCTTCTGCAATGATGTTGCCGATGGTTGTATCGCCGTTTGCGGAAACCGTTCCAACTTGTGCGATTGCATCGCCCTTGACCGGCTTTGCCAGGCGCCTGATCTCTTCAGTCGCACGCTCGACTGCTTTGTCGATTCCTCTTTTCAACGCCATCGGGTTTGCGCCTGCGGCAACCGTCTTGACCCCTTCGCGGAAGATTGCCTGAGCCAGCACCGTCGCGGTTGTGGTGCCGTCACCAGCGACATCGGAGGTCTTAGAAGCAACTTCCCGGACCATCTGCGCGCCCATGTTTTCGAGTGAGTCCTTGAGTTCGATTTCCTTCGCGACTGTAACGCCGTCTTTGGTTATCGTGGGTGAGCCAAACTTTTTGTCAATTACCACGTTGCGCCCCTTTGGGCCGAGGGTGATTTTAACTGCGTCGGCGAGTTGATTGATCCCGCGCAAAATCGCCGCGCGTGACTCTTCGCCATGAACTACTTGCTTTGCCATTTCTCTCTCTCCTGAAATGTTAAAATGTGAATAGAAATGAAGAAGGCGGCCAAATCTGGTCGACTACTTGCCGCCCTTCTTGGTGCCGGTGGCCGCGCCCGCGCGTTCGATGATTCCAAGGATTTCATCTTCACGCATGATCAACAGCTCTTCACCATCAATCTTGATTTCCGAACCGCTGTATTTGCCAAAAAGGACCCGATCGCCTTGCTTCACATCGAGCGCCTGTCTCGTTCCATCTTCCTTATATTTGCCCAGTCCAACCGCCACAACCTCGCCTTCCTGGGGTTTTTCTTTCGCGGTATCAGGAATAATAATTCCTCCCCGTACCTGCTCTCCCTCATCGATGCGGCGCACGATAACGCGATCATGAAGAGGTGTAATGTTAGTCGCCATTTTCTTGCGTTCTCCTTTCAAGTTTTCCTTGTAACATAACGAAATAGTAGGTTTATGAACCCGGACATCCGAGAAGTTAGCACTCTGCGTAGATGAGTGCTAAGAATAATTCGACTGAAGAGTATTGTCAACCAACCGGGGAGCGGATTTAGGTTAGTGCGGAGCGGTAACTTAGCGCGAGCCAGCCTTCGCTTTTGCGAGAGGGCGTTCGTGTCTCTGGTAGGCGACTACGCGTTTTGCGACCGTGTTTCGGTGGACCCCAAGGGCTGCGGCTGTCTTCGAGAGGTTTTGTTTGTTTCTGGCAAGGGCCTTCTTAATGTAAAGTTTTTCAAATTCGCTTAACGCCTCGCCCAGGAGTATTTGTCCCTCTAACATTTCTTCGATAAGAGCTTCGAGTCGAGCGCGCATCTCACGAATTTCCTCGCGTTGAGGCTGAAGTCAAGAGTCGAGAGTCTTACAGTTCTTTACCAGTGAGGAGCCTGTACGCCTCCAGATAGCGGGCTGTAGTGGCGTTCGCCACCTCGGGAGGCAGTGGTGGCGCAGGTGGCTGCTTGTCCCATGCTAGAGTTTCCAGATAATCACGAACAAACTGCTTATCAAAGGAGGGTTGCGACTTACCCGGACTGTAGCTCTCGGCAGGCCAGAAGCGAGAAGAGTCTGGAGTCAGCACCTCATCAATGAGAATAATGTCGCCTTCCTTGTCGCGTCCAAACTCGAACTTGGTGTCAGCGATGATTATTCCTGTACTACGCGCGAAGTCTCGTGCCTCATTGTAGAGTCTCAGCGATATATCGCGTAGCTTATTGAAGGCATCGTCACCTACTATTTGGCGGGCTTGATCCTCCGTAATATTTTCATCGTGGCCTTTCTCGGCCTTTGTTGATGGCGTGAAGATGGGTTTTGAAAGTTCAGCAGATTCCTCAAGGTTCTCTGGGAGTTGATGGCCGCAAACTTCGCCGGTCCTTAGATAATCCTTCCAACCGGAACCGACGAGATAGCCTCTAACCACACACTCCAACGGAAAAACATCCGCCTTGCGGACCAGCATCGAACGCCCACCGATGCCTACTTGCCTTTGAACAGTCTGCGGCATCTCTGCAAGTTCGGTAGTCACAAGATGGTTTGGAACAACGTGACCTAACTTTTCAAACCAAAATTGCGACAGTCGCGTTAATACTTCACCCTTGCGCGGTATTGCCGTTGGGAGTATGCAGTCGAAGGCGGAGATTCTGTCCGTTGCTACAATCAAGAAATGATCGAAATCGACAGCGTACACATCACGCACTTTTCCACGTCTCACCAGTTTCAAATCGGGAAGGGAACTTTGTAGGAGTGCGGCTGCGCTCATATTGATGGCATCTATCGCAGGACTTCGGAGTGCTAATTCTTAATGACGGCGAGCGGGAATTCTGCTCGCGCGCAAAAGCTTTGTCAAGAAAGCGCAAGTTTTAATTTGTCAGACGGCTTGGGAACATCGACCCGCTTGTTCTTACTCAAGCTCCTCGAAATTCAAGAACGTCGGGCAACTAGACCCAGCCTTCGACGGGTGTTGTCCCTACTATTTCCGCGACAACTACCTGGGCGACCCGACCCAAACGATGCCAGACTATTTCGAATTGCGCAGAGTTTCCCCCGGGCCGCTCCAGAGCTGTAAATTTGCGGCAAAGCTTTTTGCTCCGATTAATGGCCCTTTTTGGCCCGTTCGTGACCCCAAGCAAAACATTAGGCTTGAGTTTAAAAGGCTTGTCCTGTACTATTCGTTGGCCCGATTGGTCTCGCAACCAACGGCGCCAGACCTCCAATCCCCTGCATGTCAGTTCCCTTTGAGTCATTCAGATGACAATTACAGCTACTGACAGACAGAAATCCAAGGACAACAATCAGTCAACCGAACCAAGCGAGCGCAAGATCTCCCTTCTTGTCGTCGAGGACGATGAAAACATTTCGAGCGCTATCAGCGAATACTTCTCTCGTGCAGGTTATAGCGTGAAAACCGTTGAAGATGGGCTGATGGGTGTGAAAACGGCACTGGATGATCCTCCAGACGCTGTGGTTTTGGATTTAATGCTGCCCAAAATGGATGGCTTAGCCGTTTGCAGAGAGCTTCGAGAGAAGGCCAGCTATTTGCCTATTCTCATGCTGACCGCAAAAGATGATGTCGTCGATAAAGTGCTTGGTTTGGAAATGGGCGCGGATGATTACATCACCAAGCCGTTCAGCCTGCGTGAATTGGAAGCCAGGATCAAATCCGTCCTCCGCCGAAGTAGAACTCCACTAAATGCGGACGGCGCAAAGGATGAGGCGCCCATCACTCGAGGCCGACTTCGTATTGATCCGGCGCGACGAGAAGTCACAATTGGAGAGCGACAGGTAGATCTAACCCCAAAGGAGTTTGACCTCCTGCGGCTTTTCGCAGCGAACCCGGGTCGGGTGTTTCCCCGCAAATACCTCCTCGAAAAAATCTGGGACTATTCGTATGAAGGCTACGATCGAACTATTGATTCACACATCAATCGCTTGCGAGCCAAAATCGAAGAGAACCCTGAAAACCCTCAAATGGTTCTTACTGTTTGGGGAATCGGCTACAAGTTTAGTGACGAACAATAGCTTTCGCTTCGTCATCTCGCCCGACGCTTAGCCAGCGGCCTTCAAAGCTAACAGTTGTAATAGGTTTTCAAGCCGCACTTTGAACTCCCTTCTCACTCCGGTCAGGCCTTCCGCCTTCAGATTCCGGCCCCTTCATCATGAAATACTTCAGACTCAAAAGTTTTCAACGAGATTGCCTTGCCGAAAAAACCGACCGTGCTCTAACGCGAGTTAGCGTTGCGATAGGGGCCATCTTATTTTGCGCGGCAATAGCCGGCGTCCCCGAAGTCGTTTCGCATGCTCAACGTATGTATGTTCCGGTCAAGGTTTCAAATGTTTCATCTCAAACCTCCGCGAGCGGAAGTCTGGTAACGATAGCCGCAGACAACTCACTCGCGAGGGCCCAAACCTGGCAGGATGAAGAGGGCTTTCACGTCGTGTTGCCAAATACAATTTCAACTGAGGCGCTGAAGCCGGGCCGCGGTGTGAGGGTTCGGCGTGTTGGAAGCTCCCTTGAAATAGTTGCTCACACTCGACCCGGAACGCGAGTCAGTGTCAGTTCGGCGCACAACCAATTGAGCCTCGTGATCGACGGTAAACTCGAAGGGCGACCACCTGAACCAACGATGCGAATGGCACCGAGTTCCCAGGAGGAGAGAAGCCTTTTTGAGGACCCTAACGGCAAGAAGGTTCAAACAGATCCTGCTCTATTAAGACCTTCGTCCCCTGTTGAAGATGCGGGCGCCAATTCGCGCCCAACTGAAACCGAAAGCGAGCCATTAGCACAACCCTTCTCGTCCCCTCCTGTTTCTGACTCATCGCAAGAAAGCAGCAGTCAGATCGTTCCGGCTGAAGCTAACATCGCACTGCCACCGATTCAGGTCCAATCTGAAGAGGAGAGTGTCCTGGCCTCGATATTTTCTGGCACGAGTGTGCTAATCGTGTTTGGTCTAGGAGTTTTTGGACTTCTGGTTTCCCGAAAGATTCGGTCCAGACAGGAGCCTGTCGCTACGAATTCCCCGGCTGATGCCAGCGCGCAGGATGTAGACCAAGCCAAACCTGCGCAGGTCCACACGCCTGATACTCAAAGTGGCAGCAAGAGCTTAGTTAGAGTCGCTGAAAGGGCACTGCCCGCTAAGTCATCGAGCCACCTGATCGCGCGGATGCCGGTAGCGGCCCCGACTTCACTCTATGGCGCATACCGCATAGACCAAGAGGTTGGCAAGCTTGTTTTAGGCCAGCCTCATCGAATCGATGTATTAGCGTCGCGCGCCATCGATGACCGTCGCGCCATTGAAACTTCGCTCATAAAGGGCGTCAACTCAACTGAACTTGATGAAAAGGCCCAGAGCCGAGCGCGCGGAGCGCTGGAGGAATACGGATTTGTGGCTCGCCAATGTGCGGCGTTGCTTCTCGCGCCTGACGCTTATGAGAGGAGCTCCGCAGCTCGTGCTCTCGGCGAGATCAAATCTCCAATGGCTTTACCGTTCTTGCTGGAAGGTCTCTACGACTCGGAGTCGATCGTTCGTAATCAAGCGGTCATGAGCATTGGCGAGTTGAAACTCCCCTCGGCGATTGGAGCGCTCCTGGACATTGCCAGAACGCATCCGGACGTCCCGAGCTCCTTGTTAAGCCGCACACTCAGCGCCTGTTCGGTTGAGGGGCTAGACTTCTTCGACGCCGTGCCCTCTGATTCTTCACTATTAGGGCCGGGTGATGTCGGAAACACGATTCGGGAGATCACACATCTCGAACCCTCGTCTCCGGTGGAAAGCTTACCCGCTGAATCCGAGGACCAAAAATGTGCGCAGGCTTTGCTATCGATTGAAACCGGCGATATCACTGAACGGTCTGAAGCACTGAAGACTCTGGTGCAATTTCGAGTTCAGAGTGCTGTTGACGCAATTGCGAAAGTTGCGCGTCATGACCCTGAGCCAACGATCCGTTCGCTAGCTATTTCAAGCCTGGGCTCAATCAATCACGAATCAGTTTTCGCCACCGTGCTGATCGGGATGGCTGACGAATCGCGCGAGGTTAGGGCGGCAGCTGCTCGCTCTGTGAATCGCCTCAGTTTCGATCGGGCAGACGCTTATGTCCGCGTCATCGAGACCGGCGACGACGAAACCCTAGCGTGCGTCGCGAAGGCTTGCATTCAAGCGGGAATTGTTTCTCAAAACCTCGACCGACTAACCTACGCTGATCATCGTCAGGCGTATGAAACCTTCTCGCTCATCTGTCTGTTGACGAAAGCAGGTATGAATGAGCCGGTGTTGGAAGCCGTAGCAGATCACCCCAGAATGGATGTTCGGCTGAAGGCAGTTCACCTGTTAGGTTGCACTGGCCATCCGGAAACATTTGGTCAGTTACGAGAGTTGGCCGTCAAAGACGGAATAGGCGAAGTTGTGAAGACGGCGCTGCTGGAAGCGATGTATAAACTCGATCAGAGCAGACTTACGCAGGATGAAATCATGGACGATCCCCACTTGGAAGCCGACCTTCTGTTGGAAACGGAGGGATCAGATAAGGTCGTTGCATACCTGGGACCTGAATTTGACGCGGAAGTTGTTTCTGCATTCGAAGCCGATGTCTTTCGAGAGGCGGATGAACTTGAAATATGAAACGCTGGACTGCTACTCCCGGGATTGCATAATCCGAAGGGCAGTCCTCACCTCTATTGCCCCATGAAACTCAACTTCATTAAAAAGTCATTTCAAGAAATTCGTCGGCGTCCGAGCGTCATAGTATTGGTGTTTCTGATACTTGTTAATCTCGGCATAACCCCTTCTTGGGCCCAGAAGAACTCGCAGAAACGCATCACTTCACTGCAATATGGTGAACTTGCTGAGGGGTCTCGAGTCAGCGTCTTTTCCGATTCAGCACTGACGGATTACGAAGCCTTCCGTCGCGGTGATCGCTTCTACGTCAGGATTCCCGTGGCCGATTTCACTGCATCGCACCCTAATTTCCGGGGTAATGGTTTTGACGACGTTCAGGTTCAACGGTCGGGCGACAACATTCTCATCTCTTTTAAGTTGCAGTT
>DASQKG010000005.1:0-5767 GCA_035630655.1 Pyrinomonadaceae bacterium
CTGGGAGCAATGACATTGAATAAGGTTTCGCGCAGACGATCAGAGGTCGGACGCACGTCGAGCGAGGGCGGGCTCCTTAGATTACGGCCACGATATTTTCCAGCGATTATTCTCAAAACGAAAACTATCCGCAGATTAGACAGATTCCGCAGATGACAAATTGGCCCAATAGCTTCAGAAAAATGCATTCCAAGAAGCTACGCGAATCAACACGAAATATTGTTAGTGTTGTTTCGTGTGTTTCGTGGATCGTATTCCCGTTAGTTGCTTCGTCTGAAGCCTGCGTAATCTGCGGATTATCCCACCGCCGCCAAGCCGAACCTGGCATCTGCCCTGACGCGCTTAACCAGCTTCGCCGTCTCCGGATTCTTCTCGCTCTTGCCCAGGTAAAAGTCTGCTTCCTTCCGCGCAGCTTCAAGAAGTCGCTGATCGCGCACGATATTGCCAATGCGAAACTCCGGCATGCCTGACTGTTTAGTGCCCAGCAACTCCCCTGGGCCGCGGATCTCGAGATCCTTTTCGGCGATTAGAAAGCCGTCGTTTGTCTGCGCCATTATCCCGAGCCGTTCTTTGGCGACGCTGGTTTTCTTGTCTGTGGTCAGGAGTACGCAATAGCTCTTCTTCGCCCCGCGCCCCACGCGGCCACGCAGTTGATGCAGTTGCGATAGTCCGAATCGCTCGGCGTGTTCCACAATCATTAGCGAGGCATTAGGAACGTCAACCCCTACTTCAATCACTGTCGTCGAAACCAGGATGTTAATTTCGCCAGCCACAAACCGCCGCATCACGTCTTCTTTTTCGGCTGACTTCATCTTTCCGTGTACCAAACCCACAGAAAACTTCGGAAACACTTTGTCACGCAAATACTCATATCTATGCGTGGCATCTTTGAGATCCATCTTCTCCGACTCTTCAACCAACGGATACACCATGTAAACCTGCCGGCCGGCCCGCACTTCCTGAGCAATCATCGCCTTGACCTCGGCGCGTTGCTCCTCCCCAAAGACTTTCGTTTCGATGGGTGTGCGTCCTGGCGGCATCTCGTCGATCACAGACACATCCAGGTCGCCGTAAATCGTCATTGTCAGCGAACGGGGAATCGGCGTGGCCGTCATCACGAGAACGTCGGGGTTGAGTCCACGCGCGCGCAATTCGGCGCGTTGCATGACACCGAAACGGTGTTGTTCATCTACCACCGCCAGCGCGAGGTTCTTAAACGTCACTGCTTCCTGAATCAGGGCGTGTGTGCCGATAATGGCGTGGATCTCGCCAGCCGCCAGTTCTACCTGTAGCTTTCGCTTTTGAGCCCCACGCAGCGAGCCCGTCAGCAATTCCACGCGATAGGGAGACTTTGCAAGCAGGCGTTTGATATTGCGCGCGTGTTGCTCCGCGAGAATCTCGGTGGGGGCCATCAGGGCAGTTTGATAACCACTTTCCATGGCGGCGAGCATGGCAATTAGAGCGACGATGGTCTTTCCACTGCCGACATCACCCTGCAATAAACGGTTCATCGGCGCATCAGACTGCAAATCCTTAAAGATGTCCTTGACGACGCGCCGCTGCGCTTCCGTTAGCTTAAACGGTAGCACGGTACCAATCCGCAACTTCGTAGCGCGATCGAGCTTTATCGAAGCTGCCTTCGACTCCTTGATTCGTTTTCCACGTTTGATTCCAATTCCCAAAGCGACCCAAAAGAAGTCTTCAAAAATTAACCGGAGATGCGCCGGGCTTCGAGACTGTGCGTAGAGCGCGAGCGCCGTGTCGTCGGTAGGGAAATGAATAGTTCGCAAAGCATTCCCGCGGGGCATCAACTTCTGTCGCAGGCGGAGATCGGCAGGTAATGTCTCGGGAATTGACGAGTTAGTGAGCCGTGCAAGAACACCATGAATGATTTCGCGCACACGCTTGGAACTAAACTCGCCAAGCTTTCGATAGATGGGAACGCGCCGGCCGGTGTGAATCATGGCCAGCTCTGGATCGACGGCTTCATCCCCCTCAATCGCATTCCCATGTGCCTCTTCGTCCTCCCTGTGCGAATCTAGTTCCGCGTCTTCCTTTGCCTGTGGAAACGGCAACATCTCAAGCTCATCGGCGGGCTTGTGAAGACGTAGTGCAAAGGTGGCGCGGCGCTTGTCCCATTCCCACTTCCCGAAAGTCATAAATCGAGCGCCTTGTGTGAAGCGCTTCTTGTAGTAGTTAACGATATCGTAGGCGTGTGTGCCGGAAACAAACCACCAGACCATAACGGGTCGACCGGTCCTCTCCGGATCCGTTGCGGTCAACTCGAAAATAAAGAGTTTCGAGCGGCCAAACGTCCGTTTGCTGCGCACTTGATAACCACCGGCGACCTTAACCTCCAGGGCCAGCGACGCTTCCATACCGTCGGCCAGGTCGGCAATTCGCGCTGGATGCGAGCGGTCTTCGTAACGCATCGGCAGGTAACCGAGGAGATCCTCTACCGTGATGGTTGTTGAGTCTTTCTTGCCAAAATGTTTGGCAAGTGACAATGCAAGTTTGTGGGAAAGCGTTTGACCGAGGCGGCCCAGGCCGTAGTTGTACAAATCGTCAATCGGCGTGCTGAGGCTGAAAAGGGCCGGCATTGCGAGCGATCATAACATAGTGAAACGACCCGGGCGGGGGCGCGGTTCTTGATTCACGGTCACCCGAATTACAATAAATCTTACTAGAGCGAGTGAGGGAGTTTGACGATGGCTGAAGAACAACTGTCGGAGGCAACAGTAACAAGACTTCAGGACGTACGGACTGCGCTACTTCGATTGCACAAGATTTTGCTCGAACATGAACGCGTGGGTTACGAACGTCAACACGGGAAGATCGGCAACAGTTATGAATACCTAAACCTGGTGATGCACAACCCCTGGTTCGCCTGGTTGCGAAATCTTTCGGAGTTAATCGTACAAATCGATGAACTGTTGGACGCACGCGAATCCTCGAGCGAAAGCACGGCCGGGGCTCTGGTCGAGCAAGCGCGGATGCTCTTGACTCCCAACGAAGCCGGGCCTGAATTTCAACAAAAGTATTTCGCTTCAGTGCAGGAGTCACCGGAGGTTGTGTTGGCTCATGCAGAATTTGCGAAGCTGCTCGGTCCGGGACGGCTTTCAAAAGAAGTGCATTAGGCGGAGCAAAGCAGAGGGCAGAAGGCAGAAGGCAGAAAGCAGAAACCCCAGCGGGCTCTTCTTTCTGCCTTCTGCCTTTGCTTTCTGCGTTCTTCGTGTTCTCCGCTAAAGCCTGTGGCGAATATCCTCTACCCGGCGGTGGCTTCGGTTTTCACACAGTGCTGATCAAAGGCGCGTGTAAGTTCATCGGCGACCTGAGTGGCGTCTCTCCCCTCAATTTGGCGACGCTCCAACATCCACACGAGCTGTCCGTCCTTCAGCAACGCGATTGAAGGTGACGACGGCGGATAACCGGTGAAATAACTTCGAGCTTTTTCAGTGGCTTCGATGTCTGCCCCGGCGAAGACGGTGGCCACCTTGTCGGGCTTAACCGTGTGTTGCAGCGCACGGGCAATACCTGGGCGGGCTTTGCCGGCCGCACAGCCGCAGATTGAATTTACGACTACCATCACGGTGCCGGAGCTGTCCTTTAGAGTTTCATCTACCTGCTCGGGCGTTCGAAGTTCTTCCACGCCAATACGAGTTAATTCCTCGCGCATCGGTCGAATCATTAGTTCTGAATACGGCATTTATGTTCTCCTCAGCTTTTTGAATTGTTGGTTTGATTATAACACCTGTGGTCAGTCTACTGCCGAGGTGTGGACTGAGGCGGTGACTGGAGCTGGCTCTTTGCCCCAACGGGGCTACGCCTTATAGCCCAGGGTTGCCGCGTTTTGGCGGCTACCCTGGGAATTCCAAAGTTAATGTTTCTCAACCGCAACGCGGTTGCGTCGAGGCGTTCTGCGGTGCAAATGACGCAACCGCGTTGCGGTTGAGGAATGAATCGGTCCCTTTCCCAGGGTAGCCGCCAAAGCGCGGCAACCCTGGGCTGTAAGACGTAGCCCCGTTGGGGCAATAGAAAACAGTCATCAGTCTCACAGAGCCTTTACCGCCCTTGGTTCTGTACTATCGGAATTCTCGCGCTTAGCACGCAGCTGGTTTTAGTCGACCTTGATCCTTGAGCGAATGGCGCGAAACTTGAGGTCGTTAATTCCGCGCACCATCATCAAATGCTCAGGTCGCCTGAACGAACCGTATTGCTCGCGGTGAACGACGATTCTCTCGGCGATTGCTTCGCCAATTCCGGGGAGCTTCGCCAGTTCTTCCGTTGATGCGGTGTTAATGTTGACTGCGTTGTCGGTGATGCTGATCGGCTCTTTCTGCGCCACGCTGCGTCTGTTAAGCGTAACGCAACCTGGACCCAGTGAGATTTGCGCAACAATCATCACAGTGAACATGGCCGCTCGAGCTCTTGCGATGAGGGGATTGTGTTTCACGTATGCAAGTGAGTACTCAGAAAGAGTTTACACGACTGCCGCTACCGTGTGCACTTTGCTGGAAGTCCAACATTTTCAAAAACTTCGTTTGTTTTATGACGCATTGTCCACAGACTTTTCCACAGCCGGCGTGGAAAATGTTCCAAAAGAACCTCGGCGCGAAACAACCTCAACGTTGAACGCCCGTGATCGCAGACAATCACGGCGAGTCCTCTTTGGGTGAATTGCAGTGTGAGGTTGTAAAGCGGTGACGGTTAGTTATTCTTCAACGCCCACTTCATCCCATTGGGCGATCATTTCATAAGCGCGTCCAAGAACGGGTCGTGGTCTCGATCCATCTGCCTGGCCAATCAATCCTTCACGCTCCATCAAGTCAAGGATTGCTGCGGCGCGACCGTAGCCTATTCGCAAGCGACGCTGCAGCACTGAAGTCGAAGCCCTTTTCATTTCCACACAGATTCGCAGGGCCTCTTCGAAAAGCTCGTCGTGGTCACCGTCGCTAGTCTCCAGCCCGAGTGCCTCTTCTTCCGATTGTGTAATCGTTTCGTCGAATTCCGGCTGTCCTTGTGCTTTGGCGTGAGCGACGATGCGTCCAATCTCCGACTCGTCCACATATGCTCCGTGGACGCGGATCAGACGCGATGTGCCCGGCGGAAGAAACAGCATGTCGCCACGACCGAGGAGATGTTCGGCGCCGTTTGTATCGATGATTGTCCGCGAATCGACTTTCGACGAGACGCGGAAGGAAATTCGCGAAGGGAAGTTGGCCTTAATCAATCCGGTAATCACATCAACCGACGGGCGTTGTGTTGCCAGAACGAGGTGAATGCCGACAGCGCGAGCCATTTGCGCCAGACGGGTTATCGATTCCTCAACCTCACGGCCGGAGGTCATCATCAGGTCGGCCAGCTCGTCGATGATGACCACGATGTACGGCAGCGGTTTGTGCGGCTCGCCCTTGTCGTCATACTCCTTGACGAGGTTGCGGCGCATGATCTCGGTGTTGTAACCGTCTATATTGCGCACGCCCCACCCGGCCAGATCGCGATAGCGGCGCTCCATCTCAGAGACTGCCCACTTTAGCGCGCGTGACGCGAGCTTCGGATCGGTGATGATCGGCGTTATGAGATGGGGAATAGCCTCGTAAAGTCCCAACTCCAATCTCTTCGGATCAATCAGGATAAACTTAACTTCGTCGGGGCGCGCGCGATAGAGGATCGAGACTATTAACGAGTTGACTCCGACGGATTTTCCCGCGCCCGTGGTCCCGGCAATCAAAAGATGAGGCATCTTTGCCAGGTCGGCCACGTAGTT
>DASQKG010000006.1:0-9386 GCA_035630655.1 Pyrinomonadaceae bacterium
TGGGCGTTCACACCACTCGTTCGGATGAGGTGGGCGGAGCCAACAACTGTCCGAACTTGACCGACGATATCGCTGAGATGACCGGCCTCCATAACGGAGGCCTCCCCTGCCACCACATCGTTGGCGCTACGGAACATAACGCAATCTTTCGCTGTTCCCCGCCGGGTTGGTTAACCCGTTTATTCGTCTTGGCAGCCTGCCTCCAAATGCCCTACGCTTGGTCAGGCGGCACCGCAACACTATACTAAATTAATGGTTGAAATCGCAAAGTGAAGCCACGCGTTCATGGCAATCGGAGCTAATTCTGCTGAGAACGTCGTTTTTCAGACGACGCATTTTCAACCGATGCTAGATCCTTGCACTACGCGATACGTGGTGTTCGGGATCGACGCAATGCCGTGACGTATCGAGTCGCCGCCCCACCCATCGCGGGATCACTGGGAAACTCAGGTCTCAAATGCTGCCAACGCTCTCCAATTCCCTGAATCAACATCAAAATACCGATGCAACACTCTGTTAATGCTATTGTTTTTTGTTTTCTGTTGTGTTTCGGCGTTCCGTGATTATCGTTAAAAGTATCTTCCAAAAGGCATACTGAGCGCTTGTTCATGTCTTTGAATCATGGGACTATTTTGAATTCAGTAAGCCTGATTTCAGGCGGAAGGCGCCCATGCGCGCAACCTTAAGTCTTTTGAAATTCTCTGTTGCACTTGCGGCCATGGTTTTTGGGTCGCATTTAGCGCTGGCGCAGACCAGTCCGCCTGCGACTGCCGCGATCGAGATCGCGATTGGCAAAGTTATGTCTCTCGCGGGACCCGTGACCGTAGAACGCTCAGCGGTTGTCGTCGTGCAAGCCAGCGTTTCTAGCGGTCCCATCGCCCTGAAAGAAAGCGACTTTGTCTATCGCGGCGACGTGCTGCAAACCGGCCCCGCTGGCAAAGTCGCTATTACCTTTACCGATGGGACTTCTTTCAACCTTTCGAGCAATGCCCGCATGGTATTGAACGAGTTCGTCTACGACCCGAACAGCAAGTCAAACTCGTCCTTGTTTAGCCTATCCAAGGGAAGCTTTACCTTCGTCGCGGGCGCTTTGGCGCGGAGCGGCGATATGAAGCTCGACACGCCCGTAGCGACCATGGGCATTCGAGGCACCACGCCACACGTCGAAATCTCTGACGATGGCACCGTGAGGTTTTCCACTTTAGTTGAAGAAAATAAGATTGCAGCCCCACGTGACAGCGGACAACAACCGTTGTCCGCTCCTCGACGTTCTTCGCTCACGCCTGAAGAGGCAGCTAGATATAACAAACTGTTTAATATGGACGTGAAGATTTGTCGGGGTTGTTGAACTTCGTCACTCTCAGTGCCTCTGTTCGTCAAGGCGATCTGTTCGGCAGCATAGCTAAAAGGAAAGCACGCAATCTGCCCTCAGCCACGCACGTTGCCAAGCAGCCTGCTCGCTTGCAGCGTTGAGTAAGGCCTCAACGAGGGTACGCGCAAAGAGCGATAGACATGGGTCGCAACGCAGGCCGTAGAATATTTTTTCGACTGCTGACAGCGATTGCAGCACCAATGCTTGGCCTATTGGTTGCGGGGCAAACATCGTTGGTTGAAAATATTGAAGTCTGCGCGGGCCTGAGAAACCTCTCCGCAAAACTTGAGATTGAAGCATGCTCCGCAGTTATTGAATCAAGCGGCGTGAAGCCGCAGGGTCTCGCGATCGCGTATAATAATCGCGGCAATGCTTACATCAAACAAGCTGATTACGACCGCGCCATTCAAGACTTCGATCGGTCTCTGAAGATAAAGCCCGACTATGCCAAGGCGCTGAATAATCGAGGCGTGGCGTATCAAAAAAAAGGACAGCACGATCGCTCGCTCCAAGATTTTAACCAGGCAATCAAGCTCGATGCCAATTACGCCAGTGCGTTTGCAAATCGAGCCGAGACTTATCAATTCAAGCGAGAATATAAACAGGCGGCTCGAGATTACGATGAGGTTGTGAAACTTCAGCCAAAGTGGGCCGTCGCTCGCAACGGGCGGTGTTGGACCAACGCGATAGTAGGCAATCTAGAATTGGCGCTGGCGGAATGTAGTGAAGCGCTCCGACTAGAGCCCAACGTCGCCGCAACTTTCGATTCGCGCGGCTTGGTTTATTTGAAGATGGGGCAATGGGATGCAGCCATCACCGATTACGACGCGGCATTGCGAATCAATCCCAAACAAGCCGGTTCACTGTATGGGCGCGGCATTGCCAAGCTCAAAAAAGGCGATACAAGTGGCAATGTCGATACCGCAGCCGCTGTGGCAATCGATGAAAAAATCCAACAAGATTTTAAGCGCTATGGTGTCCGCTAGCTGTCAATCGCTATAACGGCGCGGCAAGAGTTGCCGGTCGGCATGTGTTTTCAGCACGGATTCTACATCGCGTTGATCGCTTTGGTTTTGGCATTGGCTTTGCTTCGGGATGAGCTCCATCATGGAGACACACGATGAAAATCAATCCTACTCAAATACTCAGCACCAACCGACCGTTCAAGGTTCAAGGCGGCACGCGAAGTCCAAATGCAGACGGAACACTGTTCGGAAAATTGGTGTGCGTCTTTGCTCACGAGCTCAATCAAAAAAACTGCAACTGAAATGAACAAGGTGCGGATTCCTACCCGCGCAGACCTAGGGCGGTTCCGCTGCATAGCGGAAGTTTGCGTCTGCACCCTGAAACGGATATCGGCCAATCGTCCTTGCATTAGCGAGACGATCGATCCCTTCTACTTGGTACACCTACCGGTCAAACTGACGCGATAGCGCGATCGTAGGCGGCCAGCACGGCGGGGTGGCTGTGTGTGTCGTTGAATTCAGAAACAGTGTTACTCGCATGAAAAGGGCCGAACTGCTCTACGGCAGCGGCAAGCCTTTTCCAGCATTCATTACGGACCTTTGCCGGAATGCGTCTTTGTGCGCTGATCTTCTGAGTAGCACCATCCATGCACCATTTGCAGGCCGCAATATCCGCCGCGTGAGTGGCGCGCCCATCTGCTGTATAGGCGAATTGGCTCTGGCACCAATGTTCGGGCCTCTCAATCAGTTTTCGCGCTTCGCTGAGAATTCCTTTCGGCGTCATTTCACCGATGCCCTTGGCAAGCGCCGTGTGCGGATCCTATTTTTAGGAAGCCGCTAAAAAGCCGGGCGGTGCGGTATTTTCCCCGCACAACCATACCGCCACACTGCTGCTGATGGACCAGCAAGCACGGTCGGCGCACAGGATTATTGGAGACAACGGCTAGCCGACAATCGCGGATGATTTTATCCATCGCGTCGAGATATTCGCGTTCTCGCGTTGCGCAATTGTTCCGCTTCAACAAGAAGATCGACAACCAGCAAACGAAGAATTCTTTTAGCCTTCGGATGGTCCGTAGACTCAAGTAGTCCGATGCAAGTTGCTGCATGTCGCTCAAGTTGCACATGAACAGGAGTGAGGCAAGTCGGCAGATCAGCGCGCATTTGGATTTCGATGACCGAATTATTGAGAGCCCTCACCCTAGTGACTTTGGATCAGTGGCGACAGTCCCATTAATACGATTGGTTCGTGTGGTGCCGAGACGAACGCGGTCGTCAGCGGCCCCGGGCCTGAAACGAAGCGGTAGAGGTAACAATTACCTGAAGAACCGTTGCTTACCGCCACGCCCCGGGAGAATGGCATTATGGCGCGGTAATCTCTATCGACAAATTCTCTCAGAAAAGCAGATCTCTATTCCAGAGAGTGGGACGATGTACCGATGCCTCAAAATGTCTTCGCGTGGACTGTCCCTTGTTGATGCTGGAGGCTGCAGATCAAAACGCCATTGCGGCCGTAGGGTACAAGGCGAAATTGACATCACCAGCAGGGCCTGGTCGAAGCGATAGCTGGAGCCCTTCAAAGCCACCATTGAGCGATACGATAATTCAGTTCCGTGCTGGGCGTCACAGGCCACCGGCATTGTTCGCGCATGTTCACTCGGCCACTATCTCATTTGGCAGCTTTAGTTTTGTTAAAACCTGGGTAATCACGGCACCAATCCTTTTATCCATTATCTTGGCAGGCCGTTGATCAGGATTCAGCGCGTGCAAGCCACTATCCGATGTCGCAAGGACGTAATATCCGCCGGCTTTCCGGGGAACACCATAAAAATACTTTGTAGTTGTAATTTCAGAGGATCGACAAGTTGTCGTGGCCTTTACGACGTTAGCCTGATCAATTCGTGTCGCAGCTGTCGCTACGAAACGTTTTCCGCGGCACGCACTCGCTTCTTGGCCGACAATCTTGATCGCAATGTCGTCGATCTTGGCAATGTCTGATTCTGGCACCACCTCCACGCCACCAAAAACCGAATCGGTCCTCCAAGTGGCGTCGGCCGGTCGGTCGGAGGGGGTTTCGTTGGATGCGACGACAAGTGATCCAGGAATCTGAGCATGAGTGATTATTTGTATCGCAAGCGATTTTGCCTCTGCCACGACAGCAGCGTCGCGCGTGACTGGAGGCTTCACCACAGTCGAGCGCTTTGCATTCCGGCTGCCCAGCTTGGAATGCGCCCCTCGATCCGTCTGTCGGTCTACGCAATCGACGAGCGCGAACAATACTTCGTCACTCGCATTGAGATCAAAATCAAAATTGACCCCGCGGGCTTGCACTTGCAATTGTCTGCCAATCAGCAACATCTCAAAAAGTGCTAGGCTATCGCTTGGCTGGGTCTGAAGGGTCTGACTCGAGATGAAAATGGCTCGTAGATTAGGTAACGTCTGGTCATTTATTTTGAGTGCAAGCGCGAGCGCAAAGCCCGGAGAAAAATTCCACGCGGGATTCGAAAACTCCAGAGTCCACGCGTATTGCTGGTTCAACAAATAAGAAATCGAAATCCCTCTTGAATTGCTTAATTTGGCTGAACAATGGAGGAATTGTTTCGATTGATCGTCTACAACTGCTCGTCCTGACCAATCAGCAATTCGAAACGGCTTAAGCGGTTTCGCGCTTAGCATATCACTGCAAAATACGATGCTGACCAGCGAGACTGCGACAAAACATGCGGCCTTGCGAACATCCATCATTGAACAAAGCGTGCCTAGTACCATCGCGGTTGTTTTACCCTAATGTCGGAAGTGCGTTCCGAAATATTGTCGTTTTCACGACCTCTATATCAGACGCCTGTCCAGTTGATCGTTGGTCCAGTGGTACCCATCAAACCGACCCGAACAATGATGACTATTCGAATTGCCCGCTAGCCCGCGTTTTGGTTAAAGTTGTGGCGAGCGGATTGGATACAAGGGGGGACGTCATGTGGACACCGGTATTGGATAGAATTTTTCTGCGAGTGGCGGCGCTTACTATGACATTGCCGTTTTTTGCCATAAATTTAGAAGCACAAGCGCAGTCCGCGCCGCAGAAGTACCAAGGCAAGATCGTGTGTGGAGCGTTTTCTGGCGATCCAAAATTGTATCCGGCTTGGAATGACAGCATGGAGATCACCATTAACCGCGGCACACTTCTTGCCGTTCCATCTCGAACGCAAGGCCAAACCATGACAGGTGTGGTGGCAGCTTCCGGCTCGGTACTGGTGGCGGGCGAAGGCGGGCTGCCCGGAAAGCCTCCAGAATGGACTTATGAATTCTCAGGCCAACTCAATTCAAAGGGGGCGACCGTACTGCGCGGCCAACTTGCCAACATCATGGGCGGAGGCGCAAAGCGGTCTTGCGCACTTACGTTTTAATTCCGCCGTCAATACGCGGTTTTCGTCGATAAAGGCGGCGCGCCCTGTCAGTGCCTAAACGACTACAAGCCCGGTCTATTCTGCGATGCCCCGGCAGGCCCACGTGGCGCGCTCACTCGGAATCCTTCAGAGCTAGTCCTGCGTTACGCTCCCCGTCAAAGCGGGACAGATATGAGGCCGCGTGAGTTCCTGTCGTGGCATTGCGTCTATCAGACGAAATGCGCGCATCTATTGATACGTGGGCGCACCCCCAGCCAGAAAGAATATTGGGCCATTCAGAGGCGATACGCCGACTGATCGGAATCGGCTTAGGACGAAGCGAGATAGGCGAAGGTAACACCCGCGGTTGAATCAGTGGGCGACTGAATTATATGCTCGCCATGAATAGGTTCTCGGCGCTGATATTGGCTTTGGCAGTCTCAACACCTGCATGCGCGCAACCGGTGGGCAGCTCACGCGACCGTGGGGGACTTGGAAACAGCCCGGCGTCAGGCCTCGGCCGGAGCGCCGATAAGGCACTGCCTTTGGTGGAACCAAACAGCCGCCGTTATAAAAGCCCAAATAAGCTAGATGACTCTTACACGCGCAATAACGTGAACCCGTTTGTAGGTCGACGACGCTAACACTCTGATCGCGCCTGAACGATAAGTTGGCAGAGCCACCCTTGTCGCTTGCAGAGCGAGATAAGAGCAACGCTTTTGTGCTTCGTGGTCTCGTGCTAAAGGGTCGCGCCGAACACTTGCGAAACCGGAACTCTTCCCGATACGGCGCTTCTGCGCGCGCTGGCTAGCCGCGAACTCCTAACTCAACGGCCATCGGGAATACGCACGCCAAACCACGCGTCGCGCACCTGATGGTAATGGACCTGGGAGTCATACGAATCGACGCGCAAGCCCAAGATACTGGGCGAAAGGCGCCCGATCGCCGCCAGCAGCGTGTATGAGTTCACCACCCGATCACGCTGCGCGCTGACCAGAGCAACGCGCGAATTCACCAATTCCTGCTGTGCGTTCAGGACGTCGAGCGTGGTCCGCTGTCCAAGCCTCGCTTCCTCGCGAACGCCGTTCAGCGCGGCTTCCGAAGACTTGACTTGGGCCTGCGTCGAAATAATCGCACCCTTTGCAGCGTCAAGCTGAGCCCACGCCTGCGCGATGGTCAGGCGGGTTTGGTCGCGAGCAACATCCAGATCATGCCGTCGCTGACCAAGCGTTTCCTTGGCCTGCCGGATCTGCGAAAATTCGGCGCCGCCCTGATAGATCGGCACCGCCAGTTGGGTTCCCACCGAGGCCGTGAAGGACTCCGGCGTCGTCATCGCGAGATCGTAATTCTTCTGCACAGAACCCAGCAAAGAGAGCGTCGGATAGAGCGCGCCCTCAGCGATCTTCACCTGGAAGAGCGCGACATCCACGTTGTTTTGCGCCGTCGCGACCGTGGGATGTTCCATGATCCCCACCGACGTTACGGCGGTAAGAGTTCCTGGAAATAGCCGATCAACCGATGTCGCCGGCTGCAGTTTGCCAGGTTCGACGCCAATCACCTGCCGGTACGCGGCCCGCGCCGTCCGGTAGTTGGCTTCCGCCACGTACAATTGCGTCCGCCCGACGGAAAGGCGTGACTCCGATTGATAAACGTCGGTCGCCGTCACGTTGCCAGATTCGAGCCGCTGTCTGGTCTGGCGCAGTTGCTCTTGCAGCACCTCGACGTTGCTGCGCTGCAAATCGAAGATGGCCGTGTCGCGCAAAAGGTTCATATAGGCCACGGCCGCGTTGAGCAGCACGGTCTGTTCGGTCGTGCGCAACGTCTCGCGCGCGGCACGAACCTGGCTTTCGGCCTGCCGGGTCCGATTGGCGGTCTGGAACCCATTGAAGAGATTTTGCGTCAGCGTCGCTCCAAAACCTCGCGGTGCGGTGCCTCCGGATTGCGTCGTATCAGGCAGCGACGCGAGCGGAAGGATCGGCGCGTTTCTCGTCACGACATTGTTGGTCTGCGCCGAGAGGTTTGCCGTCGCCGAGACTCGGGGCCGATAGCCAGACAACGCTTGTGGAACACTTTCGTCGGTCGCGCGCACCAGCGCGCGCTGGGCGTTCAGTAGTGGGTTGTTCAAGTAGGCCTGGGCCAGCGCAGATTCGAGCGTGTCGGCGGAAGCCCTTTGCGGAATTCCTGCGCATGCGACAACCGCGACCAAAAAGGCCGCCAACGCAAGCTGATGACGCCTCCGCGACATTCACTTCCCCGACGCAGCAAAAATACCCTAATTATTGAACTTTATCCGCAACCATAGGTCGCTCGCCCTCAGTTGGAAACCGCCTTGAGACGGCCTTCACAACTTCCCGCGATCCGTAGCCTTACATTATAGGCAAATATTCCGAAGAATTGCACCATCCCCACCGCCGGTCACGACGAGCGATTAACAGCCTTTGCTGCGAATTCGCTTCTAGGAAAGGCCGTTGGTCCTGCTTGCTCCTGGGCCCACCGGGTTTGACCAGCCCCCTTGCGTCAGAGCCGCCGTCATCTGACATTGATGCGGTCTGCTGCATCTTGTTGATCAAGTCGAGGACCCGCCAAATGGGCTGGGCAGCATAAGAAAACCGGCTCGAAAATCGACGTTTTCACCATTCCGCCGCGCGAGACCTGAACGGATCATGCTGATCGTCGATAGATTTCGAAGGCCTAAACGAACCGCGGCAAGGGCTGACGAGCAGCAGATTTCTAAGGATCTTGAACCTGGCGGGGTCTGGGGATTGGCGGCACCCGTGCGCTACGGGACAAAGGCGGCCTGGACAGAGCCTTGATCGCATCGTCTAGGTCGCGTGGACAAATTTGATCCAGTAACGAGCTGAGGCGATAAATGCATATCAAGGAAGCGCTCGGCGAACTGATCGGACAGCGTTGCGATTGCGCGATTGATCTTGAGATGGCCGATCACCGCTCGATGCGGTTGCGCTGACAGTAGAACTTTTTGCTGTAGCGGATCGTCGCCGTGCGGTTCGATTTCGGTTAGACGACGGGTTTGATCCCGCGCCGCTTCTCAGGATACGCCACTCGCCCTTTGTCAGATCGCCGCGGCCCAAGGCTGCTTACTCGAATCTGCAGCCTTGAATCAATTCGCGATTCTTGCGTTAATAGATTATGTCCACGCGATCTAGAATAAGCGGAACACCTATCTGGCTATTTTATCTTGGCTCCAAGCTATCAACTGTTTGAACATCTGAAACTTCAAGCGGAGACCTTCAGCTCGTCCTCGCTTGGCTCGCGCAAAGCGTAGCCTCGTCCCCATACTGTCTCAATATAGTCTTTCCCGCCTGACGCATTCGCCAGCTTCTTGCGCAGCTTGCAGATGAAGACATCGATAATCTTGATCTCCGGTTCGTCAAGCCCACCGTAGAGCTGGTTTAGAAACATCTCCTTGGTGAGTGTCGCGCCTTTGCGCAGGCTGAGGAGTTCCAGGATCTGATATTCTTTCGCGGTAAGGTGCACATGGGTACCGCCGACTTCGACCATCTTACGGTCGAGGTCAACGATGAGATCTCCGGTCTGGACCACCGACAGGGCATGGCCTTGAGAGCGGCGTACGATGGCGTTGATACGTGCCACCAACTCGTCCTTATGGAACGGCTTGGTCATGTAGTCATCTGCCCCGAGGCC
>DASQKG010000007.1:0-34162 GCA_035630655.1 Pyrinomonadaceae bacterium
CACACTGGACGCGAGACAGTGGGACCGCGGGCGTCTCGCAAGCAAAGAGCGCGAAAGGCGACAGCGTTTGCCCGTTGGGATCTAAGTTTGCCGGAGGCGGGATAATTTCTTCACGTCCCTCATAAATGCAACCAAATGCAATTGGGACACGGCTGAAAGGTTTACCGCAACGCGGTTACGGCTGGAGAGCCCAGGGTTGCCGCTTCGGCTACCCTGGTTAATAAAAGGCAACGCCGACGCAACCCGAATGGGGGTTGTGGCCGCTTCTAATGTGACTAACCCAGGGTAGCCGCCAAGCGGCAACCCCGGGGCTTTACTGTCATAACCGCGTTGCGGTAAAAAAAGGGCGCACCAGCGTGCGCCCCAGTTGGACCATTTGCGCGTCGCGTTTACGCCACCGTAATCTCCGGCGTCAGATACACATCCTGAATCGCATTGAGCAGCTCAATGCCTTCGCTCATCGGGCGTTGAAAAGCTTTGCGACCCGAGATCAGGCCTGTGCCGCCACCACGTTTGTTGATAACGGCCGTGCGCACAGCTTCTGACAAATCGCTTGCGCCTTTTGATTCGCCACCGGAATTTATCAAGCCCGCACGGCCCATGTAGCAGTTGGCCACCTGATAGCGAACCAGATCGATTGGATTATCAGAGGTGAGTTTTTCATACACGATCTTGCTCGTCTTGCCGTATGACTTGCCCAGCGCCTTTTCCACCGCGGTGTAACCGCCATTCCGCTCTGGAAGTTTTTGCTTGATGATATCCGCCTGAATAGTCACACCCAGGTGATTAGCCTGGGCGGTCAGATCGGCAGACGAGTGCATGTCGCCTTCGGGAGTCTTGAAACCAGAGTTGCGAATGTAACACCAGAGAATAGTGGCCATGCCGAGCTCATGTGCCTGCGCAAAAGCTTCGCTGACCTCGGTTATCTGCCGAGTGGATTCATCGGAGCCGAAGTAGATCGTGGCGCCCACTGCTACCGCGCCCATGTTGTGTGCTTCTTTAACGGTACCAAACAAAACCTGGTCAAACTTATTCGGCAGCGTCAGCAGTTCGTTGTGATTAATCTTTACCACGAAAGGAATCTTATGAGCGTACTTGCGCGCCACCGTACCAAGCACACCAAACGTCGACGCCACTGCATTACAACCGCCTTCGATGGCGAGCTTCACAATGTTGTCGGGATCGAAGTACTGCGGATTCGGCGCGAACGAAGCGCCGGCGGAGTGTTCGATGCCCTGGTCTACCGGCAGGATGGAAAGATATCCGGTGCCGGCAAGGCGGCCATTGTCGAAGAGCGACTGCAGGGAACGTAAAACTGCCGGCGAGCGATCCGACATGGCCCACACGCGATCGATAAAATCAGGTCCAGGCAGGTTCAACTGTTCCTTCGGAATCGTCTCAGATTTATGGTCCAGCAGAGTCCGGGCGTTTTCACCAAGCAGTTCTTCAATGCGGCCTGCAGGGGTCGTAGCCCGTTTGAGTTCGGTAGCCATTTCTTAAGTCCTCCTGGTTGCGGGGAGCGAGCGATTTCTAGGTATTTCCTTAGTGAATCGCGGAGATTGTACCATAATGAGCTTCCTTATCGCCCTTGCCGGTCATACTGCTTTGAGTGGTTTGAAATGCGGGTACCGCAAGCAACCGAGCGTAGGAAAAGACCGTCAAAGTGAGTACAAATGCTTGCGGTGCATTTTATTTTCGGTGTAAAACATGCCCGCAAGTGAGCTCCAGGTAGTTCCGCCGCCGAATGATTTAGCCTCGCGCGAATCGATTGTCGAACGTTCTAACCCTGATTTAACCATTTTCCTGAAAGGCAAGTTCATGAAGTCTCCTCTCGTACGCTCCCTCCTGGCTCTTGGTGTGTTCTTGATTCTCCCCGTTTCCGGTTTTGCGCTTGGCGACAATTGGCGGCCGGTGGATCCCGCCGATTTAGCCTTGAAGGCCCCGGTTGTGGAAAAAGACGCTGACGCCGAAGCCCTTTTCTGGGAAGTCAAGGTAGATGACAACCCTGAAGGCGATCTTATTTTCTCCCACTATATCCGCATTAAAGTTTTCACTGAAAGAGGACGCGAACTTCAAAGCAAAATCGATATTCCTTTCGGTCAAATCTTTGGCAGCAACATCAACATAAAAGACATTGCAGCACGGACCATTAAGTCAGATGGCTCCATCATCGAGCTTAAGAAGGAAGATGTGTTCGAAAGGACCCTGGTAAAAGCCGGTGGTCTCAAAGTGAAGGCAAAGTCTTTTGCCATGCCCGGTATTGAGCCCAACAGCATCATCGAATATCGCTGGCGGGAGATCCGCGTGAACCAAACGGCGGATTACATTCGCCTCGACTTCCAGCGCGACATTCCTGTTCAGAACGTTAAATACTTGATCAAGCCGTTTCCGTTTCCAGGCCTGGGCATGCGAGCGATAACTCTCCACGGCACAGGTAACGAGTTCAAAAAAGAAAAAGACGGGTTCTTCGCCACTACAATGAAGAACGTGCCGGGACTTCATGAAGAGGCGCGAATGCCCCCGGAGAATCAGCTAAAGACGTGGATGCTTGTCTATTACACAAAAGACGAGACAACGGATCCCGAGAAATACTGGTTCGGCCTCGGTAAGCGTGTTTATGAAGCCACCAAAGCGTTGCTCAAGGTAAACGACACAGTCCGTCTGGCAGCGACTGCTGCTATTGGTGAGGCAAAAACGGATGAGGAGAAGCTCGAGCGGCTCTTCGAGTTTTGTCGCACCAAAATCAAGAATGTAAGCAACGACGCTTCCGGCCTCAGCGAGGAAGAGCGTAAAAAACTGAAAGAGAATAAGTCACCCGCAGATACGCTAAAGCGTGAGTCTGGGACAAGCGCTGATATCGACCTTTTGTTTGCTGGTCTGGCAAATGCGGCAGGATTTGATGCGCGCATTGTGCTGGCGCCTGATCGTGGCAACCTTTTCTTCGATAAGAGCATAGCCAGTGCCTATTTCCTCGAACCCTCAAACATTGCTGTCCGCGTCGGCGAAACCTGGAGGTTTTACAATCCGGGTTTCAACTACGTACCCCTCGGCATGTTGCGATGGCAGGAAGAAGGACAACTGTCGTTGATTACAGATCCCAAGCAGCCTGTCTGGGTGGAAACCCCTATGTCTGCTCCGGAGAAATCGATGATCAAGCGAACGGCCAAGCTAAAACTAAGCGAGGACGGTACGCTGGAAGGAGACGTGCAGATCGAATACACGGGTCACTTTGCGATTGAAAAGAAAGAGACCAACGATGAAGATTCGCCTAATGAGCGCGAGTCTGCTCTAAAGGAAGAAATGAAGCTGCAATCGAGCACGGCAGAGCTTTCGGAAATACGCATTGAAAATGTTACGGATCACGTCAAGCCACTTGTGTTTGCCTACCACATTAGAGTCCCGGGATACGCGCAACGAACCGGCAAGCGCTTGTTCCTGCAACCTGCGTTTTTCCAACATGGAATAGGTCCCCAGTTCTCGGCGAGTACGCGCAAGTATCCCATTTACTTCCACTATCCGTGGAAGGAATCAGATGAAGTGACGATCAATCTGCCCGCAGGCTATACGCTGGACAATGCAGATGCTCCCGCTCCCTATAGCGGTGGGGCGATCAGCGACTATACGCCGAAGCTTAGTGTGACTACGGATGGCCGCACCCTTGTTTACAAGAGAGAATTTCTCTTTGGTAAGAACGGCAGTATCCTGTTTGCCCCCGAAGGTTATGTTGGGTTGAAGAACTACTTTGACAACATAAACAAACAGGACAACCACACGATTACCCTTAAGCAATCCGCAGCTAATGCAGGTTCAAACTAAGCTGCGAAAGGCAAAATCATGGCAAGACTAGGTACTTTATTTTTCTTGATCTGTTTGTTTGCCGGCAACGCGTGGGCGGCTGGCGACGATGTTCCGGCCTGGCTGCGTCGTGCGGCTTCAGTGCAAACTCCCACTTACGATAAGACAGTGCCGGCCGTCGTCCTCGCTGACGAGTCAACGGTGACGGTCGGTGAAGACGGGCGCATCACTACAGTTTGGACCTTTGCAGTACGCATTCTTAGTCGCGAAGGGCGAAACGAGGCTGCAGCTGCGATCGGTTACGAAACTGATAGCGGGAAGGTCAAGGAATTTAAGGCCTGGATGATTAGGCCGTCAGGTCAAGTCAAGAGTTACGGCAATGACCAGATCATTGATCAGAGTGACCTGAACGATGTTTACAATGAGTCTCGGATGAAGAAGATTGTGGCATCGGCCGATAGTGAGCCCGGCGCCATATTTGGCTATCAGACAACGACAGAAACGAAGCCATATTTCTATCAGTCGAGCTGGTATTTTCAGGACACCTTACCCGTTGTTTCTTCCCGCCTAACGCTGGCGTTGCCCGCGGGATGGAGTGCGAAGAGTCTGACTTTCAATCATCCCGAAGTCCCGGCCACGGTAAACGGCACCTCCTATACATGGGAACTTCGCGATTTGGCTCCCGTGGAAATTGAACCCGCCAGTCCAAACTTGACGAATCTCGTTCCGCGCCTGGTGGTGAAATACTTTCCCACGGAGGGCGTTAAGAACCCGGGCGTCAGGGCTTTTGAGACCTGGAGCGACGTGTCGCGCTGGTACAGTGAACTTAGCGATCCATCAGCCATGCCGGATGACAAGATCGCCGCGAAAGCACGCGAGCTAACAACCGGTGCAAAAACCGAACTCGAGAAAATCCGCGCGATCGCCCGCTTCGTCCAAAACATTCAATACATTTCAGTACAGATTGGTGTGGGCCGTTGGAGACCGCACAGCGCTTCGGAAGTCCTGGCCAAGTCGTACGGAGACTGCAAAGACAAAGCTACCCTGATGAGGGCTATGTTGAAGTCGCTCGACATTCAGTCCTATCCCGTCCTGATCTTTTCTGGTGACCCAACGTTTGTGCGCGATGCGTGGGTGTCGCCTGGCCAATTCAACCATTGCATAATTGCAGTCAAAGTGGGCGACGAGACTCAGGCATTGACGGTAATTAACCACCCATCGCTGGGCCGGTTGCTCATCTTTGATGCGACGGACGACAACACACCGGTCGGTGACTTGCCGGAACATGAACAGGGAAGTTTTGCCCTCATTGCAGCAGGTTCGTCCGGCTCTCTGGTGAAGATGCCTAAGCTCTCGTCCGTTGAAAATAGAATTGAGCGCAACATCGAAGCCACTCTATCCTCTGATGGCGCACTGGTTGCGACCCTTAGCGAACGTGCCAATGGCCAGAGTGCGGTAGCTTATCGTCGCGAGTTTCGTGGACTGTCGCGATCGGAATACGTAAAAAGAATTGAAGGCTGGGTAACGAGCGGCGCGACAGCCGCCAAGGTTTCCAAAGTTGAACCAAAGGATCGCGGTAGTGAGGGCAGATTTGATCTTGATATCGACTTCTCAGCGGTATCCTATGGGCAGTTGATGCGGGATCGGCTTTTGATATTTAAGCCGGCGCTCGTTTCAAGGCGTGAGTCTTTATTCCTAACGAGCTCTGTACGTCATCATCCGGTGGTTTTGGAGTCGCGCACCTTTGCAGAAACAGTCAGAGTAAAACTTCCCGCCGGATTCGAAGTTGATGAACTTCCAGATCCTTTGAAGATCGAAGCACCCTTCGGTTCATATCGAACTACTTATCAAGTTAAAGATGGTGAACTGATTTTCACACGTGCTTTGGCTCTTGAAGCTGCGACGCTGCCAGCCTCGCAATACCAGTCAATCCGATCATTCTTCGAACGGATTCGCGCCGCCGAACAAGCTCCAGTGGTATTGGCGAGAAAGTAGCTACTGAGATGCGGCACGCATCGCCGCCAGCGAGTCTTTGGCGAAGCGCTTTTGTAAACTGCGAGCGTAAGGATGCCCAAGCTTAACCAGCCGGTGCTGAGGTCGCGAGAACGCATAGATGTCATACCAGACGGAATTGTCCTTGTGCCATTCAATCGTAAAACGCTCCTCGCCACGCTCAACATGAGCGGGAAGCGTTCCGTAGGCGAAGCCAAACCTTGATATGAATTCATCGCTCTCGCCGAGCAGGTAAACAATACGGCAGGCGTTTAGCCACCAGAGTCCCAGCGTCCGGGCCCGCATAGCTACTATTTGGCCGACCTCGACCGGCACGCCATCAGGAACTATTTCAACCCAACCAAGATCAAAGTGTTCCCAACGTTGTAAGGCGGAGACCGCCCTCCTATAGGGCGTCTCTCCTTCGCCAAGCTTGATCCGATTATGGTCCACGGTGTAACCAGGTGGGGCCACGCTTTGTGTTGCTCCTACTTCAGAATAAGAAAACGGCATGTTGCGTTGGCCGGCAATGAACTGGCGGACGATTTCTTCCGAAGGCTTTCTAAAGTAAAGCAAACTGTTAGTTTGCGTCATGTGGTTAACTCAAAGTCCAATGCTACGGGGCGGCGTGGAACTCCTCGAGGTTGGGAAGGAGGGCTGGCCCCCGCTCTTTGGTTGATTACCTCAGTTTTTGAAAGCAAACCAGCGCCTATCGCGTTTCTCCGCGTGACTGAAAGTGCTAGCTCCTTTTTGATTACTGGAGTTGCGCGACGAAGAGCGGGGGCAAGCCCTCCTTCCAACCTCTAACCATTCAAAGGTCCTGTTGACACCTATGGGCCAAGGTTCACTGCAACAGCAAGCCCTCCTTCCCAACTTCGAACTGTTTATCGGTCTCCTTGAAATTCCAGCGCCGCGCATACAATGCAAATCTAATCGCTCTTAGGCTTCGCAGCGCGTGCGCGTGGATGATGGTTATCGTAAGCGGTGCGAAGGTGGCGATCGGTCATATGAGTGTAGATCTGCGTGGTGGAGATATCGCTATGGCCCAACAACGCCTGCACAGAACGCGAGTCGGCCCCGTGTTGCAAAAGATGAGTAGCAAAGCTATGGCGCAAAGTATGTGGCGAAACATTGCCGACACCGGCGGTCGCCGCATGTTGTTTGATGATGGACCACGCTAGGTACCGCGTCAGTGGTTTGCCGCGAAATAGAAACATGTTCGGATATGCAGGCTGGCCATAGGCAGCTTTAACCGACGCATATCGCTGTAGCCAGTGAATCGCGCTTTTCCCCACCGGCACGCGTCGCTCCTTGCTGCCTTTACCATGACAGTTAACGACACCTGCATTCAGGTCAATCTCAGTCTGTTTCAAACCGACAAGTTCCGACACACGTAACCCGGCTGCATACATCAGCTCCAGCATGGCCCGATCGCGGACGCCTTCTTCAGTCGTGATGTCGGGCGCGGCAAACAATAGGTCGATTTCTTCAACAGTGAGAAACCTTGGCAGGTATGAAAACTTTTGCGGTGTGTCGAGATCCTCCGCCGGATGGTGCTTGATGTGTCCGTCTAGCATCAGGAAACGAAAGAAACCACGTGCGGCACTGACTGCCCTGGCCACTGACGAGGGCGCAAGTCCTTCGCGTGAGAGTTGTGCAATCCATTTGCGAAGATCCGGTCGCGTGAGATCAGATACCGGCTGGCCGAGCTTGTTTGCCACGCGATCGAGTCGTTCGAGGTCGCGACGGTAACTATCGAGCGTGTGGCGCGCGAGACCTTTCTCCACCTGAAGATAGGTTATGTATTCCTTGATGAAATCTCGCTGCGCTGGTTTAGTCACTAAACATCATTATAGACGAGACTTGAATTGGGCGGGGGCTATCTTGTTACTTACCCTGACAGAACCCACCTGCTACTTCCCCTGGAGACAAGCCACGCAAAGCGATCTCATTAACACCGCGGCTTCAGCCCGGTGATCAGATCGCTGTTTGAGAATGAAACCGTTTCAACGGTTTTTCATATCCATCGCTCCGAGAAACCGTTGGAAACGGTTGGAAGATTATGTTGAACGTCGTGGTCACCGGGCTAAAGCCGCGGTGCTAATGAGATCGCTCCGCGCGGTGTGAAGGAAAGACCTATCCACGAAACACACCAAAGGACACTAACAATGGCTGGTGTTAATTCGTTGTGATTCGTGGATAGTGAGCCGTCCGTTCGCTATTCGTAGCGTAGACACTCGATTGGATCGAGACGGGAGGCTTTGCGAGCGGGCCAGACGCCGAAGATCAGACCAACACCAATGGAAACAGACAGGCCTGTAATCACGGCCCATGCTGGAATCGTGGCCGGCAATGCAGGAATCAGAAACATGATGAGCTGGCTGACGCCGATGGCGATAATTACACCCAGAGCGCCGCCCAGAAACGTCAATGCCATAGCCTCGAAGAGAAACTGACGAACAATATCTTTGCGACGCGCCCCTATCGCCTTTCGAATACCAATCTCTTTAGTCCGCTCGGTCACGCTGACCAGCATGATGTTCATAACGCCGATGCCGCCAACCAGAAGGCCAAGACAGGAAATCGCTATAGCAATCAAACCGACCATCGCGAAGATGCTATCGAACTGTTCGATAAACTTGTCGGCCGTCTTGATGTCAAAGTTATTGGGGTCACCAAACTTAACATTGCGGCGACGACGCAGGATTTCCTCAGACTGTTGTAACGCTTCAGTCGTTTGCCCCGAGTGGGATTTGATTACCAGCAAAAGGTGGCCCTTTGCCGGCGCTATCTTTTGCGCCGTACGGAAGGGAATTATTACCGCATTGTCTTCTTCATTCTCGCCAAAGAAACCCGCTTTTCTTTTCTCGAGCACTCCAATGATCTCGAAGTTGTATCCACCCATGCGCACTTCTGTGCCGGCAATCTGATGGTTCTGGCCAGGGAATAAAGCGTCCGCCGCGTTAACTCCGATCACCATCACATTGGCACGCTGCGCGTCATCGTGCTCGGTGATGAAACGACCCTCTCTCAAGGCCATGTTTGATAGATACGCATAGTTGGGCGAAACACCTTGCGTGTTTCCCCAGCGGTAGTTATGACCCCTGTACATGATATTGTCGTCAAAGGGCCCGCCCCCGTAACCAACATTTTCAGCCACGTGAGCGACATCTTCGACCGCGCTTGCTTGTAACTTAATCGCTTCGGCGTCATCCACCGTCAGAGGTTTCCTCATTCTCTCTGAGCGGTCTTCACCCAGATTCGGGCCGGTAGAGAGATGAAATGCATAAATATTGTTCGTGCCGTACTCTTCAATCATTGAAACGATGTTTTGCCGCATGCCGGTGAGAATCGAAGCAATCGTGATCGCGGTCATCACGCCAATCACAATACCCAGCACCGTGAGAAAGCTGCGGAACTTGTGCGCACGGACGCTCTCCAGCGCCATGCCGATCGTTTCTTTCAAAACACTTTTTGGTAACTTCAACTTCACTTGCTTATTTAGCGGTCGTCAGCGCCAAAATCGGATCCAGCCGGGCTGCTTTGAATGCCGGATATATTCCGGCGACCATTCCTATTACCGTTGAAAAGATTAGGGCCATCAAGATGTAGCCAATTGTGATGGTCATGGTTATGGACGCCAGCGCCGTAATCAACGTGGTCACTCCCCATGACAGCAACAACCCAATCACGCCACCCAGAGCGCAGAGGATCGCCGACTCGATCAGAAACTGAAGCAGGATTTGTCGCTTCGTAGCTCCAACAGCTTTCCGCAGTCCAACTTCAAAAGTCCTTTCGGTCACACTCACCAGCATGATATTCATTACCACTATCCCACCGACGATCAATGTGATGAGAGTAATAGGCACAACCACCATCGCGATGCTGGCGGTAAACTCATTGATCTGATTGTTGACCGCTTCTACATCCACCAGACCGAAGTCGTCTTCCTCGTTACCTTTTAACTGGTGCTTGACGCGCAGCGCCACGCGCGCATCCTCGATTGCCTGGTGAAAATCATCTCGGGTTTTGCCCTTGCCATGAATCTGCAGGCTGTTGCGTCCCCAGATTTGCATGTGGGTGGTAACCGGAATGTAGATGTGGCGGTCGAATGAGTCGCCGAAAAAGGCGCCTCGCTTTTCCTCGACACCGACCACGCGCATTGGCCGGCCTCGCACTTTCAAAGTCTTGCCGATGGGATCGGTGTTGGGAAAAAACTTGTCCTTAATGTCGCCCCCCAGAACTACGACCATTGCCGAACGCTCGACTTCGTCCGGCGAAATAAAACGTCCCTCGGCTATTGTTTTGTCTTCGATATCAACCATGCTGGCAGTAACACCAAAGACCATGGCGCCGGGAAACTGGATGCCGTCCTGACTCAGATCCGTCCCGCCGCCGGTCGCGGCGCCGACCTCAGCGCACGATTTGCAGTGGTCTCTGACCCATTCATAGTCTTCCCACTGGAGCCGTTTGTTACGACGGTTCATGCGTTCGAATTCGTCGTCGGATAGGCGTCCGTTGGAGGCAATCCGCGCAATCATGAAGTGGTTGCTGCCAAGGACTTTGGCTACCTTTTCGACCACGTAGGTATTGAGCCCGCTAATCGACGCGCCCACAGTCACGACCGAGGCCACCCCGATGATGATTCCGATCAAGGTGAGAAAAGCACGCAGTTTATGGGCAAAAATCGACTGCAGGGCGATCTTCAGGGCATCGGCGTAAAAAGAGAAAATGGCTCGCATGTTGGTAAATAGAAACTTCAGGCGCGATAGGGCTTTACGACAAAGGGCGGATGAAAGATTCAATAAAATCGATAGAGCTCTGGGCAGTAGCCCGACCGTTAGGGAGGGCGTCCGGTTGATGTCAGACGCCCTCCCTGACGGTCGGGCTACGGCCCCCAATTCCAAGGTGCGCCAGACCCACAGGCTGAACTCTGAACTACGCGCCCCAGGCGAAGAGATACCTCGAGCCTGTCTTCACTACCATAGACGCATCAGGCACGGTTTTGTTAACAGTTAGGTCAGTTCCGCGGTCGGTTGCTCAATCGGTTTCAAAGAAAACTTGTCTGCCCAGCGAATTTTTCCAGTGACTTGCATCGCTACAAAGAGCGTCACGACCGAGCCGATGGTAATCGCCAGGCCGGTGAATCCTTTGAGGAAGAACGCATAGGAAAACATCACCAGATAAACAAACTGCGCCAGGGCAGCTTCGCGGCTGGCGAAATGCAGTCCCACCACCAGACGGAGGTAGCTCACTACCAGGAAAACCGAGACCGCAGCGGAAATCGCGAAGGCGAGATGAATCGAAACGTGATCGACGAGGTATGCGAGTAGAAGATGAAACGAGAAGAAGGCGGCGGCGAGGAAGAAGTAATTCATTGGGTGAAGCTCGATGCCTCTCATAGTCGTGATGATCAGCATGATGAAGAAAAAGAAGAACAAAGAAACTGGAGCGAAGAAACTGATGCGACCCGCCAACGGCCCAGGCTGAAGTTTCTCCGGCATCACCATCGCTATTTGATAACCCGAAACCAGGTTCTTTGAAGACCAGCGGAGGTCCCAACCATCCCCAGTCTCATACTTCTCAGAAGGCGAAAGCGTGTTGTCGGGGAAATCTATGTCTTTGAAGTTAGTTTTCATATTGAGATTAAAGTCTCTAACCTGCGCGACATCGTTGTTGCCAAAACTGTATCGCCACTCATTAAGACCCTGAGACTTGTAGCCGACAGCCAATTGGGAAACCTGGCCCGCCGGAATTTTGATCGAACCCGAAGCAGCATTTTCGTGGTTCGTAGTAATTAGCGGCGCCCCGTCGACGGTAAACAACAGATCATCATAGATTGCCTTTGAGGCCGGAAAATTCAGTGTGAAGTTAATCGTTTCTTCTTTGTCGCTCGTATTGCGAAATGCGTAATTGCCTGTGAAGCCAACCTTGTAGGTGCTATACCAGAGCAGCCCTTTTTGCCTGTGCTCGAGATCCAGAGATACATCAACTGCACTGCTTTCTAACGGGAGTGGAACAACTACTTCGTCGTTTACCGTCCTGGTAATCTTTTTGCCGTTCTCAAATATCTCCTCCGTCCTGGGAACAATTCGCCTGAAGGTGGCTGCGGGCGGGGCCTGGTTTTGGCGCGCGCCCCAGGTGGAGGCTACCTTGTCGTTAGCAGTGGCGGCGGAATCATATGTGCGAGCGAAGATGGTGCCGCCAAGAATCGCCCAGGCTATTGATGCGAATACAAAGATGAAAACTATGGCAATAATTCGTTTGGTCATTTGCAGACTCCTGTAGAAAAGTCAGATTAACGTGATCGCACTTCCGTTCCAAAAAATCCGGTTGTTCCAATCTTTGACTGCCTGGCTCATCTCGACAATGTGGCTCGCCACAGAAGGCCCGTGTGAATACCTACATTGCCGGGTTCAATGCGCCGGCCTTCTTTCCCAACCACTCAAAGTTCTTTACATCGCAAAGTCAAAAGATAAAAAAATTTAATTAGCTGTTTCGCATCTGATGAATGAGCGCTTCCATGTGACTCAAATAACTTTCAAGTGCACGCCGGCCAGCCGCAGTTAATTTGTATTCGGATTTCGGGACACGTCCTTCGAACGACTTGGTGCAGGTTATGTAACCACCGTCTTCCAGCTTGCGCGCGTGCACGCTCAGGTTTCCGTCAGTCGTATCCATCAGACTCTTGAGGTCGTTGAAGGTCAAAGACTCATTCGCGGCCAGTGCGCTCACTATCCCCAGACGCATGCGCTCGTGAATCAAACGATCGAGAGAGGCGGGGGCGCTGCGTACTTTGGCGCGCGCCTCGTGCAGAGCAGAGCTGGCCGTCTCCCGTTTCTTGTGTGTGTGTTTAACTGCTGCTTGTTTAGCCACCGTATTTCCTCGCGATAATTATGCCAAAAATGACGTGTAAGCCACCAAAGCCGGCGGCCATAAACCAGTTCGCTAAACCCGGCGGGGCCAGGTATGCTGCGGCTCCCAGCGCCATAAAACACAGACCCATTAAGGGAACGACGCTGACTGAGAACATCCCACCCGTGACCACTCCGGTTCCATAAAGCAACAACCAGAGTCCAGGAATCGCATCAGTCAAACCTGCGCGATAGAGCACGATGGTCAGGAGACCGCCGGCGAAAAGTGGTGGTGTCAGACTAAAAGCCACCTTGCGTCCAGGCCCCGAGAGTAAAGGCATTTTAGATTCGCGCGCCTTGCGATCTATGGACCAACCGGCAATGAGCAAAGCCACGAGTCCCTCAACCAGCCAAACTGTCATCCAATTCTTGAAAGACGTTTGCCTGGCGGCGATGAAAGCGGCGCCCATCGCGGTGACGCCGATAGCCACCTGCCCCCATCCGGAAATACCGGTAAATGAAGTTGCCCTTTCCATCGTCTCGCGGATGTACTTGAGGTTATCCATCGCCCGCGCATGCAGCGCCGGCGGCTCTTCTTTTGGCTGGTTAACCAGGTGGATCGGGGTCATGGGGCTTATGATAGCGATCATGTTCCTGCGATGTCAAGTACTTTGCTCCGCAAAGACGATCTGTGTTTCTGGGTATCTGATTAGCGAACCAAAGAGCGGGGGGCATGCCCTCCTTCCCGACCTCGAGAGATTTAAGTTTTTTGTTGTAAATCCAAAAGCCTTTAGTCGAAGGGTGAACTCTAGATGGTTCGAGGTTGGGAAGGCGGGCTTGCCCCCGCTCTTTGCTGGGCTATAGACCTCTGGGACTTAAGGATTAAAGCAAGGAGATTGCTAAGCTTCAGCTGCGAGATGATTGCCTGTGTTAGAGAGCGCGCTAAGCTTGCGCCAGCGTAGGACCAGCAGGACCAACGCGCTGATGCCGATAATGATACTGATGATTTGCGAGGTCGAAAGTCCTGTCAGTGTGGTGAGTCCCAGGATGTCGCCGCGCGGATCGTCACGCACAAACTCGATGAGAAACCGGATGATTGAATAGAGCAGGGCATAGACCAGAATCACCTGACCTTCGAAGCGTCTTTGTTTGTGTAGCCACAGCAAAAGGAAAAAGACAAGCAGCATTGAAAGCGATTCGTAGAGCTGCGTGGGATGCAGGTGAGCATCGATCGGGACACCCGTGATTTCATGGCCCAGCTCGCTGAACCTCACGCCCCACGGCAGCGTCGTTGGCTTTCCCCAGCAACAGCCGGCCGCAAAACAACCCTGACGGCCGAAGAAACTTCCGAGTGCGATTCCCGGTGCGCAGGCGTCGGCTGTTTTCCACCAGGGAAGCTTGTAGCGGCGCATCAGGAGATAACCAATGATCACAGCGCCGAGAAGCCCACCGTAGAAAACTCCACCTGAACGCAGGAAGTCGAGTGAAATCAGTTGCCAGGGATTGCCTCGATACTCCGGTTCGGTGAAGAGCATGAGGATCTTTGATCCGATGAGCGAAGCCAAAAGCATCCACAGGCAAAGGTCGTAGATCTTTTCTTTTGGCAATCCATCGCGCGCAGCGAGTCGAACGGTAAAAAGGATCGCAGAGAGGAAAGCCAGCGCCAGAAACACGCCGTAGGTATGGACCGGGAAACTGCCGATGCGGAAAAGTTCGGGGTACATAAATCAGACCGGAGACCGACGACGGACGACCGGCAATGAATGAGAAGTCACTCAGCTGATAACAACTAACAACTGACAACCGACTACTGACTTCTGATACTGACTACTGACAACCAACTACTGACTACTAACAGCTTTCTTTCCTTGAAAGACGATGTCATAAGCGAGCAACAGCGCGCCAATGCAGATACTCGCGTCGGCCACGTTGAAATTAGGCCAGTGATATTGACCGGCATGCAGGGCGATGAAATCCACGACATAACCGAAGCGCACTCGATCGGTCAGGTTTCCCAGGATTCCCGCCAGCACCAGCGCGCATGCGCCGAGCACGCGATCATCATCTCGTGGAGTCCGCAGGAAATAGTAGAAGACCGACACAGCCGCGACAACGGCGAGCCCGACAAAGAACCAACGACCAAAGCTCCCGGTTCCCTGCAACTGGCCAAAAGCGATGCCGGGATTTTCCGTGTAGATCAAATCGAAGTAGCCCGAGATGATGGTTAGATCGTCTCGATGGCGAAGGTTTCGAACCGCCCAGGCTTTGGTCGCTTGATCGACCATGTAGATGCCGAAGCTGGCGAGCAAGTAACCGGCGCGCCAGCCGAAACGCGTTCGTGCCGCGGTGATTTCTGAGTTCTTTAATTCAGCGTTCATTTAGTGAGCCTTGGTAGTCATATGCAAATCAACGGCTTTGGAGAGCCCCCGCTCTTCGCTTCGCCTCAAGGGCTCGGTTCGCGTTCGAGTTCTTCCAGCGCCTCTACACATCGTTCGCAAACTGTCGGATACCGGCTCGACTCGCCCACTCGCGTCGAGTAGTTCCAGCAGCGTTCACACTTTTGGCCTTCCGCCGGTAGTACCTTTACTACCACGCCACTTGCCCCCTCATCGGATTGCAGAAGGTCAACCTGAGAAACAATGAAGAGGTAACGCAGTTCATCGCGATAACGCGCAAGCAGATCATAACTCTCACCCGATGCAGCAACTTCTACGCGCGCTTCCAGTGAACTCCCAATCTGTTTCGCGATTCTTGCTTCTTCCAACACCTGCAACACTTCGTCGCGAATTTCAAACAGCCGTTCCCAGTTTGAACGCAATTCTTCACTGCTACTCTCGCTTGCATCAGGTAACACGGCGAGGTGAACAAACCCCGGGCGGTCATTAGCGGCCGGAAGGTTTTCCCAGATTTCATCCGCAGTAAACACAAGGATCGGCGCTGACATGCGTGCCAGCGCTTCAGCGATCCGGTAAAGCGCGGTTTGCGCCGAACGCCGCGCGAGACTGCGAGGCGCACTCGTGTACAGACGATCTTTGATGATGTCGAAATAACGGGCTGACAATGTCACAGTGCAGAACGAGTAGATAGCGCGAGTCGCCAAATGGAACTCGTAACTCTCGTATGCCTCACGGACCTTCTTAACTACTTCATCAAGTTCCGCCAGCGCCCAGCGATCGATCTCCAGCATCTCCTCTTCGCGCACGCTTCCTGGCGACGGATCGAAACTAAAAAGGTTTCCCAGCGCATAGCGAGCGGTGTTTCGAATCTTTCGGTATGCGTCGACTGTGCGTTCAAGAATCTCAACGGAACAGCGCACATCTTCGTGGTAGTCCGACGAAGCCACCCACAGGCGCAGTATGTCCGCCCCAGATTCCTTCACCACTTCATTCGGTGAAATGCCCGTGCCCGCGGACTTACTCATCTTCTCGCCGGCTACCGTGATCAACCATCCGTGCGTGATCACATTTCGATAGGGCGCCTTGCGGTACTTAGCCAGACTGATTAGCAATGAAGAGTTGAACCAACCGCGATATTGATCGCCACCTTCGAGGTAAACATCCGCCGGTCGCCAATCACCCAGTTCCGCCGCAAAGTAGTCTTTGAACACCGCCGCCCACGAAGAGCCACTGTCAAACCAAACATCGAGAATGTCAGTCTCTTTCGTAAACTCATCGCCGCCACACGTTGGACACCTGAACCCCTCCGGCAGCAATTCTTTTGCCTCACGTTTGTACCAGGCGTCTGACGACTCCAGCTCAAAAATGTCGGCGACGTGATTGATCACATCCGGTTGCAGCAGGACCACGCTGTTCGGATGTTCGCGATTGCAGTTGGCGCAGTAGAACGCAGGAATCGGCACGCCCCAGACGCGTTGGCGTGAGACGCACCAGTCGCTGCGGTTCTTAAACATGTTGAGCATCCGCTCGCGGCCCCAGGCAGGAATCCACGTAACGTTTTCCTGGATCTCTTGTTCGGCTCCGGTGCGGAGACTGAAGCCCCAATCGTCATCCTTAGAGACGCGGTCAAGCGAGATGAACCATTGCGGCGTGGCGCGAAAGATCACGGGATTCTTGCAACGCCAGCAATGCGGATAACGGTGATCGTAGTTTTCAGAAAACAGCAAAACACCGCGTTCGCGCATGAAGTCGACAATCTGAGGATTGGCCTCAAAGACGCTCAGACCCGCGAAGTGTTCGACTTCAGGCGTAAACCGCCCACCGTTATCTACCGGGCAATAGATTTCCAGGCCATAACGCTTTCCGATTACAAAGTCGTCGTGGCCGTGACCCGGTGCCGTGTGAACTGCGCCCGTTCCCGCTTTGCCGGTTGTCTTCCTGTCGCGGGCCTCGCTGACGTCGAGTTCGGTTTCCGCATCGGCTTCGCCGCCAAGGGTGACGTGATCGCCAACCATCAATAACGATGGTCGATCAAGCCAGGCGTGACGGCATTCGAGCCGATCTAATTTTGCGCCAGGAAACCGCGCCAGGACTTTTGCAGCGGTTTGATTGCCCTCCGCATCGCTTTCGGCCAGACCACATTTCTCGATGACTGTTTCAAGCAACTCCGAAGCGACGATGTAGACCTCGTCGCCATGCTCAAAAGCCGAGTATTCAAAGTCAGGATGGACCGCGATGCCCAGGTTGGAGGGCAGCGTCCAGGGGGTCGTGGTCCAAATCAGAACGAAAACTCTTTTGCCGGCCAATGCGGGATCAATCTGGGCCGGATCGCTCGACAGCGGAAACTTCACATAGACCGAAGGGCTTCGATGCATTCGATACTCAACTTCAGCTTCAGCCAAAGCAGTTTGGTCGTGTATGCACCAATAGACCGGACGCGCACCTTTATAAACATAGTCGCGTTCCGCAAAAGTTCCGAACAGTCGGGCCGTTTCTGCCTCGTAACCATTCGACATCGTCGAGTAAGGAGTTTCCCAGAGACCGAGGATACCCAACCGTTGGAAGTCGCGCGTCTGACTCTTGAGCGCGTTGCTTGCGTATTCACGACAGGCGCGGCGTATTGACGCCGGCGGCATGTTGGCTTTCTTGGTGCCCAGTTTGCGCTCCACGTGAAGCTCGATCGGCAGGCCATGGCAGTCGTACCCGGGGACATAGGGCGCGTCGTAGCCCATCATGCTGCGCGTTTTCACGACAAAGTCTTTGAGGATTTTGTTCATGGCCGTGCCGAGGTGAATGTCGGCGTTGGCGTAAGGTGGTCCATCGTGAAGAATAAACTTCTCCGCACCGGCACGTTCTTTGAGAATCAAATCATAAAGACGCGCCTCGGACCATTTCTTGAGACGCGCAGGTTCGCTTTGGGCCAGATTCGCCTTCTGGGAGAATCCGGTCTTCGGCAAGTTGATAGTTTTTTTGAGATCGAGCGGGGCTTCAGTAGACATATGTTTCGTGTTTCAGATTTTTAAATAGTAACAGCCGCGCCGAACACTCCAAAATGTGGCGGTACACCGACGTAGTTCAGAGTTCAAGCTTTAGCTTGCGTGGGCACAGTAGGACAGACATTCCTGTCTGTCGAAGTTGAGAGAGAAGATGGTCTCGTCACCGGAAGATCCGCTTGGGTCCTGGCATCCCTCTATTCCGCGTCAGACAGACAGGAATGTCTGTCCTACTAAACAAAAACCCGAACCAGCTCCTTTGTGGATGCGATGGTTCGGGTTCTTTCAACCTTGCTAACTCGAGGTTCAGCCGATAAACATCTCATCCTCTCCGTAGGTTTGATTAATGGGCTTCGGTATAGGCGCGACCAGAACTTCGAGCCCTCTCCGGAAGCCCGCCATAATCGCCGCCAATTCGCGCGCCGGTTCGACCACCTTGCGCTGAATAAAGTCAGTAGTGGAAACCACCTGGCTGTGCGTCCTGTCGATAGTGTTACTCACCAACTCGACCTTGTCGCGCGCCTCGCCGGCCGTTTGACTCACCAATTCCTTCAGTTCGCCGACCTCGTCTTTGATGATGGCGAGCGATTCTGAAAGATTCATGGTGGCGGTCGAAAGATGACCGGTCACAGCACTAAACTGCTCGGCGATGTGTTTCCCCTGGACGGCGATCTGTTTACCTTGCTCGCTGATGACCGTTACTCGTTCGATCAGCGGCTCGAGTTTTTGCTCAAGCCGGTTTACCGATTGCACGGCGCGACTAACGAACACAGCGATAGCCACCATCGCCGCGGCGATGATGATGAACGACAACGCGACAACCACCATGATCCAGAACATCGGGTCGTCTGTAGTGATCTGAAACGCGAGCGCTACCATCGTTTACCCTGCTGCTAGTTGGCTTTTTCCGTGTACTTCGGAGCTGCTTCAATTCGGCCTGACATCTCGGTCTTCCGTTTCTCTTCCTGATAGGCCTTCTTGCCGGCATCGATCGCCGCGGCTACCGTGCTTGTCTGTCGGGTGGCAGTGTCGCGCGCCGTCTGGGCCACTTCGCCAACCTTCTCCGCCGCCTGCGAATAAAGACCCGAAGCACGTTCGCTGGCTTGCGAGTAAAGCTCACTCGCCCGCTCGCGACCCTGTTCGTAATACTCGCCGGCGCGGTCGCCAAGTTGTTGAGCGGCTTCGCGCGACTTGTCGATACCCTTGCGGGTCACGTCGGCGATGTCGCCGCGTAGTTCCTGACCGGATTTAGGAGCAAAAAGCAGGGCGATAACCGCGCCAATGCCGCCGCCGATGAGGAGATAAGTCAGCCGAGTGGATATGTTGTCACCAGAATCGTTGCCCATAAGAGGAATCCTTTCGTCGAAAGCAAAGCCTCCAGGCTCTGCAAAAGTTAGTTTCTATGTAGGTTTTCGGACTTGGACTATAGCAAAAGGGTGTGAAGCGGTGCAAGAAGATGGGCCAGTGGGTGCTGTCCTACGGTGCAGCGCTAATCTGGATCTCAAGGCTGACGGAAAGCGGGGGAAGTCGGGGAAATGCCTTGCGGCAAGTCTCCAGGGGACTACCCCCACCCGTCCAATCCTCAAACAAAGCGCTTTGATCAAATACTGAACACGCGGCTTATATCACCGATCCACATCGCGACTATTGGAATCATGGCTGGTATCGCGATTGCAACGCGGGTTTTCCTGGGGTTCCGCTGCGCTTCACCCCAGGCTTTACGCCCTCGCCCGCTCCGCGGGCTATGAACAATCACGCGTCGGTAAGTATTTCGCAGAGTTTCGCGAAGTCGATATTTCCGCCCGAGACCATACACACCACTTTACCAGTGCCGACTTTACCTGCTAACGCACACGCGAGCGCACAAGCGCCCGCGCCTTCAGCAATAATCCGGTTGCGTTCAGCCATTAAGCGTACTGCAGATGCGACCTCGTCGAGTTCCGCGATGAGCGCACCATCAATCAACTGTTGTGCGCGATCAAGCATTTGCGGAAACACCATCTTGGCCCCAATGCCGTCCACGAAAGATGGTTTGTAATCCACAGTCTGGGGCGATCCGGCTGCGAGCGAAACTGCGAGTGGCGCCGCCGTCGCCACTTCGGCTGCATATATCCTGCACTTCGAATTCAGCGCGCGCATCGCGGAAGCAATTCCGCATGTAAGTCCGCCGCCACCCCAGGGGACGACAACTGCATCAACCTCCGGCAGGTCTTCGATAATCTCGAAAGCAATTGTGCCGTTGCCGGCCATCACGTTCAGATCATCGAACGCATGGATGAAAGTTGCATCGACGCCGGGAAAGCTGCGTGTCTCAAAAGACTTCCACCATTCTTCAAATGGAACTTTGATTACGCGTCCGCCGAGCCGTTCAATGGCTTTGACCTTAGTATCCGGAGCAGTTTCAGGCGCAACCACCGTGCAGGGAATTCCAAGCTCACGCGCACACCAGGCAACTCCCTGGGCCATGTTTCCCGCCGACGCTGTCAGCACTCCGCGCGAGAGCGTGTCCGGTGATATATGGCCCATCGCGTTCTTCGCGCCACGGATTTTGAATGAACCGATGGGCTGCAGGTTTTCAAGCTTGAGGTAGATCTCAGCAGGTGCTTCACGGACGTTGAGCCGCACGAGTGGGGTGCGAATCGCCGAGCCGGCGATCATTCGTCGAGCGTCGTTAATATCGGCAAGCGACGGCAGCATTTTCACCTCGATATGTTGTCTGGAGTTGTAGGGGCGGCACTCCGTGGCCGCCCCGCTCTTTGGACGCCAGACTATTCTGATGCGTAGGCGGGGCGCCCACGGAGTGACGCCCCTTCAGTCTTTTAGAACTCGATCCACGTACCCACATTCAATGCACTCGCTTTACGGTATAGGTGCTGCGCGGCGGCCAGGTCTTCGATACCTATTCCCAGCGACTTGAACAACGTGATCTCTTCCGTTGAAGTTCGGCCAGGCTTTTCACCAGCAAGGACCTCGCCAATCTCAGCACGAATATGATCGGGACCGATGGAGCCGTCGTTGAGCGCTAATAGATAGTCTCCGGACTCGTTGAGCGTTGATTCGCGCCGGTCTACAAACAGGCTGGAGGCCGCCATTGTTGCGCTATCTACCTCGCGCGTGCGCGGAGTGCACGCCCCCACGGCGTTTATGTGAGCGCCGGCTGAGATCCATTCGCGCCGCACGATTGGCTCGACGGCAGAGGTCGCTGTGACGATTAAGTCTGAGTCTTGTAAAGCTTCTTCGACGTTATCGACTGGTTCGATCGGAAATGGAAAGTCTCGTCTCATCTCTTCAGCGAATGTTCGCGCGTGTTCAATCTGCCGGCTGGCGACGCGGCACCGTTTGATCGAGCGAACCGCAGACATCGCTGCCAAATGCGAGCGTGCCTGAACGCCGGTACCGATGATCGCGAGATTGCAGGCATCCTCACGCGCGAGCAGATCGGTCGCCACACCTGACACAGCCGCTGTGCGAATAGACGTAATCGCCGAACCATTCATCATGGCCAGAAGCTCGCCAGTCTCGCCGCTAAAAAGCAGTACACCTCCCTGATGAGCATCTTTACCCTTCGCTGGATTTCCGGGCATGACGCAAATTGCTTTCAAGCCGAAGGCAGCGTGATCCCGAGCCATGTACGACGGCATCAGTCCCATAACACCCGCAGCGTCGGGCGGGCGAATAATTGTTCTTAAAGGCTGATGGACCTTGCCGGCGGCGAGCGCGATGAGGGCGTCACGCATGACAGCGATGCACTCTTTGATCGGAAGGAGTTCTACAACTTCGTCATGACTGAGTACCAGAGTCTTCATAAACTTTGTAATAGCATGCGCTACAAGCCGGAGCTACCGCCACTCTCTAACCTTGCGAGACTTATAAGCACCGCCGCCGCCGCGAATACATTCCATGAAAAAGGGCATCCGAATCGGATACCCTAGTGAATAAAAGCTATTGGTGCACCCGGCATGATTCGAACATGCGACCCCCTGATTCGTAGTGCGTTCACGACTACTCCGTCAGGTCATGGCTATTACTATTTATTAACGTTTGTTACAGGTTGCAGCCGCCAGCGAGTTCATATCTTACTACCTGTTTCGTCCTGTTTGCATGTGGTCGTGGCACAAGATTGTCACAAGCTATTCGCATAATCTGTGAACAACATCGGCCAAGAGCACCTCGATCCATCGGCATATGCCTTGACCGAAGCGTTGCCTCCGAGTTACCAATTGTCTTCAATTAACGTCCGCCTGCTCTCGCATTCGCTCACGGCATTTGTAAATTGCGATGGATTCGCCCATGAATTTGAAGAGAATTCATTACCTCAATTTATTTTTCGTCAAAGATCAATCGGTGATCAAAACTTTTGAAGTTTACATTGACGATTAACAAAGTGTTCCGGCGCACTAATGTACTTGCTCCAGGCTGGTTGACCATTGACAGATGCTCTCACACGCATGATTATTAGCGCGTCTCAAGCTTCTTTTTTCTCGCGAACTAGCGCTTTCCTCGCAGCAACCAATTGTCTGGCCTGGGCTGCGGCCCTCGAAACAGGACATTGAGCGCTCGCCCCCAAGCGGGGCGGCGGCTCAGATTTGACGTTGCGCAAATTGCATTGTTCTCAATTCAACCAGGAGGATCCCCACCATGTCGAGAATCATCGCCCGCAAACGCCTTGGCAATACCACCGAAGACATAACCTTCATCACCAATGGAACGTTCGCTAATTCCTTCGCCGTAATGGACGGCTACGAGGTGCTGATCGTGCCCTCTTCTCCCAGAGGCATATGGGTGCCGCCCGGCAAGAGCTTTGACCTGCGCGGTTTGGGAATACTGGTCGCTCCGCGAGGCATCGCATATCTTGAATCGGAGGGCCTGTTTGTCGTCAATGACATCAGGCAGCGTTCGACACTCTTTCTCGCGGACATCAAGGGGCAACCAATGGGGACACGAACCATCCAGTATCCCGATGGCTACATGCCGCAGCACCTCGAAGGCATCACTACCAGGAAATCCCGCACCGGCGAACAGCTCATCATGTCTGCTCTGCAGTTGAATCCCACTCTGGAATCGCGCCTGGAAGTGTTAGATCTCGTTGATAGGAGCACCTACCAAACGGTCCAGGAGATACGTCCGGACAAGCCGGTCGGGACGTCTTTCATCAGCGGGGTCTGCTCGATAACCGCCGCGAGACTTCCACCAACGCCTGCGTTCCAGTTGTTAGTCAGTTTTGACAATATCATTCAGAGGATCGATTCAGACGGCCACCTGATCGGCGAGCCTGTCGAGGTAGAAGAAGCCAATTCGATCGAGGGCCTGGTTCAGATGGGCACAAATTTCTTTGCCGCCGATGCCCGCGCCGGACAGCTGTTCGGCTTTGATCAGAACCTGAAGCGACTGCCGGACCTCGACTGCAAGTACAAAATCGGGGTAGGGCTATTCAATTCTGCCGGGCTCGCCTGGAACGCCAGCACTGACGAGCATCTACTCGTCTCGTCCTCCGTTGACCGGCCCACGAGTCTTCTGATCTCGAAACTGCCGCCATCGCTGGATTCGGCCAGCCTTCTGGTAGACCTTGCCGCTGGGGGCTTCGGATTTCCGCGGCGCATGACCTACGTGCCCGAAGAAAAACTCATCGCGGTGGCGCATAATATGAACCCGCAGGCAATCTTGCTGTTTGATAACAGTGGCGTGCTTGTGGAGACGATTGCTCTCACCGTGGGTCGTCCGCTGGCGATCGCCTATATTTCCACCACTGGTGAGTTTGTCGTACGCGTTACCGATCCAGGTAAAGAGCGAATGCTCTTCGTTCTCACACGCAATGGCAAGCTGGTCCGCACGATTGATCTCTCGGGGACCGACATCAGATCAGTTGCGGCCTTAACTTTCTTCAATCCGGATCATCGTAGCGGAGGCCAGTTTTTGATCGTAGATGCTCCCTTCCCACCCACTGATCCGATCGTGAATATGGCCTTCATAACCGATTTCAATGGAGTGCTGCTCAACAAACTGGATTATCGTCAAGAGTTGGGCATACTGCTCCCGTCAGACGTAGCTACCATCACCACGGGCGAGAACGCCGGAGCGCTGTCCATTGTGGATCGCACCAGTAATGAGGTTGTCGTGTTCGTGCCGGATGAGTAATCGCACAAACGTTTCGAATACAAACGTAAGCGCAACTTCATCAAGCTGCTTCAGGGAATTGAGAGGGCGCGATTCGTTGCGAAAGGCAATGCTAACCTAAGCAACACCTGAGGCGGCTATCTTAATCTCCTGATATTTAGGAAGGAGTTGACAGCTTAGTCCCTGTCTCCTACCCTCTAGACGGTAGTCAAATTAAATGTAAATTTATCTATGGTGGGTATAACCATGAAACTTGCTAGAGACATTATGAGCCTGTCAACGTTCAAGCGCGATAGCAACAAAGTCATGCGCCAGATGAAGAAAACTAAAGAGCCAGTTGTCTTAACAATCAATGGCAAAGCAGCCGTTGTTGTGCAGGATGCCGAGGGCTACCAAGGTCTACTCGATCTCAAGGAGCGGTCCGAAACTATCGAGGTGCTGCGCCAGCGCTTGGCCTCACTTGGCCGCAAGAAGGGCCGCACTGCAGATGAGTTTTTTACCGAGTTCTTCGCGAAGAACAAGATTTCCACCGAAGACTGATGAAAAAGTACTCCGTTATCTTCCACCCGGACGCGGAAACAGACGTTAGTTCATCCTATCAATGGGGTCGTCGAGTCTGGGGCGACAAACAAGCAAAAGCCTGGGCTCAGGAGCTGCAGCGCGCCATTAAATTACGCTTGACTTCACTGCCACTGAGTTGCCCGCTTGCACCTGAAAGCGACGACCTCGGCGTCGAAGTACGGCAACTGATTGTGCGGCGCTATCGGGTTCTCTTCATTGTCGAAAAAAAGACGGCCACGATTCTTCACGTCAGAGGCCCATATGCCGCCAGTCTTGATTCGCACGAAACAGTTGACGAATAACCTGACGAGTTCTCGAGTCCAGCTCGCCGTCGGTGGGGACATAAACAAGGGAAGCATTACAACCGCGCCCTGAGACCCGCATGCAGTCTTTATTTCAAACTAGGACAGGCTCCGAATACGAAATAAATTCTAGGGCTCAGATTAGGGTACTAGTGCGCCAAGCAAAGTTTGGTGTTTCTGACTGGTGAAAATCCCAGTCGAGCGAGGTCTAACCAATCACTCGTACCGAATGTTGCAGCTGGCGCGGCCCCGACCTGGTCGCGTTGTGTTGCGCTAAGTTTTCATGCGGAAGCGAGAATCTACCAAGAGCCCGGTGCTGGAAAACTGCACGCCGGAATCTGTGCGGGGGCTGGGCGGGTAACTGGCAGTCCTACCATGATCCCAGCCGCTTCACAACCGCCAGCAGGTGATTGACTTCAGCCTTTGACGGTGATAGAAGACACAAGGTTCTAAGCAACAGCGCCCTCTCTTACACTGGGACGAGTCCACCTTGGTGCCTAGCTTCCTCCCGGTCGTTTTGATCGCGCTTCCCTCAACTCACCAAAAAGGAGGAAACCTCATGCCAACCAAGGATATGAAAAAGCTAAGTTACAAACTATTAGCTCTCAGCGTGCTCGTCGCCGTCTCGTTCGCTCTCTACGCCGTCAAGCCGCGCGGCAGCCGCGCGCAATCGCAATATTGCGCCGACGAAGTTTACGAGTACTGCTTTTCACAGAATCGCCCCGTTGACCCAAACACCTGCGAGTGCATTCAGTCAGCGTGCCTTAGTCCTATCGCGACCGACTGCACGGAGGCGGGAAACCATCTTGATCCCTCACGATGCATCTGCGTGTCAGATCCCGCTTATGTGGACTACTGCGCCAACGACCCTTACCTTCTCGGCTGTCCGCGCAGCTTCGATACAATTTTTGGGAACCTCCTCCGCGTAGGGGGTAGCCCCTATTCTGGCGGTGGCGACCCCGACGTATGCAGCTTTAGTGCTTATACATGGTGCGCCGTCAACGGGGGCACATGGTATTCCCCAGGATGTGCTTGTAGCTTCTATCCCAGCACCAACCCCTCAACTGCCTGCTCCACGGCAGGCGGGACCTGGGTTAACAACGGAAATGAGGCGGGTGGCGGCGTGTGCTACAACCCCAGCGGGTACGGCGCCGCCTCGAATTGCGCGAGTAGTAGCGGCTCCCTTTCTAGTTGCATCTCGTCCGGTGGACGATGGAACCCATACACTTGCACCTGCACATACTGAGCTCAACAGGGTAGGACGCTGCGGCAGCTCTCCAAACCCGGCCTAACGACTCATCAACCCGACCGCCCTCATCTTGGCTCCCATCATGATTGTGTCCTGCGATGTAGGTTGAATGGTATCGCAAGCTGGCGGCAAAGAAACAAGTTGCGCTTAAGCTCTTGCACGCCTCTCGCCGCTCTTTCGCCGCTTGCTTCCCTCTTCAGCGACCTTCGGACGCCTAGCCTTGCACTTTGCCTTCGTTCTGGATCTCTCAAGCGCGCCTTCGAGCAACTGCCGAGGCTCGTCCCAGGGCTTCAGGTCGCCCGACAGGTAGATCTCGTACAACTCCCGCGCGAGCCTGTGCTCTTCGGTGTAGGGCCAGACCATTCTGATTCCGTCTTGCAGTGTGTTAATGACTCTCATGCTTCCTTCCGGGCCGCTCGCGATGGCCTTTTTGAGAATGAACAGGAGATGAGCGAGCGCGTCCGCAGCGCCGGGATCGTTACAAAATGCCGGGTCAAGAATGATTTCCCACGTTTCCTCGTCGGCGAGTAGATGCCTACAATTGCAGTTCTGATCGTCCGGCGTGCTCATTTCGCTCTCAATCTCCCGTCTAATCAGACACAAGTTAGCCGCTGCCGTAGCCCAACGTAACGCATGAGTTAGGTTATGTCAATAGCCAACATAACGGATGCGTTAAATATTGCTTTGCCCGTATTATAACGAACGCGTTTATATAAAGGGTGGAGATGGCTAAAACAACGGCTGAACCCAAGCTTCTGACAGTTCGCGAAGTGGCCGAGCGATTGGATGTCGCTCCTTCCACCGTGCGTATTTGGCGCATAGCGGGTCGTTTCCCGAACGCTCAAGCTGAGGAAACTGCGCGCGGTCGAGTTTGGTATATACCTGAATCCGATCTCGAGGGTTTTGAAAAGCGCGGACCTGGCCGCCCTCCAGCCACAGGCACGAAGCTCACAAAGAAATCTAAAAAGAAATCTAAAAAGAAGTAGCGTCTCCTAACCGTCAGGGACGGCAAAGTGCGTTGGCTGGCTAAGAGTCCGCGTCGCTCGTTGCATTACCGAAAAGGTTTTGTTTGCCCCGGTCCATTATTGCGCCAAACCTTTTATTTAACTCTTCGTCTTTCCGCTTTCTAAACTGAGGGAAGTGCTCAAGCAGAAAATCGTACCACATCCATCGATAGCCGGGATCGCGAAGTGCTCGCGCGTTGAGACACTGCTCAAGGGTAAAGTCACCAGCAACCAAGTTCGGCATCATTTCTTCAAGGGTATCGATATCGATAACTGCCAAGGGCGCTACTTCCACGCCTCTGGACACGTTCTTGCGAGCCAGCAGTCGAACGAATCGACGACTCAATATTTCCTCTATGGCTGAGAAGCGCAAAAACGATTCTCTTACGATCAGTACAGGAGTTATCTTTTCGATCTTTGAGTGTGAGTTCCGCAGCGCCCGATTAAGCTCTTCAATATGATCGCGGTCGGATAATGGTTGGCGAAATAGGCGCTCGATGTGCTTGGCTAATTGGACCACACCTTCATTCGCGCCAAACTTGGCATCCAAGTCCTTCTCAAAGGCTTTCACTCTCCCCCCGTATTTAGCTTCAATCTTCATGAAGCCCCCTTTGTATTCAAGCGCAATTAGATGGTTCCCCCGCAGAAGCATTCCGTCAAATGAAGGTTCACCCGTGTGATATCTCGGTGACGGAATAATGGCACCATCTGACGCCGAAATTTGCCGCAAGAGGTGATTCACATATATCTCGAACAAGTACCCGAATCCTTGCAACGCCGTTCCTCTATCCTTGCCTTTGAGACTGTCCACAATCGTCCAATAGATTCCAGAACTAAGTTTCTCAACTAGGAAACAAAGGTCGGCACACACGATCCTGTCACCTGCTAGTTCAAGCAGTGGCCGCGAGCGGAACTTCACGTAGTCGAACTGCCTCAGCAGTTTTTGGTCTGTTTGGCTGAAGAGGGTCTTAGCCTCATGAAGATTTATGCCGTCAAGAGACAAATAGCTGTCGAAGTCCTTCTGGTGAACCAGACTCTCTTTGAAGAACTCAGAGCGCCGGAACATGAAGAGATTCGGATTCTCGAGGAGTTCCTCATAAGTCCGGGCAAGCAGGGATGAGATTACTGAGATGATCATCTCCCTATAGATGTCTAGTGAGAGGCCAGTGGCCCCGAGGAAGCCGCTGGCAATATCAAACCCTTTAAGTTCCTGCGTTACATGAGCCTTCATTTCTTTGGAGTTTAGGATTTCAGAAAAGATAGTCTCTACGCGCACGACGGCTTGTTCGAGCCTGGGTGGGTTGTAGAGTTCAATCATGGGCGCAATCTGCAAACCAATATGCCTTCGCTGTTTAATATCCGTGCCTTCGCCTGCTCGTCGCTCCTCTTTAGGCGAGACGAGGTAGTCATTCATCATTAGGCAGCAGTTACCGAGTTCATAGCCGCCCAAGGTCTTTCCTTTAGTCATAACCGACGCTTCTTCGCTGCACAGCAAAATGCACAAACGTAGAAGATTGAGTATTGATTGCCGGAAAAAAATCGGACGCTCGTCTAAGCCGATTAACAAATCAGGCTCTATATAGTTTGCTCGAAGCAGTTCCTCTAGCTTTCGTTGGCTATCACTTCCCTCGCGAAGCATCCTCTGGCGACCAAGCAGGACATTGATCCTAGATAACGTGAAGATCACATCTGATAACTTGAACTGGCGCAGCTTCTTCTTCAACGTTGCGAGATGCGGTCTTTGACCAAAGAGGTCGGAATGCCGAAGATAAATATAACCTTGCATATTGCTTGCCTGCTCCGATTGAATTCTACGCTACTCGGGAACAAGCGTTGCGGAAATACATGCTTCTGAAGCGTCTTAGAACAGGTTCTGCTTCGGCTTCTGTTCGGCTGTAGTGCCGTCCCGGACGCGATTCGCGCGCGGTCTCTCTCTCTGCTCGGAGGGGGCCCCGGCCGGTTACGTTCCGGGACTCGTTCAGGCTCGGGTCTTGGCGACGAATCGAGCGGGTTATTTAGAACGCTGACCATTCCGTTTGGCCTGGATCGCGAGGGCGCGCTCCGCGATCTCAGGGATTCGCTCGTTGGCAATGGCGCGGAATTTCTTCCACTCTTCGACGGTTAGATTGTCCTCGGCGAGCAGTTGAAAACCTTGTGTAATGAGGTACTGGCCGCGCGCGAATTGCTCGAACAGAATACGCTCGCTCTTAGACAATCCTTGGTCTCGGTTGAGCCTCTCCAGCACCGCGAGACGGCACCATTCGTGAGCTGTCAGGTCAGTTTCCGCGACCTCGTGCCCAACTTTGAGCCATAGCTCATCGGTCAGCCGAAAGCTGATCGTGTGCGGATAGTTGACTTCTCTTTTGCTCATCTTTTTTCTCCCTTAGTGATCGTATTTTGGAGTTTGCGGTGCAAACACGGAGTCTGCATTGCAAACGCGAGACCCCGATCTCGACTATTCGTGACAGTAGGCATGGCAAACGACAAGTTTGCTGCGTGTGCAACCTTGAGGGGTGACGTGTCACTCAAATTCAGGTGCAGAGCACCTCCTTAACCTTCCACTGTCTCTCAGCGGAACCTCGAAACTGAGATACAGAGTCTCCTTGCTTGCGTCTTCAAGTGAGTAATTGACTGGCTCCCAACACGACCGAACGGTTCAAATATGAACCACTGGTTCAAATACGAATCACGGTGGTTCAAATATGAACCATGGTTACGAGTGACGTGCATCTCTAAAGCCGGAACCTTTGCTTAGGCGGACATTTGTTGGCCGCGAAAATCAGTAGATGACTGTGGACTTTCGTTGATTTCCTTCATATGCATCCGGCCATTTGAACGGCAAACCCGTGTGCAATGCGGATGCCAACCTTCCAGATATTCTTCCTTGCAACTGGAGCTTCCGGTGGCACTGGCGTTGCTCAAGACTGGGCAAGGAAGGAGAGACCAAGGCGTGAAGGGAGAGTGAAGTATGCGTCCTGAATCGACTATCAAAAGCCAGCCCAGGTATCTAACGGTTGCACAGTTGGCCACCCAATTACAGGTGCGTGAGAGCACTATCTATGGATGGGTGGAGCGGGACTTCATTCCTTTTCTGATGGCGGGTGATCTGCTTCGCTTCGATCCAATTGCAATCGATGCGTGGATGTCGGCAGAAGCAAATCGCAAGCGAGAAAAGAAACGGACGGCGTCCCTGCGTGTGGTAAAGTAGCGCCCGCTCCTGGCGGCTGCAACCAGAAGGGAGCGACCGGATGACAATCCGAAAACGCGGAACAAGATATCACTACGATTTCATGATCCGCAGACAGAGGTACAGAGGCGCGATACCCGAGGCCCGCACGAAGGCAGAAGCAGAACAAGCCGAGACGAAGATCAAGAACAAGGTGTATGAACGCAAGTACGGCAAAGTATCGGCAAGCAGACAGTTTGCTGAATTCGTGAATAGCACGTATTTACCCTGGGCCAGGGCAAACAAGCGTTCCAGTAATGACGACGAATTTCATGCGAAAGTATTTTGTCGCCACTTCGGGAAGAAGAGTTTGAGCGAAATCGACCAGCAGATGATCGAGGAGTTCAAAGTCAAACGAATGAAGTCAATCACTCGCTATGGTAGGACGCGACGACCGGCATCGGTGAACCGGGAACTTGCGATCCTATCTGGCATATTCAGGATGGCTGTTGACTACGAAGAAATAAATCAGAATCCGTGCAGAAAAGTAGACTCGTTGCCGGAAAACAACCAGCGAACGCGGCACTTGTCTTTCGTCGAGGAAGATCGATTGTTTGCGGCGCTAACAGGAGATCGGGAGTACCTTAGAGCTCTCGTCACCGTGGCAATCTATTTCAGGGCCACGGCGCGGGGAGTTGCTAAGGCTTCGCTGGTCGAACGTGGATTTTGATCTCAATGCCATCAATTTCACGGAAACAAAAACCAACAAGGACCGTTCCGTACCAATGGAGCCGATTGTGCGGGAAGCGCTATCGGAACTGCGCGACCGGGCCGGAGATGCGGAATACGTCTTCACTAATTCGGATACTGGGACACGGTATACCGACGTTAAGAAATCCTTCTCAGCAGGATGCCGAGAAGCGAGTATCACCGATTTCAGATTCCATGACTTGCGCCATACGTTCGGTACTCGGCTAGCCGATGCCGGCGTTGATGTGGTGAAGATCAAGGAGTTGATGGGGCACGCGTCGATTGTGACAACCATGCGTTACATTCACGCCACCGATCAAGGGAAGCGTGGCGCGATCACTGTTTTGTCGGAGTATCGACAGCAGCATTGTCGCAAGATTGTCACAAACGAAAAGCGGCAGATCCTGCAACCCGCCGCAATCGTTGATGTAGTTGGTGCACCCGGCATGATTCGAACATGCGACCCCCTGATTCGTAGTCAGGTACTCTATCCAACTGAGCTACGGGTGCCCTTTTTGGTAAATAGTAAATGGTAAATCGTGAATAGTAAAACGCGGGGTTGGAGCGTCTACGGTTGTTGTGTTTCCCCCATCTGCATAGTGGCTAAACTAGTACCATAGACTAACGTGAAGTTCTGCGGGAATGTCCCCCTGACAAGAAGGACCATCGCCATTTAACGTCTCGACGAGCAAAAACCCGTTTTCGATGCGCACTTTGGCATATGCGTTACATCCGGTTCGCAGACTTTCACTGCCAGGATCTTCCGGTCCCAAGTTTCGCGCTGAATCGTAAAAGTAGTCCCAAGTTCCGATCGCAGGCTCTTCCGGCGCACCACTGTCTGCATCAAAGACTCTGCTCAAGCTGTAAACTACGTGAACCGGCCGATTAGCCACCAGCGGTACCTGTCTGGTCTCACCAATCAAAAGGCTGAATTCGAGCTCTTGGTGATGGTTACCCAGATTACCTCCAATGCCGAGGGGCTGCTCTGCATTGACATTATACCCGCCCATGCTTATCAACGTCCCTATCGTCAGACCTATTAGCGCCGCAAGCGTAGTAAGCGAAAGCGCATTCTTCATTTGAGAACTCCTCCTATCTAATCAGTCGATTGCCCCCAGCGCTCTGTCCTACCTGATTTCACCGCGCGTAATAGCCCGGCTTGGTGCGAGCAATCAGTGAGGGCTGGCCGACTTCAACACGTATCTCGTGCCACTTGCCATCGCGCGTGCGGCCGTTCTGAGGTTGATATCCAAGTGTGTAGAGCGACCGCAAGTCTGCGGCCACCTCCACATACAAACGCGCCATCTGATCGAGCCTCTGGATCTCGTTGAGCCGCCCGCCGGTGCGATCAGCAAGACTCTGCAGGCGTGTTCGCGCAGCGGTGTAGATTCCTGTGATCACGGGATCAGGTAAAGGCAAACGCTTCGCGTCACCCGACGGCAGGGCCAACGGATAGATGGTGACACCCTGCTTGTCAGCTTCAGTGAGAACCTGATTAAGCGCGCTGTTCTTACCGGGATCGATGGCTGCTATAGCTTCTGCATCGGTTTGTGCTTTCGAGGCCAAAGCGCGATCAGCATTGCGCATGTGGGTATCGAGTCCATCAGTTAACGCTACGATTGCCTTGCGTCGCCTTCGTTCCTTTCCGTCTTCCTTAGCCAACTCAGTTAAAGCGAGTTTCAGCGCTTCGTAAAAATGTGTTTCGCCTGCGCCTTCGGCAACTTCGATCGCGTAAGCCGTGTCTTTGCGCTTTGTCGAAAAGCCCGACAGTCTTTTTACCTTGGCATTGAATTGAATGACCGCCACGCGATCCTCCGGCGCCAGCGCGTCAAGAAAACGCCAGGCAGCCTGCTTCAACTGCGGACGAAAATTAAGCGTGGAACCGGACATGTCCAGGAGCAACACCAAACTAAATGGCGCGCTGGTCGGTTCGAAATAACTAATGGGTTGTTTGACGCCGTCTTCGTAAACAGTGAAGTCGTTTCGCGATAGGGAAGTGACCGCCTGGCCGCGCGGGTCGACGACGCCAATGTTCAACTGCACCAGTGCTGTGTCAGTTCGAATAGTTTCATCCGGCTCCTGTGCAGCCGCGGGCAGAGGACTGGAAATCAGGAGTAGAAGCAACAGACAGGACACGGCGCCGCGAACGGGTCTAACAATGGCGGTCCTGGAAAAATATGAGTTCATCATTTTGGAAACGAATCTTGAAAAGTAGTTGAGTATCCCGGCAAGCAAGACTTTTTGCAATTCGGCGGTACAGGCCTTCTGGGGAATCTGCTGGCCATTTTCGGACGCAGTCGGCATGCTTTGCGTTGCTTCGGGTCAAAAGAAGAGTTACTTGGCAACCACAAAAAACACCGGTTCCTGGTGGGTGGCCTCGTTTTGACATCCTGGCCGTCGCGGAGCGATCTCATTCGCACCGTGGCTTTAGCCCGGTGACGGGAGCGCGGCCGAAAGGGGCAACCGTTTCCTAACGGTTTTGTTTGGCTGACGAGAAACCGTTGGAAACGGTTCAAGGTTTCACTCGACGATGTTACTCAACGGGCTGAAGCCAAAGTGCTAATGAGATCGCTCCGCGACTTTTCTCAGTGCGGAGGTTTGCTACGTCACTAAGAACTAAGACTTAACCTAGCCACTACTTTTCCGAGTTTCTCACGATGTACAAGCCAAACTTCTGCGCGGAGTGTGGCACCAAGCTGCTACGTCTTCGTTGGCACTTTTGGACTAGTCGCAAATTCTGCAACGAGTGCGCGCCCCGTCTCAGAAGAGAGCGTTTTGGTCCGTGGTTGCTGGCCGGCGTCACACTTATCGGCGCTGGGTACGTTGCTGGACGGGCCGGGCGTGCCACGCCGCCACCGCTCACGATTATTCGCAGAGCCGATTCACCACTTACGAGTCCGGAAGATCCGAGGCCGCCGAAACAAACAACGACGTCAGACTCAAGTCAAGTTAATACACCGCCAGCGGTTGAAGAAGAGATTTATCT
>DASQKG010000008.1:0-19879 GCA_035630655.1 Pyrinomonadaceae bacterium
GGCGTCGGCGAGAAGTATGACGCGCTCGAGCCTTTCTATCCGGATCGAGTTGCGCAGAGAATCCTGGGTATGGGCGACGTCTTGTCGCTCATTGAAGAAGTCCAGTCAAAGGTGGATCAGTCTGAAGCTGAAGAGCAGTTAAAGAAGCTTCAGAAAAACGAATTCACCCTCGACGACTTTCGTTCGCAGCTTCGTCAGGTCAAGAAGCTAGGTTCTTTCTCAAAGATAATGAAGATGCTGCCCGATCAGCTCCTCGGCGGTATTGGTATGCCGCAGATGGATGAAGAGCAGACGAAGGAGATGGAGAAGGAGCTGAAGCGCACCGAGTCGATAATCGATTCGATGACGCGCGAGGAGCGAAACGACCACAAGATTCTCAATGCCAACCGGCGACGCAGAATTGCGCGAGGCTCAGGGACTTCAGTAGCTGAAGTTAACAAGCTCATCAAGCAATACACAGAGATGCGTCAGATGATGAGGCAGTTATCAGGTTCCGGAATGTTTGGCGGCAGCGGTTTGAAAGGCAAAATGATGCGGCGTCTTACGGGGATGCCTGATATGGGCGGAATGGGTGGCAATGGCGATGAGTTACCATCGCTGCCTTCGCTGCCGGGCTTGGGTGGGTCGCCATCCAGAAAGAAACTGAAGAAGAAGCGAAAGAAGAAGCGACGGTGATCAGGTGCCGGGTGTCAGGTGCCGGTATTGCCAGCCCCGACACCCGACACCCGACACCGGATTTGATTAGTTAGCCATAACGGAGGTAAGGATTTTGTTAGCGATAAAATTGATGCGCACGGGCGCGAAGAAGCAGCCTTCATATCGGATCATTGTGAAGGAGAAACAATCAAAGCGTGACGGCGCCTATCTCGAGAACCTGGGAACCTACAACCCAACGCGAGAGCCTGCCGAAGTAACCATGAAGATGGATCGCGTTCGTTACTGGATTGAGAAGGGCGCGAAGCCAACTGACACCGTGAGCCGGCTTATCAAGGCGGGTAGCAAAATAGAAGCGGCTACGCAGTCTGAAGCTTAATTCTCGCACGAGTTGATCATGAGAGAAGCCATTGAAATGGTGGTGAAGGCGCTGGTTGACGACGTCGATGCGGTCGATGTGCGCGAGGTCGATCAGCAGGGATCAACTCTCATTGAGGTTCGCGTGGCGCCGGCGGACATGGGGAAGGTGATAGGCAGGCAAGGTCGTACGATCAATGCTTTGCGCTCACTCGCTCGCGCCGTGGGTCTTAAAAGGAAACATCGCTTCATCCTCGAAATTGTGGAATGACTGCGCTGGATGAAGAAGGCCGAGCCGGGTTGGTTATCGTGGCGCGCGCGGTAAGAACGCGCGGACTGAAGGGCGAGCTGGTTGCAGATCTTCTGACGGACTTTCCAGAGCGATTCGAATCTGTTTCCGAGTTGTGGGGCATTGGGCCAGGTGGTGAAGCAAAGCTGTTCGAGCTCGAGGACTTCTGGTTTCAAAACGATCGTGTCGTCTTCAAGCTAGCAGGATTTGACAGCGTTGAAACCGCGAAGGCTCTGGTCGGCTACGAATTTGGGATACCGGAAGCGGACCGAGTTCAACTTTCCGAGAATGAATTTTACGATTGGGAATTAGCTGGGTGCCTGGTTGAAACAAAAGAAGGTTTCCCGCTTGGCAGTGTTCGCGAAGTAATGAGAACCGGCGGGGTGGAGCTGTTGGTGGTAGCGGATGATTCAGGCCTTGATCGCCTTATCCCGATGGCCGAATCGATCGTGGTCCTGGTGGATATTGTAGGTAAGAAGATTTTGATCGATCCGCCCGAGGGCTTGTTGGACTTGTAACTGTCTTTGAACTGCACCGTGTTGCGCTGCGATATCATTACGATTTTTCCGGAGTTCTTTCGCGACGCGTTTGACTACGGGATTATTCGCAGAGCTCGGGCCGCGGGTCTGGTTGAGACGAAGGCGCATGACCTGCGTCGTTGGACAACCGATAAGCATCACGTTGTCGACGATCGCCCATTCGGTGGCGGCGAAGGCATGGTGCTCAAGCCGGAACCGATTTTCGCCGCTGTTGCGGAACTGACCGGGGCCACTCGACGCGAGGATTATTCGCCGCAAACGCGCGTAATTCTGATGTCGCCACAAGGTCGGGTATTTACGCAGGAAGTTGCGCAGGATCTTTCAAAAAATGCGAAGCAGATCGTTTTAATCTGCGGGCGTTACGAAGGGGTCGATGAGCGAGTTTCTGAGGCACTGGCCACAGACGAAATATCGATCGGCGATTATGTTTTGTCGGGAGGCGAGCCGGCGGCGTTAGTTACGATCGATGCTGTTGTGCGGTTGTTACCGGGGGCCCTGGGTAATGAAACCTCGACTACGAACGAATCCTTTTCCGCCGGACAGTTGGATCATCCGCAATACACGCGGCCGACAGAGTTTGCTGGGATGAATGTCCCGGAGGTTCTTTTGACAGGAAATCATGCGGAGATTGCGCGTTGGCGAAAAGAGGCGGCGCTCAAGAAAACGCAACGAAACCGCCCGGATCTTTTGAAGTGAGTTTTGTCTGGAGTTGGGGGGCACGGGGCTGATCCTGTATCCTGACCGTCCGGATTTTAATGGAGTAATGAGATGAATAGATTAGACAGTATTGAGAACACGCAATTGCGCACGAACATTCCTGACTTTCAGCCGGGCGATACGGTGCGCGTGCACGTCCGTATTAAGGAATCTGAGACCAAGGAACGGCTGCAGGCTTTTGAGGGTGTGGTGATTGCCCGAAAGCACGGCGGAGCCCGGGAAACAATTACGGTTCGTAAAACCAGCTTTGGTGTCGGCGTTGAGAGAATCTTTCCGCTACACGCAACCATCGTCGACCATATCGACGTGATTAAGCGAGGTCGCGTGCGCCGAGCAAAACTCTATTATCTCCGCGGCCTGAGAGGAAAGGCTGCACGCATCCGCGAGCGCGATACGCGCGGGCAACAGACCGCTGAAGCCTCCGCTGCTGGCAAGAAGTAGGGCGTTTTAGGCCGCTCGTTAGGAATTCAGCCTTTGGCAGCCTTCTGAACGCAAGCCAGGCCTGAACTCTAGACGGGATCAGTGTTAGAAGAGTTCTTCTGTTCCTTCCAATCCTTTTTTGAACAGGCTTCCTCACGGGCCGTGTCGCAAGTCTCTACTCAGGAGTCGCAACCACTTGCGTATCGCAATTGATGCCCACTCTGTTGGGACCGGACTTGGCGGCAACGAGAGTTATGCTACCAATCTAGTCGAGGCCCTGGCCGAGATCGATCAAAAGAATCAGTACACAATTTACGTCACCAAGCGAGAGGCCCTGGAGAGATTCAAAGATCGTTGGCCCAACTTTAGAGTTCGATCCACACTGCCGCACACTCCATTCATCCGTATCCCACTTACGCTCAGCAGCGAGCTGCGACGGAATCCCGTCGATGTTCTGCACGTCCAGTTCACGTCGCCGCCTGTCGCTCCGTGCCCGGTCGTCGTTAGTATCCACGATCTGTCGTTCGAACATTTGCCCTTAACCTTCAAGCGACGCAGTCGAATGCAGTTGCGCATGACCGTGAGAAGATCAGCGCGCCAAGCGGCTCAGGTTCTGACGCTTTCGGAATTTGTTCGCGACGACGTGGTAGCTACTTACGGCATCGATGCTGAACGAGTTGCCGTCGTGCCGCTTGCGGCGCCTGCTCATTTTTCTCCGGTTCAAGAGGAAAAGGAACTGCGACGGGTAAGACAAAAATACGGCATAAATCAGAATTACATTTTGTCTGTTGGTGCAATACAGCCACGCAAGAATCTGCCCAGGTTGCTTGAAGCCTATGCACTCTTGCGCCGCTCGCAACCAGAAGTTAATCTCCCTAAACTGGTCCTGGTTGGCAAATGTGCGTGGCTCTACGACGAAACACTAAGGAAGATCGAAGAACTTGGACTCGGCAATCAGGTGACGTTGACCGGGTATGTCCCAGAGGCTGATTTGCCCGCGCTGTATTCCGGTGCCAATTGTTTCATCTACCCGTCTTACTTCGAAGGATTTGGTTTGCCGCCGCTCGAGGCAATGAAATGTGGAGTGCCGGTTATCGTGGGAAACCGGACGAGCTTGCCGGAAGTAGTCGACGACGCAGCCATTCTGGTCGATCCGTTTGAGGTTGGCGATATAGCCGCTGGAATCTCAAAAGTAATAAACGATTCAAAGCTCCGATCTTCACTTAGGTCGAAGGGATTGGCGCGAGCCAAAGTTTTTGATTGGCGAGAAACGGCGCGTAAAACTCTGGCTGTTTATGAAAAAGCAGCGGGCCAGCGCCGCTAGTTTGATCAATCATTGGGGGGAAGAATTTTTCGAGTTATGCGCATCGCCATTCTTGGAACGCGTGGAATACCAGCGAGCTACGGAGGGTTCGAGACTTTCGCTGAGCATCTTTCCACCAGGCTCGTCGCCCGGGGGCATGAAGTCACCGTTTACGGACGCGCCCATTATGTTTCACCTCGACAATTGGAGTTTCACGGTGTTCGGCTCAAGGTATTACCAACGCTCCGCTATAAATATTTTGACACTGTCGTGCACGCTTTCCTGTCCGCAGTTCATGCCGTATCAGAGCGATTTGATGCTGTCTTGATATGTAATGCTGCGAACGCGCCATTTGTTCCCATACTGCGACTAACCGGAACTCCCGTAGCAATCAATGTCGACGGCCTTGAGCACAAAAGGAAAAAGTGGAACTGGTTGGGAAGGCGTTACTATCTGCTTGCCGAGCGGTTGTCCACATTCCTGCCAAACGTGACCGTCACCGATGCGCGAGTGATTCAGGATTACTACCTGGCGAAGTACAGGGCCACCTCGAAGATGATTGCTTACGGTGCTGAAGTTGAACGCCGTCCTGATCGCGCAGCTTTGCGAAGATGGCGAGTTGAGCCTAATAGATATGTTCTCTATGTCTCACGGCTGGAACCGGAAAACAACGCGCATTTGGTGATCGAAGCTTTTAAAAAGGTGCGAACCGCCTACCGTTTGATAATTGTCGGCGATGCCCCTTATGCACGCAGTTACATAAACGACTTGAAGGCCCGGGCGCGCGGCGACAGAAGAATCGGGTTTACCGGTTTTGTCTTTGGCCAGGACTATCGCGCCCTACAACAGAACGCTTACTGTTACGTCCACGCTACTGAGGTCGGTGGAACACATCCCGCCCTTCTTGAGGCGATGGGTTACGGCAATTGTGTATTGACGCTGGCTACGCCGGAAAACATCGAGGTCGTGGGAGACGCCGGAATTCCTTATGCGGATGAATTGGATCTGACAGAGAAGCTGCAGCGCGTCTTGCGGGACGGTTCCCTGGTACAAAGTTATCGTAACCGGGCGCAGATCCGGGTGCAGAAATATTATGATTGGGAGCGAGTTGTGGACGAGTATGAAGAGCTCTTCGCCGGGCTGGCTGGTGTACAACCGCCCTCCAAGCTCGCGACGCCTGCCACCGAGTCCCGGAAGAATCGCAGCCTTTCCGCCAAATAATCTTCAATCAATTTACAAAGAAATGTGCCCCGCTAATCGGTTAAGACTGGCGGGGCAACTGTCCGGCAGGTTCGGGTAAATACTGGGTTGGCGATGGCAAAGAACTGAGAATCGTCACATATGGCCGATCCTGTAAACCAGGCGGTGCGTTTTAGCGGGTGAGATAAAGCCGCGCGGCGTACATGAAAGAAAAACCGCGACCCCGGGAGCACCTTCAATTTGGCTTACCTGTAACCAGAAAAGCCAAGTTATCAATTAGAACTGCGTGTCAGTGTGTGAAATTATACGTATTATCCGTGACGTGTCAAGGACATTCTCAACGATTTCGCAAAACTTCTGCAACAAATCGCCTTGGCTCTAAGAGGCGGCAAAAGCCCATCAATGGCCGGAACGTGTTTGTGTTAGACGCATTGCTTGCCGGCGGACCGCTTCAGAGACATTTCGATTCTGAGTGAGGCTGAGCAGGTCCTTGCTGCGAATGCGGGGAAGAGTGCTGACTACCGTAGGAATTGGCGTGCGCGGATTGCGAACCAGATTGTGAATGATGGAATACGAGCGGGCCCACGCAGGTTTTGCGGCGATCAGTCGTAATACTTCGTCGGCCACCGTTCTCATGGCCGCGATATTTTCTATCTCCTGATCGGTGATCCGCGGATTGTTGATAACGGCAGTGGCAACAATGCGGTTAGAGTCGCGGATCAAAATGCTGCGAGCTTCTCGGTCTCCCTTCATGCCGAGTTTCATTCGATCCCTTACGTTCATAAACATGATGCGCTTAATCAATGAAACCCGTTCAGGTGATAACTCACCCGTTTCGATGCGTTCGTTTTCTACCAAACGCTTGAAGTTGGCGGCGCGATCCTCGGCTGTTTCGGGCCTTAGTTCTTCGTAGCGTTCGGACGGCAGCCACGACTCGTCGATGTCCGCATCGGATACCTCAATGTGCGCGGCAATCAACCACGCATCTTCAATACTAAAACCTTCTTCGAGCTCGGCGCTCTCAAAGAATTCGGCCGCGGCGCTATTGCCCCGGGCACGTAACTCCTGGGCGATTTGTTGTGCTCCACGTTCTTTCTCGAAGAATTCTCGACGCGTCTCTTTTGCGCGACGCTCGGCTTCGGCAGAGCGGGCGGAGTTTCCCAGAATCGCGTCTATGATTTTGGGAAACCGCACCAGCCGCTGTTGATTGATTGAGATCAGCTCAAGCAGGTTACCGTCGGAAGTTGTGGCGGCCAGACTGGCGATAGCCTGATCGGAAGTATTGCGATTAAGAATTGCAGCTTCGCGAGTCTCGCGGGCGCCATTGTTGGCCGTGGCCAGATAATCCAAAACGGCAGGTGGAGTCTCGTCGCTTTTCGCTGACGCCAACAAATCTTCCGTTGTTTGAGAATTGAGCGTTTCAATTGCTGCCTCTGCAATCTCTGGATCGAGCTCCTGCTGCAGTGCAACGAGTAGTTCAAGTAAATCGGTTTGCGGAAGTGGTAACAGCCCGCTGGCAGCCGCCAAACGTGCTTGTTCAGGAGCGGTACCATCAATGATGGCACGCACGGCCGGGTTGGTTGACTTGATGTTCATTCAGACCAGTTGGGCGGTGTAGGCTTCAACGGACTTAACACGTTACACCAGGTTGAAATCGGATTCTAACTGGACGAGTAAGATTGACAGGGTTGAAACGAATGGAGCCAGGATCAGCTCGTGAGCAATCAACAGTAACGCATGAATGATCCCGCTTGAATGAAAACTAACTACGCCCCATGACACTTCTTATATTTCTTGCCTGAACCACAAGGACAAGGCTCGTTGCGGCCGGTCTTGGGTTGGTCGCGAACTACCGTCTTAACCTTGCCGTCTTCTTCGCCGGCAGCCGCGGCGCCCTGGTTTGGTCCAGTGAAAGTCAATGAAGTCGATCTACGAGGCAAACGCCGCTGCCGAAGCGTCTCGGGCGGTTGCTCTGCCACTACCTGGAGGTTGAACAGCGATCGGATGCTAGAAGTGTCGATGCGATCCAGCATCTCCTGGAACATATCGAAACTCTGCTTCTTGTATTCGACCAGAGGATCCTTTTGTCCATAACCAACCAACCCGATGCCTTGCTTCAGGTGATCGAGCGACAGTAAATGGTCCTTCCACTGCGCATCGATAATGTTGAGCATGATGATGCGCTCATAGGTGCGCATTGCCTCAGGTCCGATCTGTTGCTCTTTGTGCGCATACCGGACTTTGAGTTTTTCCCAGATGGTATCGATCACTTCCTGGCTTGTCAGGTTTTGGAAGTTGATTTTTTCTGAATCGACATCGAAGTCGTAAATCGTCTTTATCTGGATCGTGTAGTTCTCAACGTCCCAATCCTCCGGTGACACGTCCGGATTCAGATACTGATTGGTCAGGTCGGAAAGAAGGTCATAGGCGACACCCGCAGCCGGCGGATCGCCCATCAGGTAATCTCGCTGGTCAGGCTCTTCCATCAACTGGCGGCGCAAGCCATAGATCGTCTCGCGCTGCTTGTTCATAACGTCGTCGTATTCAAGCAAGTGTTTGCGCGACTCGAAGTTTCGACCTTCAACCGACTTCTGCGCCGACTCAATGCGCTTCGAAACCATCTTCGATTCAATCGCCACACCCTCTTCCATTCCGAGACGCTGCATCAGGGCCTTGACCTTATCGCCGGCGAAGATGCGCATCAGATCATCTTCGAGCGACAGGAAAAAGCGGGACGTTCCCGGATCGCCCTGACGTCCGGCGCGACCGCGAAGCTGATTGTCGATGCGGCGTGACTCATGGCGCTCTGTGCCCAGAATGTGGAGACCACCGATACCCACCACTTCCTTGTGCTCTTCTTCCACGATCCGCTTGGCCCGGGCAAAGGCTTCAGACCATTGCTGCTCGGTCGCTTCGTCAGGGTCGATCTCTTCAATCTTGAGAAACTCGCGGGCCATGAAGTCCGGGTTTCCACCCAGCAATATGTCGGTACCGCGGCCGGCCATGTTGGTGGCAATCGTGACCGCGCCTTTACGTCCTGCTTGCGCAACGATCTCTGCTTCGCGCTCGTGATACTTTGCGTTGAGAACGTTGTGGGGAACCGCATCACGTTGAAGGCGGCGTGCGATCAACTCCGAGTTTTCGACTGACACAGTACCAACCAGCGTTGGCTGGCCTCGATCGTGGCACTCCTTTATTTCTTCAATGACCGCGTCCCATTTCTCAGGGAGCGTGCGGTAGATGACGTCCGAAAAATCCTTTCGGACCATGGGCTGGTGAGTGGGAATTACTATTACTTCCAGCTTATACGTCGTATGAAACTCGGCCGCCTCGGTTTCCGCAGTACCGGTCATGCCCGAAAGTTTCTCGTAAAGGCGGAAGTAGTTTTGCAAAGTGATCGTGGCGAGGGTTTGATTCTCTTTCTCAATCTTCACGCCCTCTTTAGCTTCCACGGCCTGATGCAAGCCATCGGACCAGCGGCGACCTTTCATCAGGCGACCCGTGAAATCGTCGACGATGATGACTTCGCCGTCCTGGACCACATACTGATGATCGAGTTTATACAGCGTGTGGGCCTTCAGTGCCTGCTCCACACAATGAAGCAGTTCCATGTTTGAAGGATCGTAGAGATTACCCACTCCCAGCAGCCGTTCGGCCTTGTCGACACCTTCTTCAGTCAACACCGCAGTGTGCTGTTTTTCGTCGACTACGTAGTCGCCGGTTTTCTTGCCGTCAACCTCTTCGCCCTTGCGCAGTTGCGGGATGATCGCATCGGCTTTGTAGTACTTGTCAGTTGCTTCATCCGATGGTCCAGAAATGATCAACGGCGTACGCGCTTCGTCGATCAGGATGGAATCAACCTCGTCAACGATGGCGAAATAGTGGCCTCGCTGGACGCACGTAGCGAGGTCAAACTTCATGTTGTCGCGCAGGTAATCAAACCCGAACTCGTTGTTGGTGCCGTAGGTGATGTCGGCGGCATAGGCTGTCTGGCGCTCGAAATCGTCCATGTCGTTTTGAATACAACCGACTTCGAGGCCCAGGAAGCGATGAATCTGGCCCATCCATTCGGCGTCGCGCGAGGCGAGATAATCGTTCACTGTAATCACGTGAACTCCGCCTCGGCCGGTTAACGCATTGAGATATGCCGGCAGCGTGGCCACCAGCGTTTTGCCCTCGCCAGTTCGCATCTCCGCGATTTTCCCCTGGTGCAAAACGAGGCCGCCGATCAATTGCACGTCGAAGTGACGCATGCCGGTCGTTCGCATGCTGGCTTCACGGACGACGGCAAAGGCTTCGGGCAGTATTTCGTCGAGTACTTCCCGTTCGCGCCGTTTGAGTTCTTCCTTGTCAGTGATGCCTGCAACCTCGCGTTGCACCCGTTCTTTGAATTCCGCCGTGCGAGCGCGCAGTTGCTCATCAGAGAGCTTTTTGATTTCCGGCTCGAGCGCGTTGATTTGTTCAACAATAGGCTGGACCGTCTTGAGGAAGCGTTGGTTACTGCTGCCGAATACTTTGGTTAGTAATTTATCGAAACTCATACGTTAATTTGATCTCTTGAATGAAAAATTCTCTTCGATACTCTGGTTGTTTTACCGGTTAATTTTAGTTGAGTGGGAAGGCGCGAGCAAGCGGTCCAAATCGCCACAACCCGTCATTAACCCGCCGCCAATTGCTTCTTTATAAACTCGACCATCGCTTGCCGCGGCATAGTAAAGTTGAAAATTATTTTCTTCCCATTAGGTTCCGCGCTGGTGTTTCGTAGTAAGACTTCCTCTTCTTTGCCGGCGCGCGATTCAGCGCCAATCGTCAACGCTGCATTGAACCCTTTAGCGAGCAAACGCGCACTATTATCTGACGAAACTTCCGATTCCACTGAGGCCAGCACTTCCGTTGCACCCTGCTTGATTGTAAAAACAACCTTGGTCCCGGGATTGTCGTTGTCGATCGGCTTCAGATAGACGAGAAAACCGCTGTCGTTTAATGCGGCGACCATGCGGCCAAAGAGGTCGATCAGATTCGGGTCGCCCTCCTTCTTGGTAAATTTGGGATCTTTTAATTTCCCGTTCCCATCCAGTTCCGCTTCGATCACAATCTCGAAGGGTTGGTTCAAGTCCAGTTTTCCCTGGTTCTTTAAGTCGTTGGCGTAAGCTGCAAAGTCCTTCAACGCTTTCTTGTTGATCTCGCCTTCCTTGGGAAGCGTAAGGTTGTTCTCTTTTGCGACCTTGTCCAACTCTTTCTGTGCTTTCTCGTTCTTCTCATCTATGGCAGGACTTGGACTCGCATTCGCCTGCGCGACCGTTTGTGACGGCGAGCCGGTTCGGACAGGACTTGGCGACGTTGACGCTATTACCAGGGGCGTGGGTGTCGCAGACGGCTCCGGCAAGGCAGGCGTGGGCGCCTGTAGGGATCCTGCGGGTTGTGGTTGCTGCACGATTATTTGCGACGGTGGTGCTGGGGGCGGTGGCATTACCATTCCCGACTGACCATCGAGTGCCCAATATCCGTCGGGATACCGAAACTTTTCGCCAGTAAGTTGCACAAACTGAACGTCGTCACCAATCGCCGTGCGATCGTAGTCCTTGTCTACAAACCTTGTGTTTGAGACCAGCCCGGAAATGCTAAGCACATTCCTCACGCCTGGAACGTACATAAGACAAGCAATCGATAGAATGTGAACCAGCACCGACCAGGTTACCCACTTCAGAACCAGCAGCCCCCGGGGTTCCCAGTTAATCTCAAAATCTTTAAAAAGTTCAGTCATCCCTTTGATACAACGCCCTTAACTCAACCAATGTTCCTGATCTTAGACGCACTCAACCCGCGAACCGTTGCGAACGGCGACAAGATGAGCGGCATCTGTATACGGTAGCATTTTGGCTGGCCGTTGCTCAAAGTATGGGGTTTTCATCGCAGACGGATGTCAGGCGCAAAAAGGGTTAATATGGAGGCCAAATGCGCTCATCTGGAAGAGGGAAGCCACGCAGCAGTGGCAAACGCCGCGACAAGGGCGGGAATAATGATCGGGATTCCCGGAGCACGGGAAAACCGACCGAGCCTGTAGCCTTCGGGGCGGCCAAACCGGCCCCGCAGTCGCGCGAAGTGAGAAAACTTTTGGAAGGCATTGGCACTCCCCGCCCTGCCCCATTCAAACCAGACCCGTTTCAACTCGAAGCACTCGCGGCACTGGAGTTTGAAGACGTGCTGGTTACAGCCCCGACCGGAAGCGGGAAGACGTGGATTGCCCGCGAAGGTATCCGGCGTTTATTAGCCGCGGGGCGGCGCGCCTGGTATACCACGCCGCTCAAGGCGCTCACCAACTCGAAGTATCAGGAGTTTGCCGACGAATTTGGAGAAGACAAGGTTGGAATACTCACCGGCGATCGAAAAGAGAATACCAACGCTCCGCTGATTGTCGGGACCACGGAAATCTATCGCAACCAACTGTTCGACTCACTTCGTGGCGGCAGCAGCGTCGATGCCGATCTGGTTGTGATTGATGAAGCTCACTACCTCGCCGACGAGGATCGCGGGCACGTTTGGGAAGAAGCAATCATTCTGACCCCACCCCGCATTCGACTGTTGTTGTTGTCAGCGACGATTGGGAATGCGCAGGAGTTTGCTGGGTGGATTGAAAAGGTGCGCGGAGTGCGTTGCGGTGTCGTGGGTCGTCCAGGTGCGCGGCCGGTCCCTTTGCGCGCCGCGATGCTTTTGCCTGACAAACGCTTGCTGCCGTTGTTTGGTGAGAATGGGAAACTGAATTCTGAGATCGAAGCGCTCGGAGAACGCGCGCGTGAGGAGCGACGCGAGTCAGGACGTGGTCACAGACGAAGGTACTTTCGCTAGCTGGGGAATCGACGTCACCGGTCTTAGAACTGGCAGTGACCCCGGTAAGCATGTTGCCCTTAGCGCCAAAGGCGCGAAATGTGACAGCCTGGGCCAACGGACCAGGTGAACGCGTTAACGGGACTTAGCGCTGAAGGCGCGGAATGAATGAGGACGCATGTATTCTAATCGTCGACCCGGTGGCTTACTGCTCCTGGTTCTGATTAGTCGGCTCTGCCGACTTTTTGTGCAGCAGGATGGCGGAATATTTCGCGCCTTCAGCGCTTGCAAGCTATTTACTCACTTCTACCTGGGGCGTTGCCCCAGGCTGTCACATTTCGCGCCTTTGGCGCTAAGACCCGGATTTCGACGGATCGCTACGCGTCAGGTTCTGATAGCGCACCGCGGTGCGCCGGTTAAAATCTGGAGGTGAATTAGCCAATGAAACGACGGTTACTGCTAACAATTCTGTTCATTCCTTTACTTGCGACTGGTCAACAAACTCCGAAAGCCGACGTCTGGCAGCCGTTCCAATATTTCCTGGGAACCTGGACCGGAACCGGGAAGGGCAATCCTGGCATTTCGCAACTCGAACGAGAGTATAAGCTTGTTCTGAGCGGCAAATTCATAAGCGTCAATCACAAATCGGTTTATCAGCCTCAGGAGAAAAATCCGAAGGGCGAGACACACGAAGACTGGGGTTTCGTCAGTTACGATCGTGGCCGAAAAACTTATGTCCTGAGGCAATTTCACGTTGAAGGCTTTGTGACTCAATACCGGTCTGAGACGATTCCTCCGGATGGTAAGACGTTTGTTTTTACCTCTGAGACTATCGAGAACATTCCGGCGGGATATAGAGCGAGAGAGACTTACAGAATTGTAAACAACGACGAGTTTGTCGAGGTGTTTGAATTGGCCGCGCCGGGTAAAGAATTTGCGGTCTACTCAGAAAACCATTTCAAACGCCGGAAGTAGAACATGAAACTCCACATGCCCGAGATGCCGCCGGCGACCTTACTGGCAGCGCTCGAGTCATACAACCTTCTGCCGGCCATCGTGTTTCTGCCCACCCGAAGGCGTTGCGATCAAGCTGCGTCTGAAGCAGCATTGTTGCGCCGCGGATCCAGCAATGAACGGCGGGAAACGCGGCGAGATCTCATGCGGCGCTTTGTCGAACAGTATCCGGAGATTCGCCGGCATCGTCATTGGGACACGATCATTAGAGGCGGCGTCGCCTCGCACCATGCCGGTCACATCCCTGCCTGGAAGTTGGTGATTGAAAAACTGATGAGCGACGGTTTGCTGGACGCAATTTTTGCAACCGCAACCGTGGCGGCGGGCGTCGATTTCCCCGCGCGTACGGTGGTCCTGACAGTTGCAGATGCGCGCACTGGCCAAGGCTGGCGCCCGTTGAGTGCTTCGGAGCTTCAACAGATGACAGGTCGCGCCGGCAGACGTGGTCGCGACAATGTCGGCTTCGTTTTAGTCGCTCCCGGCCTGCACCAGGATCCGGAGAGAATCGCAGCGGTACTGAAAGCTCCTCCCGATCCTTTAGTCAGTCAATTTCGCGCCACTTACACCACGCTCCTGAATTTGCTCGATGCCTACGGCAATTTCACACAAGTGAGAGAGATTGCCGAAAAGAGCTTTGCGTATCGCGACGCTGCCGAACAGATCACGCGACTGGAAAGCGACCAGCAAGAACTGGAGCAAGGAATTCGTGAACAACTTAAGGAAGGCGGTTGTGGCTTACCGTTGTCGGCTGTCACCGGCTTTGAGCGACTGATCAGCTCGCGCACGCAACTTCTCGAGACGCGGCCGCAGACACGCGCTGAAGTTTTGCATCGCTGGCTGGACGAGGCGGTGCAGCCCGGTCGAGTTGTCGGTGTGGGCCGTAGCGGGCGCCGACTTGTCCTGATCACCGAAAAGCGCGATGGAAATGTCCGTGGCATTCGCGAGGACGGACGTCAAGCCAGTTTTGCTCTGGAGAGAATAGGGCGAGTCTATGAACCGGCCTACCGGCTGAAAGACGAGTTTATTGAAGAAGCCTTTGAGGACGTTCGTCGGCGTGGGAAGGAAATTGTGATTTCCGAACCTCGCTTGCGAGACGCGCGGGCGGAAGAAGGCGACGCTCTGAATTTAATCAACGATCGAATTGACGAGATTGTGCCGAAGGATCTTAGTGCTGAGGAAAAGCTGAGATGTACGGAAGCGCTTTGGGCGTCACTCAAGGAGGCCGAAGACCTTGAACGTGCGACGCGACGCATCGAGCGCTTGCGTGAAGAGGTTTGGGAACCATTCGAACAACGAGCCCGCGTGCTCTCAGTTTTTGGTTATCTCGATTTCGAAGCTGAGAAAATAACTGAACGGGGACGCTGGCTTGCGGATTTGCACGTTGATCGGCCGCTGTTGGTTGGCGAGGCGCTCGAAGGGGGTCTCTTTACCTCGCTCGCGTTCGATCGACTGGCAGGCGTGGTCGCCGCGCTTACCGCGGACGAGGACAGAGACTACGGGGAACTCGAGCTGGAAGACACGTTGGTGCAGGCATTGGCGCAATTTGAAGATGTGGGATTCAAGGTTTCAACCGAAGAATGGAAGTTTGGTATCGAGCCTGCACCGGAGTTGAACTTTTCGGCGGCCGCTGCTACTTCACGCTGGGCCAGCGGAATGGAATGGACCGAACTAGTTCATGAGACGCGGGCCGAAGAAGGCGACCTTTTTCGAATGCTCTCCCGCACGGGTGAAGCATTACTGCAGATTGCTGGTCTGCGACGGTCACATCCCCAAGCCGCTCAAACCGCTGCGGTCGCCGCTGACGCTGTGCTTCGAGAACCAGTACGATAGTTATCTAATTATTCAAAACATACTTTTTCAGGAGGAACGAATTGAATGGCGATGATTTCAGCCAGCGAACTAAAACGAAAACTATTGATCACCGTCGATGGTCAGCCTTACGTAGTCCTTGAAGTTTTCTTTGCTTCGCCAACAGCACGGGGCGCGGCGACGATGGTGCGCACCAGGCTGCGCCAATTGTTAACCAGCGCAGTCATAGAAAAGAGCTTTCGTTCAAGCGAGAAGTTCGTTGAGCCTGATATTGAACTATCCCCGGCCTCTTTCCTTTATAGCGATGCGCACGGATTTCATTTCATGGATGAGAAGAGTTACGAACAGTTTACCTTTGGAGCCGAAGCAGTCGAAGCCGACCGCGGTTATCTTAAAGAGGGTGTGTCTTTACAGGTCTTGAAATACAACGGGGCTCCTGTTTCATTTCAACTCCCGCAATACGTCGAACTGGCAATTGTTTCTACTGAGCCAGGCATGCGGGGCGACACAGCCGCGGGGGGTGCCAGCAAACAGGCGACATTGGAAACCGGACTCACAGTCCGCGTTCCACTCTTTATCAAGGAAGGTGAAGTGGTTCGCGTGAATACGCAGACTGGAGAGGTCGCCGGTCGCGCTTGATTTGGAAGCGTTCGTGGATTTAGTGGATCGATTTACCGAGTTTCTGCTTGAGCCGCCAAGACGCGAAGATCGCCAAGCTACGCCAGGTAGACTAAATGGAAGAAGTCGGCCAGTCGTTTTCATGCTTCGTTCTTGGCGCTGTTGGCGTCTTGGCGGCTCACCGCGGAACGGACCACTCTCCTTCAAGTTGAACGATCGTGTGTACCCCTCTGCAACAAAGCGCGGCTTGTTTAGGTACGTCACATCGACCCCTGAAAGCAATGAAAAACCAGCAACCAGCGCAATCAAATCACCATCTTAGTGTCGGTCTCGATTTCAGGACGTTGCAAAGTTCTTTGATATCGGTTGGCCATGCGTAGCGACAAAAGCCAGGTTAAAAAAACAGCGCTTAAATAACCCCGCGCGACCCCGGCTTAAAAAGTAATCCTGGTGGTCCTGGACCATCGCTCACATGGAGAATCAAAATATGAAGTTTCCCCGGAAGTTCCCCCGTATGCACGCTGTCAAGTTTGGCCCCTTTGCAATTATTTCCCTTTTCTTTCTGACGAACTTCACCGGCATCTTCTTTAGTCCCGCGCTTGCTCCAGCGGCTACCGCCGGCGTTTACATCGAAACGATACCAGCAGACATTCCCCTGTCAGGCGATTGTGATCTTGACTGGATCATTTATCGCGCAGGCGCGCGCACCGGCGTCGATCCGCGGTTTATTCATGCTGTCATCAAGCAGGAATCGCGGTACAAAAACGAAGCGATTTCACACGCGGGCGCGCAGGGCCTGATGCAACTGATGCCTGCCACCGCCAAGAGATTTGGCAACAAAGATCCGTATGATGCGGCGTCAAACGTTGAAGCTGGAACAAAGTACCTGAAGTGGTTGCTGAAGAGATTCAAAGGCGACGTTACGCTCGCTCTAGCTGGTTACAACGCCGGTGAAGGCGCCGTTGATAAGTACAAAGGAATTCCTCCTTATAACGAGACGCAAAACTACGTGAAGAAAATCGTGGCCAACTACGGAAAGACTTATCACCCCGTGGTCACACCTGCGGAAGCGAAGCAGGTTTTCAATCTGAGTCAGGAACCTCAGGTTGCTTCAGAAGGTCTCTAATCGAATCTGGAACGTTTGATAACGGAAGCGCCGCTTGGTCCATTGGACACAAGCGGCGCTTTTGTTCAGTTTGTAGGGGCGGCACTCCGTGGCCGCCCCTTAACTCGGTTCCACAAAACGTCGCGCTTACAACGAATGGGGTGGCCACGGAGGTCCACCCCTACAATCAGCTCCCGCCGCTTCGGAAAGCCGTCACTTGATTTCGTCCAACCGTGCCTTCGCTTCGACGATATGCGCTCGCAGCGTCTCCAACTCATCGAGCGTGAGGAGTCCCGTAACCTTGTCGCAAATCCCGCTCGACACTGATGCTGCCGTGCCGCTGGCGCGGCCTTGTCGAAAGACAATGACTTCGAAATCGCCAACGGTTCGATAACGTGCTTCAAAGCTGGCGAGCTTTGTAACTGACTCACTCACTCGAGCTACGGACTCCATAGCCTTCAGCAGCGGATCGATTTCCTCGTAATCAATGTAAGACCTGTTTTCGCGCGCTGGTTCCGCTCCTCTCAAAGAGATAACTATCCCCATGGCCCGCAGGGGTGAAGCGCTGTCTTTCATTTCGACTGCGTCAATGCGCACAACAACGCCACGCACGTTGAGGTTTGCGATCTGACTGAACCCCTTGAGCAACACCCTCTCATACCTCGACTCGACTGCCTCCAGCTTGGTTCGCGGTTCAAAGGGTTCGCATGCCAGTTCTCTGCGAAACTGCGGCCCGGGCCGTTGCGCCAGGGCCGCACTGCAAAGGACTGTAGTCACTAATAAGGCGAGAACAACCGCGCGCATCAAAGCCATCAGAACACCTTCCTTTTTGACCATTCGATTTCCATCCCGTTGCATACACTCGCAGCTATCACTACAGTTGCATTAACTCGACCAGCTTATTACAAAACCCATCGGTCGCTGGTAGTATAAATTAAACTTCTCAAGCGGCGGAGAACGGCGATGCAGAGCACGCGACTGGGAACACTACGCTGGATAGCGCTGGGCATATTACTTCTAGCTGTGGAGAGTAGCTCTGGATGTTCTCAGGATCACGCACAAAACAATGACCAGCCGGTGAAACTGCAACCTATGCCATCAACTTCCCCAAGTTCGACTAATGTGATAACCGGACCAGTCAATTACCTGGCTCTGGGAGATTCGACCGGCGCCGGCGTTGGCGCTCGCGAAGGTGGATATGTTGCGCGTCTGTTTCGCCGAATCGTAGCTTTAAGACCGGAATCGAAAATAACAAATCTTTGTTTTAGCGGCGCGACTACATCAGATGTGATAAGCGATCAGTTGGAGCGCGGTGTTAGTGTTAAGCCTAACCTCGTAACTCTTGGCATAGGAATCAATGATATTGGACACGGCATGAGTTTGGACAGATTTTCGCAAAACTATGATCAGATACTAAGCACTTTGCGAAGCAAGACGTCGGCGACCATCGTTGTAACCAACATTCCGGAGATTTCAAGTGCGCCCCGGATTCCACAGGCCATGCGCAGCGAATATCAGCTGCTCATTGTTCAATATAACCAGAAGCTGAAAGAGGTGGCGGCACGCCATGGCGTTACCGTGTTCGACATTTACACGGTTACACACGAACAACTTCCGGCGCATCCTGAATACTTTTCGGCAGATGGATTTCATCCTTCCGATCAAGGTTACGAGCTTTGGGCCGAAACTATGTGGCCGACTATCGCTCAGGTAATCGGGATAAACGTTTCGGTGGGCAGGTAGCGGTCCCTATGTCTATTCCAAACGAAAGGTTTGCCACTGCTATCACGTGCATTGACGGACGCGTGCAGCGACCGGTGTCAGACTGGGTGAAGATGGCGACGAATGTGCATCACGTCGACTTGATAACAGAGCCTGGGCCAGACAAGGTGTTGAGCGAAGGGCCGACGCATCTGATTGACGAGGTGATTCGCAAAGTGGCTTTCTCCGTGCGCCATCATTTTTCACCGGTGGTGGCACTCGCAGGACATGACAACTGTGCCGCTAATCCAGTTTCCCGGGAGGAACATATTAACCAGATCATGGATGGCGTCGAAGTGATTCTTTCTTATCATCTGAAGGTGCGCGTCTTCGGCCTCTGGGTCAACGAATGGGGCTCGGTAGAACTTTTGTGGGACACGCAGACGCAGGAGAGCATACGAAGTTTCTTGTAACGCGCACCGGCGTCCGACACACTTTCAGTTTGTCGCCGATGGGTTAAAGACCTTTTGAAAAACTGGATGTCTCTTACGGAAGAGGTTAGTTGGAGGGTTATCGCGAGCATCGTCGGTCTTCGCTACCCAACACGACAAACTAAAAGTGTTTGTCGGACACCGCGATTCGGGCCGGCCGATATCAACGGCGAAGGGGATATTGTCCGACATCCGTTCTCTTAAGCAGGAGGAATGGGACTATCGAGCTAGGTTTGAGTCCTGGCAGGCGGACGATTTATCGAACTAAACAGGGTGGTAGACTGATGGAACGAGGCGCGCCGTGCGGACGTAAAGTAGTTGGTGTTAGAATGAGCCACCGCTGAAACTCCCCGGTGGGCAAATGTTTTGGAGCGATTTGGAGGTTTATCGATCATGACGGAAGCGAATGAAACGTGGACGGATGCGAAGGATACGTGCCAAAACGTCGTCAATGAGCTTTGCGACGCCGCGCGTTATTTAGGCGATGCTTCGTATGCAATCCTGCCGAAGGACGTGGCGCATAATTTAGGCGATTTGAAGAAATCGTTCCTGACCACTATCCGTACCTTGATTGACAAGGACATCGAGTGGGTTGAAGCGCGGGTGGCTGGTGGCGATCGCGTGCGCGAAGAGTGGAAGCAAAAATGGGAGAGCTGCAAAACTGAGGACACGCCTGACGCATCTGAGCCAATCAGTTAAAGGTGACACCTCGGTTTTTCTAATCACAGAGTCCGCAATAACGGATTGCGTTAGATAACTGCGTTATATAAGTTGGGTCCGAAAACACATGGAAGTCCTATTAGCTGACGAATTCGGATTTTGTTTTGGCGTTGAGCG
>DASQKG010000009.1:0-6516 GCA_035630655.1 Pyrinomonadaceae bacterium
CTTACTATCGATTCTTGACTGACGAGAACGTATCAACGCGGGAACAAGCAGCGCACGCGTGGTCCGTCTGGGAATCGAGTGCCTTGAAACTGATTCCTGATCAGAACCTGATCGACGAATTTAGTGAACCGGAAACCGCGATCGCGCTGGCGCGAATCGAATGTCACTACTTCATGAACGATTGCTTCTTCGAGACTGACAATTACCTGCTGGAACACGTCGATAAAATTCGAAACATACCTGGCGTGATCGTGCAGGGCCGGTACGACATTATTTGTCCTATGACGAATGCCTGGGATTTGCATCGTGCCTGGCCTGAAGCGCGACTCGAGATCATTGCCGACGCCGGCCATGCTTCGCTTGAACCGGGGATCATCGATGGGCTGGTTAGAGCAACGGATAGTTTTCGGGGACGATGAAAAGGGTTCTGGGGGTCACCCCAGGTTCGAGTGTCAACGACAAGCTGAAGCATGTGGAACACGCGATCGATGCACGAGGCGTAGCCTCAAAGAAATAATTATACCGCTACGGAAAGGCATAGCCTTTCCGCACTGTGCGGCGGCAAGCCGCAGGGCTCGATCCGGTGGGCATCTTACGCATGCAAGACGAAAGCCCGCGTTCATGAGCAACGCGGGCTTTCGGTACATAATCTCGTGAAGAGACTTTAGTTATCGGTTGCGACGCCCGAATACCGGGTGACTTCGCGAGCCTGCTCCTCGGCGGTAGTAGCCGTTGCCGCGACGTCGATCATTGCGAACGTTGTTATAGCTACGCCCGCGATCATCGTCCCTCATTTGTTTATTCAGGCGAGATTGATCAAAATGTGCCGGGTTGGTTTGAGCAGAAGACAACAATAAAACACGTTCCAAGGTGCGCCACCCTCTAGCTAGGGCAGCTGTCGGCACGATCCACGAACTACAACTACCACTCAGAATGACATCGACTCGGGAGTACTCAACATCGAAGTAGGTTTCGCGCACCTCAAGCTCGCCGAATTCGTTTAGATCCGCATTCAACAACTGGCAGGACGGGGAACTTAGACGCTTCGACAAATAATCAAGTCCGCGGAGCGGCCCGACAGCATAAAGCCCGGGGTGGAGCGAAGCGCAACCCCGGGACGATGGTCCAACAAGATGCATAAAGTCCGCGAAGCGGCCGATAGAGTTGCGATTCAAACGATAACGTGATTATTCGACTGTCGGCCGCTCCGTGGGCTTCGGATATTTTTGATGCCTGGTCCTGGGGTTTCGCTTCGCTCCACCCCAGGCTCTATGCTGTCGGCCGCTCCGCGGGCTGGCCCACCCGCTATTCCGCCGCGTCGGGAGTGGTACTGACCTCCTGCGTCGATCACCAGCTCCACCTTCACACTAAAGTTTCCAGCGTGCGTCCTGCTATTATCACGTCCCAAATTACTCGGACACAAATTACATCGTGCTGGGAATGATTATCGAAAAGGTGACAGGTAGGCGTTTCTACGACGAAGCAAACACGCGTCTGCTTAAACCGCTGAAACTCGAAGACACAATTCCGCAAGACGGATTGAGACTCAAAGGCGTGGTCCAGGGTTATGCCGGAGCGAACAATCCCTTCGGCGGGCGCGACGCGATGATCCAGGACGAGAAGTTTGCGATCAATCCGCAGTTTGAATGGACCGGCGGCGGCTATGCTTCGACTGCCGAAGATCTCGCGCGTTGGGCCAAGTTGATTTATGAAGGCAAAGCATTCTCCTTTGAGCTACTTCCGCAGGTTGTCGACGGAGTCGCGGCGCCGATGCTCGGGGGTGAAACTCGATACGGGCTGGGCGTGATCATTCGGAAGACGCGTCTGGGTACCGCGTATGGTCACAGCGGTTTCTTCCCGGGATACATGACGGACATGATGTATTTCCCTGATCACAAAGTAGCGGTCGCGGTGCAAGTGAATACGAGTGTAGGGCCGAGCCTCGGCAAGCCTCTTGGCCGGGTGCTGGTTGAGGCGATGGAAGTGATTAAAGCGAACACCAAGTGCGAATGCGATTCGGGGCGCTAACGCTGGAGGCGTTGGCGAATTTTAGCAAGGCCCAAAGCCGCTTCGTGCCTAGATGCCTTGTTAAGCATTGCCGGCGTGTTCTGGAGTTGCGAAGTCAAAAAAGACACGGAACAGGTTGCCATCAGGATCGGCCGCTGTGAACTCGTGTAAACCCCATGGCTTCGACTCTGGAGCGGAGATTAATTTCGCTTTGCCAGCACTCCACAGCTGGTACAGATCGTCAACTTCCTCCTTGCTTTCCAGATTTAGCCAAGTCAACACTGGACCAATGTTGCCGTATCCCTTTCGATAGGCCGCGGTCGCCAGAAACATCCGGCAGTTTCCTTTTGAGATGCCTGCAAGTCCGAGTCCCTCATCATCCCAATCCAGGGTAAATCCAAGATTGCTTTCGTAGTAAGCCGCAGCCGCATTGAGGTCGCTCACAGGTATCTCGGGGACGGCGGCGGGAAACGTCGATTTCACTTTCGACTCCTCCTTGGTTGGAGATGCTTAACGCTGGCCTTGCTCGCGCCACGCGATGCGAATCGGAGCTGACATTCTCTTTCTGCTGAAGTTAGTACATAAAGAACGCCAACATAACGAATGAAGAGAGCTATCTTCACGCAGAGTACATCAGTGTCGTGTCAACGTGCCAGCGATTAGTTTGCCGCTTTGCGCTGTGGTGCAGTTAGCTTGCGTGGGCCGGCGAAAAGCACAACCTAAAGGTTGAACTCTGAACTAGGCGCCCCCGACGTTGGACATCAATCGCTTCGCGAAGTTGCTCAAATCGTACCAGGGATTCGCGACCTTTAGGGCAAAACCTGCGTGCAATCGTAATGAAGGTCTCTGAAGGAAAACCGAATTGGCCGGAACTCAGGGCCCTGGCTTGACCACCGTTACGATCTGCGGTGATCTTGGGTGGCATGAAGAAATACCTGAAGAGATCGCTGATCGTTGTCGCGCTGGTGTTGCTCGCCTCTGTCGTGTCAATCGTGTGGCTCGCAACGCGACCGGACAAGCAGGCGACCGTGTCGGACGCTTCCTTACGCGCGTCGTTTGAGGTGAATGTCGAGAGGCCTCGGATGGATCGGTTCCTGGGTGGGATCCTCCCGACCAGGATCGAGGCGACGCTACTTGGGGGCGAGCTGCGATTCGATCACCGCAGCTCTGGCGCCAGGGTCGGCCGCGTCGGACACGATCGCCTCGATCTCAGCGCCGATGGCTGGGAACTATTAATCGAGACAGACGGCGAAGGGCGAGTCACTCCGGGTACGCGCCTCATGTTCCCGATCGAGATCGCGGAGAAAAATTATACGCTACGCTGCCGACCCGCAGATCGTGCTAACGGTTATCTGCGGACCAACACGCCTGCGGGTTCTGACGTGCTGGATGTCAGCTTCCTCGTCGAGCTCGCGCGCTGCGAGGATGCCAAGACGGGGAAGATCCTCGATACGGAAGCTGGGGGTAATCCAGGCGACGCGTGGCCGTCATCACCGCTCACCCTCCGCGGGAACTTCGTGGGACCTGCGACACTGGCGTCCCCAGTGCCCAAGTGAGACTGACCTGAAATGCGAGTCGTCGGTGAAATTTGTTTTGCCAGTGACGTCAACAATGATTGCACGAACCGTGTCGGCGATTTGCGATCGCGTCCAGCCCCGCTCTTCGCGTTTGAAGGCATGCGGACTATGCAAAAGCAGATAGTCGACCAGCCCACTTAGAGGATTCCGGCGTTATCCACTACTATCATTTTAACTTTGTCGCCCTTTTGCCGCGCCACCTTCTCATATTCCTGACCATATTTAGGTAGCACGACTCGATCGTGCGTGCCTGTAATTAACTGCGCTTTTCTCATCATGTTCTCCAGATTCTTAGGCGCCCTCATCCTGGTCACGTGCTTGCCGTCTTTATACTGCGCCGGCTACAGAGCCCACACCTCAGTTCCAACCGGCACATCTTCCTTCGCACACCTCGCGGCAGCAAGAGGTCGAAGTGCCGATCAGGATCATAAGAGAGATAACGCAATCTCGGGATCCCGGCCACTTCAGTTTCAATTCGCGAGCCGTTAGGGAGACGAAGCTCGATACGTTACCAACGCCCAGATCCACGTCCCCGGGTTTCGCATCAGATTCGGCGACCAGCCCGATCGTCTCCAGCCAAAAAGTGTCGATTATTCTGAAGAGGAAGCGACTCATGTACGATGGAAACTACGAAAGGGAAGCGGCGTAACCCCGCCTTCAACTGCTGCTGCAGGTGGCGGCGCTTTGTTTTTCTTCGCTGAGGCGGGTGCAATAATCAAACCAGTCTACCAGTCCATCCTTGCCTTCGAGGCCGACGAGCGCACCGCCGATTAGCATGCGGAGGTCCGTCAACCTCTGCTGTTTGTATTCTGCCAGTTGTGCGCGCGAAAGCGTTCCGATCGAAGCCACATCAAAGAAGGAGTTAAAGTCGTAGGCGATTGGCTTGAGCGTACCGCTCTCCGTTATTACCAGGGGATTGACCAGTTCGGCCAGCAACCGTTCCGGCTCCTCCGCGCTTCCTGGTCGTGTACACGTCGCCAGCAACGCGGCGTAAGCATCGCGTTGTTGCCAGAGCCCTCGCGCCGGCGCCAAATCGCAATGGACCGCTGCCTGGTCCGCCAGTTCTTCCTGGAGCGCCAACACTATCAGGTAAAGCCGTAGTTGATCTGTTGTAGTGAATGCGGAAAGGTCTTGCATTGTTCGTGCGCGTCCGGCGAGCGCAACCGGTCTTACTTGCAGCGCTTTGGCCCCCAAGCCTACCAGGTGGTCGGCGAGGTCAGGCAGATCGGGCAGTGCGTCACGGGTCAGCGATATGGCTGCCGCGGCGGGTCGCCCGCTATCGGCAAGACGTGCAAGAGCGGCCGAGGAACGTTCAAAAGCATCTGCGCGGCCACGTAAGCGATTGTGGATCGGGGCCAGCCCATCAAAACTGATCGCGATTCCGTCGACTCGAGACGCTACCTCGTCCATGCGCTTCGCTGAGAACAAGCCATTGGTAATCAAGTTAACCCGGAAGCCATTCGCATGCGCCTCATCAATCAAAGGGACCAGGGGCGCGTAGACTAAAGGCTCACCACCGGAGATGCTTATTACGTTATAGCCCTCGGCCTTCAGCAATGGCAGTGCGTGCAGCAGCAACTCCAAATCCAGCGCAGCTTTTTCCTTTGGCCCTGACTCTGAATAGCAATGGAGACAGGCGAGGTTACACAGCCGCGTGGGATGTAGATGGATAATGCGATCCGGCAAAAAGCCGGATCGCATTTCAGTGTTCGTTACGGGTTCCGGCATCAGCGATTGAAACCGCCTGCGCCTGCAAGTTCGTCGACGTTAAATTCGGCCTTAACGTGCCAGTAGTCCCAATCAATAATGCCGTATGGGAATACTTGAAAGCGTGATGCTCCGCTTCCGGCCCGAGTGTAAAAGCCATCCAGCTTAGGAGGTTTCGTGCTGTAGTAATCCAGGCAGATGCCATATATGCAGACATCGAACCTCGTGATCGTCATTCCCTCCACCATCACACGTTCCGCCAGTTCTTTAATGGCCGCATCATTGATCTTGTAATTGGCCAGGCGCTTTGACAGTCTTTTTTGCAAATCTTTGGTAGTTAACGGCATGTTCTCTCCTTTTTCTCGTAGTGTCCTTAGGGCGACGTTGCCTTCACTCCCTCTTTGCTCACCTGAGCTCTACGGGCTTGTGACCGTTATCCGACGGCACAAATACCATCGGATAGCGAGATTAAGGCGTCTACGATAAACCTAGCTGGTCTCCTAAGAACTAGTATTAGGAATCATCCGGCATGCTCCGGTGAAGGTCGAGCGCCAACTCTGGCGAAGATCGAAGTTAGACACCCGAAGACCAAAACAAGATTCTCATCGTGTCGGAAGCGAGAGATTAATTGAAAAAATGGGACGGAGACACAATATGACCATCGGCAATCCGATGTCAACGTTTGGTTGGACCGCTATAAGACTACCTTTATAAAAGTACAAACCGTCGATCACGAGGGGCGAAACTACGTCGGGCAACTTCAGCGGCCGACTCTTTTTATCACTCACATTAACTACACGCCACGCCGTGTTATGTAGAAGTACCAGTATCTGTTTTCGCTTAGGGTCGAACGCTGGCTCTCATCTGATGCGGCGCTTGAAGCCGCGCTCGGCAGCAAAATCCTCCACTTGCTTCAAGAGCAACTCTCCGATCCTCCGGCCTCTCGCCGCAGGCACAATCGCCATGCCTCGAACATACAATGATTCCCCTTTCGCAACCACCGATACTGTACCGACGATGGCATGGTTATCAGAGACGACCCACACCGGGCCCTCTTCAATGCGATTCTTGACCTCGGCGGTTACGAGAGTGTGTGAAAACTGAAGGTACGAGTGAATAACGCTGAAAGCGTTCGCTAGCTCCAGCCCAGGGTTGCGCTTTGGCAACCCTGGGAAAGAGGCATTCATTTTTAGAAGACGCAACTCTGAAGGAGTTGCGTCGCCAT
>DASQKG010000010.1:0-18332 GCA_035630655.1 Pyrinomonadaceae bacterium
CAGTTGCCACATTGCGCGGGTTGGAGAGCCGCAAAACACACACGGACAATCTCTTCATCATGGGTCGCTGCCCTTGGTGTAGAGCTTTTATGGGCAGTCTAGATCACGGCGCACGCGCACCACGACACGCCCCAAATGTAGTGGGTTATCAGCGCAGCGGTGCAACGGTAGTCTTCAAGTGCCCTGACGCACAATGCGACTTCGCGGCAGCCCTTCCGACTTACGTCATCGATGAAGATATTTACGAGAAGCGTCCATCGCTGGTCATCGGTACTGTCGATAAGTTCGCGATGTTGGCGTGGAAGCCCGAAGCACGAGCGCTTTTTGGCATTAATAGTGACGGTAAGCGCGCCGTTGCACCGCCTGGTCTCATCATTCAAGATGAATTGCATTTAATCTCCGGCCCGCTCGGCTCGATCGTCGGACTGTATGAGACAGTGATCGAAGAGCTATGCACGGATAGGCGCGATGGAAGCGTCGTCTCTCCGAAGATAATCAGTTCAACTGCTACGATTCGGCGTTATGCTGAGCAGATCAAAGCCCTCTATGCACGCAACGAAACTGCTCTTTTCCCGCCACCCGGGCTTGATGCGTCTGACTCGTTCTTCGCCCGCTACGCGCGAAACTCTGATGGCACGATGGCCCCTGGTCGCAAGTATGTGGGCGTAAATGCACCGGGCCTCGGGTCACTCCAGAACACTGAGGTACGAACATACACCGCACTCTTGCTAGCCCCCGTGATACTCCCGCCAGTAGAACAAGATCCTTGGTGGACCCTGCTAATTTTCTTCAACAACCTGCGAATGCTCGGCAACAGCCTATCACTCTTTCAGTCAAACGTGCCCGGGTACTTCAAGGTGGCCCAAAATCGCACGCGATCATCCAATCGGCGTTACTTGGATCAAATCAAAGAACTTACTGGGAGGCTACGAAGCGACGAAGTACCGAGCGCCATTTCAGCACTTGAGGTTAGTTGCACAAGCGCAGCTGGCAGTAAGCCGGTTGACGTATGCTTGGCAAGTAGCATCATCGAAGTCGGCATCGACATTGACCGGCTGTCCCTAATGGCGGTTGTTGGCCAACCGAAGACGACCTCCCAATACATTCAGGTTACGGGCCGCGTTGGGCGCAGGTGGTGGGAGCGTCCTGGCTTGGTTGTGTCCATTTACAGTCCGTCGAAGCCGCGTGACCGCTCGCACTTCGAGAAGTTTCGAACCTATCACGAAAGCCTTTACGCTCAGGTCGAACCTACGAGCGTTACGCCATTTTCTCCCCCCGCCCTCGACCGGGCTCTGCATTCGGTGATGGCAGCTTACGTGCGGCAGACCGGGAGCGAGATACAGGCGCGCAAGCCATTTCCCTATCCCGAAGACTCGGTCGAGCGACTTCGTGAAATTATCCTGCCGCGCATCCGCAGCGTTGACCCAGAGGAGGAGGAAAACTTCGAGCGCGTTTTCGACCGCCGTGCCAGTGAGTGGCAGCGTTGGGAACGAACAAGGTGGGATAGTGGTGTGTCGGCCCAAGGTGGGGACATGCCGCTCTTGAGACCGGCCGGAGCATGGGTGAGCCGCGAGGATGCGTTAGTATCGTGGGCGACCCAGCAATCCATGAGAAATGTAGACGCGGAAGCGCAAATTGAGATTACCCGGCTTTACCTGAACGACGGAGAGGTTTGATATGTACAAGGGGCAAGGGCCAATCAGACGGTCGCAATTGATTACGCCCTTTGGTGTAGGCGCGATGCTCGTTGTCAAAGGCGGCACGTCGCTCATCTCGTGCGGCCTCGACCATTGGTATGAGCGCGAAAGCGGCGACGCGAGCGCGCTCGACGAAGGAGAATTCATCATCGAAGAGTATCGGCTACAACGTCTGCTTGATGTCCATCACTTTCGTTTACCGCCGGACTTTCGAGAGCCTGTGCGAGGATCTGATGTTCCTAACAACAACCTCACCGCGCCGTTCCTCAGGTTCCCGCGATGGCACGTTTGCCCGCGATGCGAACGCATGGAGGAGTTGACGCTAACTGACCGCGGCCGTCCGCGATGTTCGGAGTGCGAGCAGCATGGGAGGCGCATTCCCCTCACACAGGCGAATTTTGTCGCAATGTGTGACCGAGGGCATCTGCAAGATTTTCCGTGGCGCGAATGGGTTCACCACTCAGCCAACCCAACATGCGACAAGCCAGTGCGCTATTTGACAACAGGCGGCGCAACGCTCGCAGCGCAACGCGTAAAATGCGACTGCGGGCTTGAACGACCACTCGCGCGCATTACCGAGGCAGGTGAAGAAAGCACCTATCTGAGCAGCAATCTTGAGCGGGGTGACGGAGACTTTTCGTGTCGCGGCCAGCGCCCATGGCTCGGCACAACGGAGAGTGAACCATGCGAGCGTCCACTACGGGGAAGCTTGCGGGGGGCATCCAATGTGTGGTTCTCACAAATAGCGAGCGCGATATATCTACCCCAGGGCACAGCCACGGCCTCCTCGGATCTCATGATGTTGCTTCAACAACCGGGCATCGCTGGCTTTATCAATATCCTCACGGGGACCGGCACAACGATTACTCCAGCACCGTTACGCCAACAGTACAAGCTACTTCTTGAACCCTATACCGACGCTCAAATCGAAAGCGCGCTACTCATTTTGAACGGCGGTGAAGCGGCCGAGGAAAAGCAAGAGATAGTTGGAGAGAATTCGGAAGTTGCTTTTCGTCGTGCCGAATTTAACGTGCTTCGCCAAGAGCGCACGGAAAGCACGCTACTCACCAAGAACACTCCATTGGCACACTATGAAGCAGAGATAGCACGTTATTTTTCAAGGTTGATCCTCGTCCACAAATTGCGCGAAACTCGGGTCTTTGCCGGCTTCACACGAATTCACGCCGAAAATCAACAGAAACCAGAGGAGCGCAAGCGAATGTTGCGTCGAACGCTTGCGGAAGGCGAACATGACTGGCTGCCGGCGTCAGTCGTCTACGGCGAGGGAATTTTTTTCGAACTCGAGGAAAGGCGCTTGCGAGAATGGGAAGTGAAAAATGAATCGCGACTTGTTCAACATTTACGCCCTCTCATTAGGAACTTCGAAGGTGCCGCTCAAGCACGCGGCCTGCGCGAGAAGAACATCAGCCCACGCTTTATGTTGTTACACACACTCGCCCACCTGCTGATGAATCGATTGACTTTCGAATGTGGTTACAGTTCCGCTGCGCTTCGGGAGAGGTTGTACGTATCTAACCATCAGAGCGCTCCGATGGCAGGGGTTCTGATTTACACCGCAGACGGCGACGCAGAAGGCACAATGGGCGGACTTGTTCGCATGGGTAAACCTGGGTACCTAGAGCCGGTGATACGTCGGGCTCTCGAGTCAGCCCAGTGGTGCTCCGCTGACCCGGTATGTCGCGAAATGGGTTTGCAGGGACCAGATTCATGCAATCTTGCCGCGTGCCACAGTTGTGCCCTGATGCCAGAAACTTCGTGCGAGGAGTTCAACCGCTTTCTAGATCGGGCGCTTGTCATCGGGTCACTAAATGATCCCAGCTTCGGATTCTTCAGTTTGCTTTGACTTAGCTTGCTTCCTCTACAAAAGAAAAAGCGCTTTCCAATAACTTGCTATTTTTTGCCCGCACCGGCTCCTCAAAGTTCGGCTGATTTTCGGTCCACTGGGCAATCTAAATCTTTTCTGAAGCCTTATGGCCCTTGTGTGCCCCCGGCACTCAGACTATGAAGTCAGCCTGCGATAGTGCCTTCGCTGAATGCAACCTCTGAGTAGGAAAGCCTGACAGCAACTTAAGCTCCATGGACTTATCTTTTGCTACCTTATCTTCAAGTGACCGGATGAGGTGAGGAGGCAACGCCACGTCGAGGAGCTTCTACCGGCCCATGCGGTGCCCACTGTGACGCAGGATAACAGCAAATCCCTTTCTTGGAGAGACAGTTGGTGGATATTGAGGCAACTTGATTCCCGAGAAAGCACATACACAGGTCTCTCTCACGAAGTTCCTCGCGACTGCGCTCGAACATTAGGGACTCCGGCGAGGACGAGGCCCCTCGCCTCTGTATAGGACGGTCATCCGAGAGCACCGGACTATGTCCTCAACAAGCGCGAGCCCAGGAAAGGTGCCCGGACGTAGTCTCTGTGATCGAGACGCCCACGTTCACAAATTCTTCCCCCTTGCGCCTCCGCTTCGCTCAACCGCTCAGCGCGGCTCCCACTGCTCACTTCGCTGACGCTCTCGCTGCCCAGATGCTGGTATCCACAGTCATTAAAAATTAAGCGGAATCCAAGGCAGTAGACACTTTCGAACAATCGAGAGGGCTGGAGGAAATCTGCGTTCCAAAAATAAAGCTTTGAAACAATCGCTGGAGTGCTCACCTGAGAATTGCATCGAGGGCCAATGTCAGCAAATATCCACAAGACGAACCAAGGTAGAGTCATCAAGTTTCCGCGGCGACAGCAAGTTGCGACCAACGGCTTTTGTCGAGTTACCAAATATCGACTATGCCGAGTCTGCAGAAAACCAGACTGGTGCGGTTACACCAGCGACGAACAAACCTCCATTTGCATGCGGATCAACAATGGCTCCAAAGGTACGTCGCGCAATGGCGGCAATATCTTCCACCACAACCGTCTCTTCCTGGTTGCCAACTCCCGAACAAACAGAAATCAAGCGCCGCCTCCAATTGAAATCGCTCCAATCGAGGTTCGCAATGCCGTGTACCAGGAATTGATTCGAAGGTCGCCTGCTCTGAAGTATTATTCCCAGCTGATCGATGGACCTAACGGACTACTATCAAGAGGACTGCGTGAATCAGGCGAACTACTTGGCGCTTTGCCCTAACCATAGTGCCATGTATCAGCACGCCAACGGCTCGAGCGAACGAATGAAAGACATGTTCATCGATCTGGAAACAAACGAACTCGATGTTGTGCTCGCACAAATGGACACCACGATTTATTTTACAAAGACCCACATCGCAGACTTGAAAACAGTGATCAGAGTCGACAATGATGTGCTGACCGTCATTTCAGCGAGCGGAACGAATGGTGTCGAAGGTTGACTTCGAGCGAGGGATAAACACTTTCACCAAGTCTATTCGTTCATCTCTGATTTGCCTGGGGCAAGATCGTTCCAACAAATGACGACGCTACGAGATATCATGAAGAAATCAAGATAAAATCTCTGATCAGTACACTCTCAATCGTCACTCATTGTTGCCAGGTAGAAATGCTGGCAGCAAAGGGTTTTAGGATCATTTCTTTCAAGAAAGATTCTTTACGACCTCCGCGACAGTCCCAAAGGCTCGCTCCAAATCGAAATCCTGAAAATCAGAGTCGCGGAGCACGGGCTTTAACTGAGGTTCAACCTGTTGTCGAAGTGTAGCCAGGCGTTCGTTCGACACATCCACGGCGTCGTTACCGGGAACCGCGAGTTTCTGTCTGATCAGTTGGACCATGTTTTCATTTCGCGGATCGAGCGCGAGTTTCCGAACAGAATAATCAATGTCGTAAAAGTCGCGAATCGCCGCCTCACGCCGAGTTAGCGCTGCGCGAAATTTCTCGGCGAAGGCTTCTGTCTTCGATATGCAACAGACAGGCAGAGGCGGAACCATCGGTTGCTGTGAAATGGGATCAATAAGGATCGTCCTAGCGGTTTCATTCACCGCTGGCGTGAGTAATGGCTCTCGTAAGCTGACCTCGATCTTGATCGTTCCAGGATCACTGCCGAGAACGGAATCGTAAGCGAGGACACCAATGTATTGGGTTGAGTTGTTTGCTCCCATGAGTGCGTCAACGACGCGAAGACCCTTGAGGCTGTCCGCCAATGCGTCAAAAGCCGTCTTGACAGGTGCTACGCGTTTCCGGCGTTCAGCCCGCGAGGCATCCGTGGCAACGGAAATCACAAAATCCAGGTCCTCGCTAAGTCGATAGAAATCCGCGTGCACCTTAGCGAGACAAGTTCCGCCTTTGAAAATGAGCTCGTCACCAACCCCAGCACCGAAGTATTCCAGAAGAGCAGTGCAGAAGTAATCCTTCTCGATCAGGCGAGCCGCAAACTTGGTTTCGGCCGCTGTGAGACTCACAGCTTCTCGAAAAAGATCGATGTCTTCGTGAATACGAATAGCGGTTGGTTCAGTCATTATCATTCATCACGACGCCCCAGCGACGGTTAAATGTTCCGCGCTTTGACTTAGTAGGAACCCACGGAATGAAGCTGGTTGACGGTGGCACGGCTTTATCAAGGTTCGCCAGCAATGCTTCCTTGATCCGTTCGCGTTCGAGGAGCGCTCCCATTCGGCGAAGCGTTCCTTTATCGCCATAGCGCAAGGTGACCTTGATTAGTTCGCCGGGTTCAACTCGCTTCGTCTCGAGTTCCTCACGAATCCACCCGTACGCTCGCGGAAGGCTATTGAACCGCGACCAGTCATATACAGCATCAACTAATGTCCGTTCGCGTGATGAATAGACTGCCGTCAATCCTTCTACCGTCTTGACCTTCTCAGTGCTACCGAGCCGGTCATCGGCGACCTTGATCAAAGTCAGCGCAACACTTCCGATCGTGCGCTCACGTGAGAGACGGTTGTTGTAAGCATAGACCCGCGTCGGTACTTGCTCATCAAAGCCATAACGATTGAATGCGTTTGGTCCGCAGATCTGGTAGCGTCCGTCCTGATCTTCCATTAACGTATTCAGGGCGAGGATTTCGTCCGGACTCCACTTTCCGCCTAACGGAAGTCGGTCGGGTACGAGATAAAGACTGCGCCGCACTTGCGCGATCAGCCCTGCGCGGGTCAGGCGGCCGAACAGTTCCCGCTCTTGTTTGGCGGAGATTCGCAACGGCTCCGTTAAATCGCCCGTGCGCAATACTCGGGCTCTTCGCATTTGTGTATATGCGAAGAGTTGCGTCTCAAGTGGGCCTAGTTCCTTCATGGTATCCTATTTTCCCCAAATTGCCTGGGAAGCAATTTGAGTGAAATAGGGTACTACGGCTCTTTGCCTTCCTGCCAGCTGATTTGGGTGACTTTCCTAAAAGCGCGATTATCTCAATAAGAAACTCGACCTTCACGAAATGTTAAGCGAATCAGATCGGAACTTTGGATGGCAAAACCCAAACTCGCAGGCTTTCTTCCCAGAGCCTTATTTTAGAATTTCGGACTAACCTAAAATAAGGAGCCGGTAACGCGAAGCCTATTAAAGCAAATGTAATTCGAAAACCTCCCAGATTGCCGAACTTCCTGAAGGTGGTTGTTATTTCCGACATTCACCTCAAGCCAATTTCGGGAGCGGAGGTCGTTTCGGAATGGTCTTCCCTGCTGCTTTCTTGGCCCAGTAGCCGCGACCTGGCCGTGGAATGTTGAGCTTCCTGCAGACCTTAGCGAGTCCAACGTCAGATAGATTGTATCTTTTCGCGACGTGCTGGATCGGTTCTGCCCAAATCGCCTCATAAATCTCTTCGCGGTTGTATCTAGACGCAAGATGACGAAGAGCCCAAATGCGAGATACCTCCTTCTGCCGGTTCTCTTCCCTCTTCTGTTCTTGCGTGCGCACATCGAACCCTAGCAATCCCAACTTTCGCACCACCGGTATGAGGTGTTTTTTCATTGCTGTTGCTCGTAGCAGTTCGTGAATCGTCTCTTGAGTACATGCCGTATGTTTCACGAGTCGTTCCACTAATTCCAATGTCACGTCCGCTTCGCACTCGTACAGATTTCGTCGCACCAACCCGAGATCACCAGCCTCGTCGGGTCGCCACAGCGCACCATGTTCGAGTAAGAGTCGAAACGTGTCCAGCGTTTCGGAAACGGAATACTTCGAGGCTTTGGAAGGAGTATCGTAGTAATTAGAGGAACCCCAGTATCTAAAACTCCGGAATCGCAAGCTCGACGACAGGCATTGGGCCAGAGCTGTGGAACCGCCGTTGGGTTTGTCGTTTGGTTTTGCTCCAAGTTCCAACAGATACTTCACTCCATCGGCGCGACCAAAGCTGGCGGCATATGTGAGCAGTTTATCCAGGTCATCTCTTTTCGCGTCTGGCTTGAGGCGCTTCAAGATCTGGACGTTCTTGCTGTACGCCGCTGCTGTGAAGGCCGTTGCGGGGTCCTCCCCATCAACGTCGTCGTCCTCATCGAGCGTGGGCCCACTTGAACGCGGATCCGCGCCCGCCCACATCAACAAACTCACCCACTTCAAGTCCTCCTTGAAGCAGAAGTGCCTTAGGGCTCGATCAGCTTGTTCCTGTAGCTGAGAAGCAGCCTCTGGATGTTTCTCCCGACACTCTCGCCAGGGACCAATTGCGGTGCGAATTCTTTCGCCAAAAGCGCGTGCGAACGGAGAGCCTGTGAGAAAGTCTGCGCCGTGATCGAGAAAGAAACGGATGATTTTGGGCTCCCAAATCTGTAACACTTCGATGAATGCGACTGAGTTTGGGTCAGCACCATGTGTGACCAGGAGTTCAATGAAGTCGAGACGTTTCAAGGAGACTGCGTGCCGGAGAGACCGATTCTTTAGCTCTTGGCTCGACTCATTCTGGACGAGCACTTCGACAAGACTGTGGAAACCAGTGTCGAGAGCAACCTTGAGGGCAGTGGTTTTTATTTCTGCTGGTACGCAGAGAGAGTTCCCGGAAGCAATCCAGTTCTGAATATCAAACAGCCGACCGAGTCTACAGAGTCGGAGAACATGCTTAGCTTCGGTGGTAGATAGAGTCTTGGACACGAACAATAATATATGGGGTAACACGCGAGCTGGCACGCGTGTTCGCGGCACTCGAAGAGCTGATGGGTTTGCACAGCACGGTCCCACTCCAACCATCGCAAGCCCAAACCTCCTCCAAGACGCTGTGCCCGAGCAGATCGAGACTCGGCAACCCGAGGGGCCGCGCTGGCGTTGGGCCTTGGCGCTTGCGTGCCTCAGAACACTCTCCACTGGTGGACAACCTCCGTCTTCTGACTCAGTGCCCAAGACCTTCAGTGTGAGAACTTCGCAGGGTCGCTACATTAAAACAACCACTTCAAGTTCTCCGGCGCCGCAGAGAAACCAATCTGCGACTGCCGTCGAACATTAGGGACGCCGGCGAGGACCAAACCCCTCACCTCTGTCTAGGACGGTCATCCGATAACAGCGGATTACGTTCTCCAAAAGCCTGCGCCCAGGAAAGGCGCCCGAACGTAATCGCTGTTATCGAGACGCCCGCGTCTCATCGACTCTCCCCCATTGCGCCCCGCTTCGGTCGCCCGCTCGGCGCTCCTCGCAGTGCTCTCTTCGCTAACGCCCCCGCTGGGGGCTGGCGCTAAATTGGAAGTCTAATGGAGTCTCATACAGTTTCATCTCTTGGGTACGCCGGCATACATCCTCAATAGAACAATCGTCCTCCAGGTTTCACTCTTGATTCCTCCACAGCAGTAGCCTTCGCTGTGGAGGCCGTCAAGGGTCTTCGCTGCGCTCCGATAAACTACGCGAACTACAAAACAGTTCGCTTCGCCCTTGACTGCCTTCCTCGCTACGGCTGGGAAGGTATATAAGAGCTGCTAACGCAGCTCAGAAACACTGGTTTCTAATCTTTACGCAACTCACTCTCGTCCGAACATGTTGGAATACCGAAAACATCTATCGGCGGAACCGTTAGACTCGATCCTTGCTTCTTAGCACTTTTCTTCTCGGTTCGATTCGCTTGCTTCGGCACCATCCTCACTCGGGTCATCCATTGGTACCTGCGCGCCTGGTACTCCCCCAAACCAAGTTCGCGCAAGTGCCGAAAGCCTTCATATCCGCCGAACTCTGAGTACAGCAGCCTCGAGCACTTACCCAACATGCCGACCGTACAAACTCTTCCCGTAATACGGGCGGTGGCACGTTTAACAAGGAGCCGGAAAGAGCCGGTGTCCAAATGTCCTCCCCGAAGGCTACGCCCGATTCCAACAAAGAGGTACGGGTTATTTGCATTTCGGAGTTTCTGATTTCGTTCTCGTCCAAACCGCCTAACCAAATCTCGTAGCCACGGCTCATCTCTGGGTTCCATCTGAAGAATCTCACCGGTGCGACCCAAAGACTGTCCGCATCTCGAAGGTTCCCGTGGCTGCCACTCAAGGCTGAGCACGTCTTCCAACGACTCACGCGGTTCCGCGAAGAGTGCGATAGGCCGACACTGCGGAGGGATTCGCACACTCTTGAGTTCCCTCAAGTAGAAAGCGTGGTGGAGGAGGAGATAAAGCACCATGCCCTCTTCGGGCGGCACACTCGGGTCCTCGATGCCCTTCAGGAGGGCATCGACCACTTCCCAATCATAATACTGAACGGTACACGGGTATTTTCTCGTTCGCCTCCCTCGCTTCCTCCTCCTCTTTCTCACCTGAGCTGCCGGCGCGGGATTTATTTCGATCCCTTCTTCTACGTCCTTGAGCCAACCGAAGAAGACGCGGAGCCTGGCGCGATGGGCGTCCACCGAACGCCCTACGCAACGAATTGCCTTTTCATAAGAGTGAAGCGCGCGGCACTCCAAATTCTCGCACGCGCTCGGCGGAGCCTCGCCTCTGGCGGTTACGTTCTTTGTGAAAGAGCAGCGTTGGCACGTCCATTTCAGTCCGCGTGTATGTAGGTATTCTTCGACATGCCCGGCCTCGACCGTAGCAAGCAACGTTAGTCCTCGCATGTCGCACCACTTCCAGAAGTCACCCAACGTGTGGAAGTGATTAAGCCTGGCTGCAGGTGTGTTCTTTCGCTCGGTGCGAAGCCAAACATCGTATTTCTTAAAGACCGCCATGAGGTTTGTTGGTAGTGGCAGGAAGGAAAGGGGAATAACGGCCCTGTTCCTTCTATTGCTCTCCTCCATTTCCTCATTTGTACGGGGGTCTAACAGAAGTTCGCCGAGTTGCTGAAGGCAAAACCGCACGTAGTAGTACTTTGGGCCCGGCAATTCGGTCATTATTTTTTGGATGCTGTCCCACGTTAGCGGACTGTCAAAGCGATGGCTTTGGAGGAATTTGGCGAAAGCACTAAGGCGGCGGCGAACTTGGTCGGTGACCGCCGGCCAGTAAATCCGCTCAACCAAGTGACGAAATAGAGTTAGATTGTAATCGTTGGATATGCTCACGGTTTCGAGATCTCTGCGGAGCTTTGTCTCCGCGTAGCGGTTCACGGAACAGCTGCTACAGAGTTTGTCCTTTTTATGGAAGTACAATCTGTTCTTGGCACAGCCTGAGCAGACGCCTCTCCCGCGACTTTCCCGTATTTGGCATGGCCCGCAGTGGCGTCCGTGGGCCTTCGCCGGCCGTCTTTTCCTTCCGCACCGAGCACACTCAATCTCAGTAGGTAAGGCCGCCTTCCTGATACACTTGGGGCAAACGCCGGCCGCGTCTGTTACGAACCGCTTTTGTTTACCACAGACACCGCACGTTGCCTTCGGCTCCTCAACATAACAACCCTGACAGATCATTTCCCAGAGCAGCACGGACCTGCGGTGATGGCCACAGCGCCTGCACTCCCCCACCCTTCTCTTCCTCATAGGTAGCAAACTCAAATTACTACTCCCTGGATCCCAATCTCTCTTTGTAGAGCGTTCTCGGATCTGTGAATGTTGACCGTAAGGACGTTGGCTTTCCCATGTTCCCACTCTCAACAGATGTATCTGCCGGCATCACAAACTCGCCGGCCGGGTCGTGGACTTTGGGTTGGTAGTATGGCGATGGCTCCTTACCTTCTGTCTTATCTCTCTCCCACTGTTGTGTTCGAGCCTGATTCGGAGTGAAAACGTAGAACGCATCGGACCGGCAGTTGAAGGTGTCGCAAAGTAGTTGAATCATTTCAGCACGGGGTGCAGCCGGCGAGCTTCGCAATAGGGTCCTCAGAGTTTGCACCGTCACAATCACTCCCAACTTCTCCTTGATGAATGCTTGAAGTTGAACAGCGTTAGTGATCCCATGGATCTTTCGCAGGTACTCCTTAAGAGCCCACACGACTGTATCCGCGCTCCTGTGTGTTGTAGACCATCTGCCCAAAACCCGTCTTACCTACCCTCGGTCCGCGCGCTTCCTTCATAGTCAGCCATCTCTTCTGACCCCTGGATCTAATATAGAGGCGCGTCGACGAAGGGCTGACGTGTCCCAGTAACTCCATCAATTCCCAGAACTGATCGGGATGTGCTTCGATGTAGTTAGTCGCAAAGCTTGCGCGCAGGTCGTGAATCGTTAGGTTTGGAGGGAGATTCAGGCCGTGCTTGCGGGCGATCTCCATCAGTCGCGTGAAGCAGCTTTGTATTGCGCTGTAGCTAAGTCTCCTGCCATTCCAGCTCAGGAATAGAGCGGGATTAACCAGGTGGTTGCAGAACTGCGGTCGCACTTCTTGTTCGTATTGTCTGAGCGTGATCGCGGCAGGATTCGTCAAGGGGATCAACCGCGTCTGAAAACCCGATGAGTTGAACCCTTTACCAAAGCGCGTCTGTATCACTTTCTTGTCGTAGAAGATGTCCCGATTGAGGCCGAGGGCATCGAGGTTGATGAACTCATTACATCGCATGCCGGTCTCAGTGATCAGCATCACGATCGTATAGAGTCTCCCGACGGTTGACGTCCTGTGGATTAGACCGGGATAGACTTCCCGTAAGAATACAAGCAGTTCCAAAATTTGCTCTGGTGACAGAAAGAACCTTTCGGCACGCAAAATATCGCGGCTGTGGATTGGGTACTCGACGCCGGTAAACGGGTTTTCAATTGGGCCATATTTCGAGGAAATAGTCTGCAGTCCTTCAATAAACGGGAACTCAAGCGTGCTGAGGAACAGGCGTTCAAGGTGCCCGGCGTAGGTTCTGGCCGTCGTAGGCCGCACACAAGCCAGGTTATCGTCATCGACCGTGCTAAGCGCTAACAGGAAATCCCTGATGCGCTGGCGCCCTGCTCCCAGGTTCATGACTTCCCAGATGAAAAGCTGACGTTCACCGTCCGCGCTCGGAACCCGGATCTTTTCAAACCAACGTTGGATGAACCCACAGGCGCCGACTTTTGTTGTCGCGCTTAGGCCCCGAGCGGTATAGCTGTCAAAGTAGTTCTGAAGGATCTTTTTATGGTCCTTCAACATTTCTTCGTATGGGCGTTGCGGTGGCGTCGTTGTTACGAGATGTAAATGAGACATTTGCATTCTTCCTTAGGCTCATTGAAATTATCGCGATTGGATGGCGGTCATCCACAGCCAAACTCATCCACGGCGGCTTCCGTCGGCCTGCGTGTCAGCATCTGAGGACCAACCTTCACGGCCTGTCGAATCAAACGAAAGCAAATCTTTCGCGGGAAAGAAATGCTTTCCCCAAAAACTCTTAAAGCGCAGGATCTACTGTCTTTCGAAGAATTGTGCTGGCCGGGCCGTTCCTGACCAACAGCAATGTTTCCAATAGAAGTTTTACGTTGCTCCCATTGGCTGAGGTCGGCACGGCAAGAGGCATACCAGGCGAGATCTAAGATTCTCGAGAATGAACTCATCCCACTCACCGACGGATACAGCGATCCTTAATGGCTCTTACGAGTCTCGAGGAAAGACCATGATCCTGACTGCATTGGGTGTGGGCTTTGTTACGACTGAAAGATGGAGTGCGCCCACGGCCAACCCTTCCTTCAATTCCGAAATTACCCCCCGGCAAGAATGAGTGTGCAGCGGTCCATCGCGGATAGGCAGTGTTCGCAAACGCCGACACCAAAGACGGCTTAAATCCGTCAATCGGGTACACCACGAGCCCATAGCTCTCCTTGCAGGCGATAAACGCGGCACTTGCTAGCCATTTTCCATACCGGAATAAGCGCCCCAGAATGATCATTGAGCTTCAGAAAAGTCTCTCTTTAAGAGATTCAATCAAAGCGGGTAAAGACTAAGCACCCTTCCTTGACATGCCGTGGTAGCACGGGACGCGCTTTGGAGATGGTCGCCCAAGACGCGATTGGGATGAGCGTGAGGTAAGTTCCTGTGCAAACCCCGGTTAGAAATAGCGAACTCCGACTCAGACTAGCTTCGCCAAAGGCTCAGGCAAAACAAAGAGAGCATGATCACGTTCCGATGGTCCACGCTGCTGCGGAACGCCATATGCTCTACGGGTCGTAGCCGGAAGTCCGGCGAAGATAACCGAGTTTTCTAGCTGACTAATGGACCAGCCTTCAGAATTAGATCGGGGAACAGCAGGTCGTGGGCAGGCTATAAAGTGAGTCGTTGCCCGTCGCTTCAAACAGCAATCCAAAAAACGAGCGGCCAGCAAAACGCGGACGGCCTCAAGGGTTTTAATGCTAACGCGGATACACGAAAGACATGCGGAATCGACACACAATCGACAGCGATATAGATAGGCTCATTCCGCTGCGTGAAGCGGCTGGGATGCTGGGGCTAGATCCTTCGACCATCCGTAAACGCGCGGCGGGAACCGGGCAACTTACTCTAGTACCTCAAGGCCGGAAGTTGTTTCTAGTGCGCGGCGAAGTTATTGCACATCGACAAAGAATGATTGAAAATGCGCGCAGACATGTAGACGTTCTAACGCTGGTTCGCAGATGATTAAGAAGGTTTATTCAAATCGAAATCGCCCTGGCTGGAAGTACGACGCCGCAAGAAAGAAGCACTATTCCTGGCACTTCGACATTCGTTTGGCGGACGGTCGGCGCAAGAAAGAATCCGGCTTCTTGAGCAAGGCTGATGTTGAGGCTGCGGTGGCTCGCATCCGTCTGCTCGAAAAGGAAATGAAGTACGGCTTTGTGACGCAGCCTAAAGACATTCCGAACCTTGAAGAGATTTGTCGAAAAAAGCTTGACCTAACGCCGAACCGTCACGAACTAGCGCGGGCCACGCGCGTGCTGCACATTTTCTGTGACGAGGCTCAGGTCAAGCGAGCTACCGACGTGCAAAGCGCCCACATGCAGAAGTTTGTTGACCGCCGCAGGAAAGATGGGCTTAGCCCGCAAAGCATCAATCGAGAACTGAACATTATCTCCGCCGCCTTACACTCGGCAGTGATCCATTTCACGGCTCTCGAAAACTGGGTGGTTCCCAGGATACCCAGGCCCAAGCATTCCAAACGGCGGCGCGAAAGAGTAATTACCAGCGACGAAGTTACCCGGGTTTTGAACTGGCTCTATACGCCGCGACGAGTGGGGGAGACGTCACAGCGGGCCGCGAACCGACGCACGGTAGGCCATGTATTTCGCTTTGCGCTATTGACGGGGGCTCGCAAGGGAGAGATCTGCGGCTTGCGCTGGGACTACATTGACTGGCAAGCAGGGGTGCTTCAGGTAGTAGGCACCAAGACTCAGAACCGTTCTGAGCAAACTGTTCGCTATCTCAAGATCACGAATACGCTGGCTGAGATACTCAACGAGCGCAAGGCCAGGAGTGTTGGTGATTTCGTTTTCACGCTGGCGGGCGGCGAAGTGACGCACTACTACGAGATCCTCACCGAGGCCTGCCGCGTCACTGGGGTTCCTTATGGCCGCGCCCGGGCCGGCGGTCTGGTAACTCATGATGCGCGGCATACTGCGGTCACTCGCATGCTACAGGGAGGGCAGGATCTGGCGACTATTGGATCGATTACTGGTCAGAGCGATCGGACGATGATCTTGCACTACGGCCATGCCAGCCAGGAGAGTCGAGACCGGGCTATGACCGTGCTCGATGACTTTGCCGGGACTCAAGCGCTTGGACTCCGTTTGGACTCCGTTCCTAAAAAGCCACGATTATTCACGATTATTAAGGAGAATTCGGAAGGGTTTGGTGCCGAAGGGGGGACTCGAACCCCCACGAGTTGCCTCACACGGCCCTCAACCGTGCGCGTCTGCCAGTTCCGCCACTTCGGCTAAAATTGTCAACGTAAAGCAAACTGTTAGTTTGCTGTTCGGCGAGGTTCCTACAATGTCAGTTTGTGGAACTCTTTACACTCTCTTGGGCCAGGTCAGCAAACTAACAGTTTGCTTTACTAATCCGGAGAAAGCTAACAGCGCTATTAATTACTGCTGCGGTGTGCTGCTGGTAATACTCAAAGACGGTGCGGGCGACGCCCCCGGAGCAGCAGCAGGCGCAACGCTGGGACTCGGCGACGCTGCTGGTACAGGCGTGGCATCCGGCGATGTCGATTGCAGAACCGAACGTGTCCCGGTTACACCCGGCAACGACAACATCAACGCTATGAGCATGAATGCCGCCGCTGCGCCGATAGTGATCTTAGCGAGTACACTTGCCGTACCTCGCGGTCCGAATGCAGTGCTCGAAACGCTGCTGGAGAAAAGATCTCCTGCGCTCGACTTACCCGGCTGCAGCAAAATAACTACAACCAGAACCATACAAGCCAGAATAAATAATCCGTACAAGATGTAACTTAACAAATGATGTCTCCGTGTAGGACAGACATTCCTGTCTGTCTTACTCTAGCCAAATACTTCTAAACGAAAAGTTGGCGCTAGCCTTCAAACGCCGACGTCTTTTTCTCCAACGTCTGACAGACAGGAATGTCTGTCCTACCTATAATTCACAATCTTCGCAAAGCTGTCGGCCTTTAGACTTGCGCCGCCGACCAAGGCCCCGTCAATATCGTCTTTCGCCATCAAGCCGGCGATGTTGTCGGGTTTGACCGAGCCTCCGTAAAGTATTCGCACGTCCTCAGCCGTCTGATCAGAGTACCTATCCGCGAAAACGCGCCGGATAAACGCGTGCATTTCCTGCGCTTGCTCCGGCGTCGCTGTACGTCCAGTACCAATGGCCCAAACAGGCTCGTAGGCAACGATGATACGGTCGAGGTCTGAGGCTGTCAACCCGCTGAGTCCGCCGCTAAGCTGGCCGCTGACAACGCGTTCCGCGATTCCCTGCTCCCTCTGCTCCAGGCTCTCTCCCACACACATGATTACACTCAAACCGGCCGCTAAACCCGCCTGGCACTTCCTGTTAACCATTGAATCGGTTTCGAAATAGATCTGGCGGCGCTCGGAGTGCCCGACGATGACATATTTCGCGCCAATGTCGCGGAGCATCGCTGCCAGCACTTCTCCGGTGTGCGCGCCTTCTTCTATCTCGGTCGAACAGTTCTGCGCCGCCACGCCGATGTTTGAACCTTCGAGCCGGTCAGCCACTGTTTTGAGCGCTGTGAAAACCGGCGCGATCACGACTTCGCAGTGGTTGGCGTTGGCGACCAAGGGCTTGAGGGCGATGGCTGTCTCAACCGCGTCGCCAAGCTGCTTGTACATTTTCCAGTTTCCGGCAATTACAGGTTTACGCATGTTTGGCCAGTTGTTAGCTATCAGGTGTTAGTTGTTAGTTGTTTGTTCCGGCCATAGTCAGTCGATACGCATCACCCACCCGCTTGCTACCGCGAGGTGGTACTGACTTCATGGGCACAAGGTCACTGACTACTGAAAACGGACTACTCACCAGTCAACGCTTCGCTACTCATCGGTTAATGCGGCGACGCCTGGCAATTCCTCACCGGCAAGGAACTCAAGGGTGGCGCCGCCGCCGGTTGAAATGTGCGTGATGCGATCAGCAACACCGGCCTGGGTTACCGCCGCGACTGAGTCGCCTCCGCCGACGATGACAATGGCGCCGCCATCGGCGGCTTCCGCAACCGCGCGGGCGATGGCGATTGTGCCTTCGTTAAATGGCGGCTCTTCAAAAACGCCCATTGGGCCATTCCAGATGATTGTGCGCGCATCGCGCAGGGCGTTGGCAAAATGTGAAACAGTTTCCACTCCGATATCCATGCCGGCATGGCCCGCGTTTGTAAACTCGATCGGGATCGTCTTCGCCACGATCTTGTCGCCTTTGATGGGCTCGTAACTATCGACCACCTGGTGATCAGTTGGCAGGATCAATTCGACACGCGCGGTCTCAGCACGCTTCTTGATCTCCAGCGCGGTCTGCATCATGTCGTTTTCGACGAGTGACTTGCCAACGGTGAAGCCTTCGGCCTTCAAGAACGTGTACGCCATGGCGCCGCCAATTAGAATCTTGTCGACCTTGCGATCGATGAGCGCATTGATAACCGGAATCTTGTCGGAAACTTTGGCGCCGCCGAGTATGGATACAAACGGATGCTCCGGCGCACTGATTACACGACCCAGGTAGTCCAGTTCCTTCTGCATTAACAACCCTGCGGCCGCTTTATCAACGTGCTTCGTTATGCCGACAGTTGAGGCATGTGCACGGTGAGCGGCACCGAAGGCATCGTTCACATAAAGCCCATCGCACAGCTTAGCGAGCTGCTGTGAAAAATTGTCGTCGTTCTTTTCTTCTTCTTTGTGGAAGCGGAGATTTTCGAGCAGCAGGACGTCGCCTTCAGCGAGAATTGCAACCTTTGATTCAGCTTCGTCGCCGATGCAGTCGGTAGC
>DASQKG010000011.1:0-4031 GCA_035630655.1 Pyrinomonadaceae bacterium
TTGAAGCGCAGTAAATCGTCGTTGCCAATGCCTGCTCGCTGGATCACCGTTCGTAATGCCTCACGAGTTAAGTGCCTGCCACCTTGCAAAGCCTTCGCCAGGGCTTTGTTACTACGTCTGAAGACTGCATCGTCAAGTTCCAGCTTGCGATAGTAGTAGCTGCATGCGGCGTTCACTCTCGGGGCCGTTAGCTTCAGCAGCCAACGAATGTCAGCAGGTGTAACAAAGTGCCAGGTCGGGCGCATGACGTGTGTGCGCACTATCTGGCCATCGGTGAATGCCTTCTCAATCTCGCCGTCAGTCAAACTCTTCGTCCGTTGTCCGAGCGCCCACTTGGCGCCGTGGTAATCCTGGGCTTGTACAGCGCCCAGCCACTTCACGATCTCGCCCGGTTTCTTGAAGCCATGCGATGACAGTCCCTGGTTATGAAGTCGCTGATGTGCAATGTCCAATTTGGTCATGTTGAGTTGGATAATATCGTCTGGCCTTTCAATACGAAAAGCTTTACGTCTTATCGTGTTCGATGTTGCTAACCCAACATACCCTTGTTACCGATGGCAACGGGGAGTATATTGCGTGAAAAGTTGTTGACCCGGTCCCTGGCTTTTCTCTGGTTAGGGAAATGGCGAACAAGGTGGGGTAATGGTCAATGAGTAGTTAAGCCTCTGAACTGCTCAAGTGGGTTGACTCAATCCCGCAGTATTGAGCGAGTAGACTACCCAATCGCGCGGCGGAAATTGTAGGAGTTCTGCCGCAACATCGAAAAGACGTTTGCCTGACAACCAGCGGGTCCCCCCGGCCGCAGCCCGCGTCTGGTGCTAGTCAAGCCCAAGCTTGAAAGGAGCTACGACCATGACAAACGGGAGAGCTTTACTACTGGCGACCCTCGTCTTGATGTTTGCCGGCATAACCGCATTTGCGCAGACCACCACGGCGACGCTTTCCGGCGTGGTCAAAGATTCATCAGGCGCTGTCGTCCCTGGGGCTAGAATCATCGTTAAGAACACCCAAACGGGGATTACTCGCGACACTACAAACGACAGCGACGGTCGCTACAGTTTTACGAATCTAGAACCAGGACAATATGATCTCCGGGCTGAGCGTTCTGGATTCAAGACGGTAGTACAAAGCAACCTCGTTCTGACTGTCGGGGGCGCCATTGTCCAGGATGTGACAGTGCAAGTCGGAGACGTGAACGAGACCGTTGAGGTTACCCAGGATGAGCAGCCGCTTATTGAGCCCACGCGAGCGGAACTGAGCCGCGTAGTCAACCAGCGAATCATCGAATCGCTGCCCAACATCGGACGCAACTTCGTGGACTTCGCCAAGCTTTCGAGCGGCGTGGCGCCGGGCCGCGAAAACGTCGGCGGGGGAGCTTTCAAGGAGCCTGACACTGGTGTCGGTTCGGCGGCGGCGCCCCGTTTGAGCTTCGGCGGGCAGTCGGAATTGAACACCATGATCCTGGTGGACGGTGTGGACAATATTCAGACCTTTACGGGGCTGCCGCGCGTGACTCCTTCACAGGAAGCGGCGAAGGAGTTCCGTGTGTTGAACTCCACCTTTCTTGCTGAGTATGGCCGTGCTCTGGGCGGGTTTGTAAATATCGTCACGAAGTCTGGGGGCAACCGCTACAACGGTTCTGCCTATTACTTTGGGATGAACGATGCGCTAAACGCGACGCCAATACTGACCGGGCCGAGTCCCGTTTTGCGACAGAACCAGTATGGCGCAACGATAGGCGGTCCGATCAAAAAGGAAAGAACGTTTTTCTTCGCCAACTATGAAGGACAACGTCGCGCCGAATCTAATAAGTTCTCCTCGGTGATCCTCAACAACCTTGCGGGGATCAACGTCACCAAGAGGTTTTATGGACTTACGCCCGAAGTTAACGATCTACTACGCTCGAACGACTATGACGGGTTTCTCGTCAAACTGGATCACAAGCCTAACAGCAACAATAATCTGTCTCTCCGCTATAACCTCCTTGATTCGACCACCAGGGGTTTTCTCGGCGGCGGCGGACGTGCCTCCCCGGCCTCGACGACAGCGCGGAATAACGAGGCCGTCGATCAGTCGCTGGTGGCCAGCTACACCGCGTTGTTGCGGCCCAATGTGGTCAATGAAGCCCGGCTTCAGTGGGCTCGCCGAAGTTTTGACTTCGAGTCGGTGCTCAAGGAACCCGACCTGGAGGTGTCCAACTTAATCATCACCGGAAAGAGTACCTCCGATGTGGACTTCTATCGCGAAAGCCGCCTGCAGTTCGCTGACAATCTGAGCTACATTTCGGGGCGACATACCGTGAAAGTGGGACTAGACTTCAACAACATACGCAACACTGCCAAGTGGGATCTTTTCTTTCCCGCGCGTGTGATATTTGCCAACCTGGGCGGACCGGGCGTACCCGGCCCCACGTTCTTGAATCAAACGCCGGTGGTCTTCTGGTTCCCATTGGAGAACGGCACGATAACCCGGCCGCCACTTAGCATCCCGTTCACTGAGGACGTTCCGGCTGAGCTGGAGCCGCTTACCAGAACCAGCGTGGACCACAATTCCTATGGGTTCTTCGCACAGGATGAATGGAAAGCGACGCCAAAGCTAACGCTGACCTACGGACTCCGCTACGACGTCGAAACCTATCCGTCCTTGTTCGTACAGGAAAATGACTTAAACAATTTTCAGCCGCGTGTGGGTCTAGCCTATTCGTGGAACTCGCGCACCGTTGTGCGCGCAGGATTCGGTATTTTCAATGACCGCCTCTTCTCCAGCATCGGGCAGTTGCTTGTTACGAGTGAATGGGGTAGTGCGGGTGACCTGCCGAATGCTCAGATCGTATTTCCCGGCGTGGCGCCAATAAGGGCGAGGTTCATTCAACCGACCATCGGCGGCCCGGTGGTGCCTACCTCTACCGTATGCCGTCCGGGAGGGCCGACGATCATCACGGCAAGTGCGCCGCAACTCGCTCTGTGTAACTTTACAACCACTGGGGCTGTTCCAAATGCGCCCGTAGTCGGCGGCATCGTCAACCCGGGCTTCAGGGACAATAAAGATGGGAGAATGCGTACACCTTATTCCGAGCAAGCCAGCGTCGAGATCTCACGCGAGATCGGCGGTGGGGTGGCGGTCTCCGTTGGCTATTTGTATGTGCACGGGCTCAAGCTTGCGGCGCATACGGGCCTACTCAACGGCGTGCAGACTGGAACGCTGCCTTCCGGCAAGCCCATCTTCAACCGGGCGCTTGGCGGGCGGCGATTCCTGGAACTCGGTGATTTCTACGTCAACGATGATATCGGATTTTCCATTCATCACGGCGGGACGTTACAGGTTCAGAAACGGTTCGCTCGTGGATTCAGTTTCCACGGCAGCTACACTTTCTCCAAGACCATCAACAACTCGGAGTCCGTAGCAAATCTGGCCGACTTACCTGAAGGGCCGGACATTAGCTTTGAGCGCGCAGTCTCGCGTCAGAGCGTGCCCCACCGGTTCACGCTGGCTTTTGTCAGCCAGGTCGGGCGAAGCGTCAGGGTCTTCCACGACTTCAAATTTAGCTCGTTGTTTACGGCCCAAGGCAGCAGACGCTTTAACGTCTTTGCCGGCGCAGACGCAAATTTAGACGGCAACCCACTCTCCGATCGTCCTGGAAGTTTGGGCCGAAACACGCTTGAAGGTCCGACCTTTTACAGCTTTGATATGCGTATTGCGCGCGAAGTCCACTTTAACGAGCGGGTCACCGCGGAATTTAGTGCCGACTTCTTCAACCTGTTCAATCGCGTTAACGTCACGGACCTTAATACAGTTTACGGAGGCACGAATCTCGCTGTGCCACCGAATCCGGTTCTCGGATTTGGTACGCCTCGCGATGCTTCAAATCCACGTCAAATTCAGTACGGCGTAAAGCTGCGTTTCTGACCGAGACTAATCAGGATTCGGAAATCGCAGGTTGGAAGTGCAGCTTGGAAATGCGGGGTGGAAACTAGCAGGTTGAAAATGCGCAGTTGGGAAGGGGGCAGTCGATAGTTTGAAGGTTCGGTAAG
>DASQKG010000012.1:0-4954 GCA_035630655.1 Pyrinomonadaceae bacterium
TTCGTGCCGCAGGTGGGTACATCTCGTTCGTTCGCGCCGCGACACTCGGCGGCGTCCCGTGTTCGACTCTTGGTCGAACCGCCGTTTCTTCATCCGGTTCCGATGCAGCACCCTCAGCAGTCGAATGGGTGGGAACGACAATCCGATGACTTGCAGAGGGCGTCGGCACCGGAGTCACTGTGGACGCCGGCATGCCCCCCGCGACAGTCAGATCGTCAACCAAATCTCCTACGTGTTGGTAGCGATCCTCCGGGCGCTTGGCCAGTGCCCGTCGCACGACGCGTTCAACACTCGGAGGCAAATCAGGTCTTTCCTGCAAAACCGAAGAGGCTTCCTCCTGCAGATGCTGCATCATGATTGCCGTTGGCGAAGGGCCTGTGAACGGCACGTGCCCGACCAGCATTTCGTAGATGATCACGCCCAGCGAGTAGAGATCGGAGCGCGCATCGATTTCCGAGGCTTGGGAACATTGCTCCGGTGACATGTATTGCGGAGTACCGATTACTAAATTCGGGGCAGTGAGGCCTGGATCGTATGTACCGAATGGCTCTTTGATCTTGGCGATGCCGAAATCCAGGACCTTTGCATAGTCGGGTCCCGCGGAATTCAACAACATGATGTTTTCGCTCTTGAGATCCCTATGCACTACGCCTTGATCGTGGGCCGCGTCCAGCGCCCCACCCACCTGCCTGATGATTTCAACCACTCGCGGCAGTGGCATCGGGCCTACTTCTCTAATGATCTCTTTGAGCGTCTTCCCATCGAGATACTCCATTACCAGGAAGACGACCCCATCTTCGGATTCTCCGAAGTCAGTGACGCTCAAAGCGTGGGGATGAGAAATCCGAGACGCGGCTCGGGCCTCCCTTGAGAAACGCGCCACTATATTCTCGTCAGCCGCAAGTGCGGGCCGCAGCACCTTAACCGCCACAGTCTTGTCCATGAGAACATGTGTGCCGCGGTAGACGGCGCCCATGCCTCCCTCATTGAGACGTTCGTCCATTCGGTACTTGCCGGCAAGAACCTGGCCAAGCAGAGAGTCGCCAGTCTTCTCAAGAGCGACACCGTCAGAAGGACACAGTGTGGTGGTGTCCGGATATTCAGCTCCGCAATTCGGACATGTTTTCATTTACGGATGGTGCCTCGCTCTTTCTTTTTGGGAGAGTGTCAGCGTACCACACAGCTTTCGAGACACGCAAAGATGGACTGAAAGACGAACTGGCTAGTTTTAATTCCGAAAGTTCAAGTTCGGCTTTTAGGTTTGCGGACGGCGCGTATAACTTAAACGTTTGCCCTCTAGACCGAACCAAACAAAAAATGCGAGCGAAGCTACAAAGCTCCGCTCGCATCTTTCTTCGCGCGTCGTTTGGATAGGCTAGGTCTTTACGAAGACAATAACCAGCGCAAACAGAACCAGCGATTCGATCAGCGCCAGACCTAGAATCATCATCGTCTGGATTTTGGCTGACGCGCCTGGATTACGGGCCGCTCCTTCACAAGCGGCAGCACCAATTCGGGATTGGCCCAAAGCGCCCCCAAAGACTGCAATGGCAAAACCAATGCCCGCGGCAATTGCCTTGAGCCCAGCCGAGTTGTCCGCGTCCGCCACCGGTGCCTGCGCAAGCACGGGCATGGCAGTCATCAACATGCCTACCAAGGCGAAGAAAAAGATCCTGAGTTTTCTCATCGATGTTCCTCCATCTGATTTGATTCAGAATGATTGGATACAGTTACAAATCGGATAGAAGTCACCACTGGCTGATATGATTTCGCCTGCATCCGGTATCCACCGCCCCTCGAACAACGGCGCTCCTGCGAAACAGACACTTCCTGCTTCAAAAAGCGAAGCTTATTACTTGCTCAGTAATGCTCCTTCCAGGCTGACTGCACCTTTCGTTACTGTCTGCGATCAACGCACTCGGCGCATTTGCCAGAGCCGCTCGAATCGCGCTGGTATTACTGCGTCATGATGTCGTCACGAAACTGCCAGCGCCTCATGCTGATCCGGACTCGCATGGATGTCTTGCGCCCCATGATCGTCGTGTCCTTCGTGTGGTGCATGCGACACTTCGCTTAAGTAGAGTTGCGAAAGCAGGATAAAAACGAAGGTCTGCACGAAAGCCACAAAAACTCCGAGCGGCATTAGCAATACCGGTAACACCCATTGTGTCCAAGGAGGGTAGATACTTGCGACCGTGCTGACAACCTGTTCATCGGCAAATATGTTTCCAAAAAGACGGATACCCAAAGAGAATGGCCGGATGAAGTTACTGATTACTTCAATCGGGAAAATCAAAAACGAGATCCACCAAATGGGACCAGCCAAATGCTTCAAGTGTCCGAGAAGTCCATTTTCCGCGATGCCTACGTAGTTGTAATAAAGAAATGAGCTTAGCCCTAGAGCGAAAGTCACGCTGGTTGCCGCGGTCGGCGACATGAACAAAGGAAACTGACCCATTAAGTTGGAAACCAGAATCAGTACCGCGAAAGTCATCACAATCGGGAAGTACTTCAAGCCGTGCGGACCCACAATGTCCTCGAGCATGCCACGCACTGCGAGCACACCCACCTCGAGAGTTTGTTGTCCGGGTCCCGGTTCTTCAGTTGAAAGCTTCCCTTTAAAAATCCAGATGATGGTTACAGTCAGGATGCACGCGATAACAAACATCACCGTGTACCAGGGGATCGCGGTCTCCGGCGTGTATGGCCCGAACACGGCTTCCGGCGTCGTGTGAAATTTGGCGAAGAACGATTTCCAGAGCGGATAGGTATATCTGATCTGGAATTCGTAGACCGGCTGGCCGAAGTAGTGGTTAACCAACTCAACGATGATCGGAGTGTGATGTGCGGACGCAGCCGCCTTTTCGCCGTGTTCCGCTGCGTTGGCGGTTTCCAACCAGAACATTAATTGATTCCCTCTCGATGAATGATTGCGAAGTAGAACTCTCTAAACGCCTCGACAAACAATGCGACCACGAAACTGCATAACCCCACCAAGGCTGCGGGCAACGAAACAATATTTAACTGGTATGCAGCGAATACAATTGTCCCGACCACGAAGTAGCGCAGTACATACTGGATCACCTTTATTTGAGGCTTTGACCCCTGGCTTAAAGCGAGATCGAAGCCCGCGGAAATAGAGGTCCGCATCCAGTAGTGATTAAGCAACGAAAGGATCCCACCTAACAGCAACCCAGTTGTAATTCGCCAGGGGGCGAAAGGTGAGCTGACGATTACGGCTAGCGCGACCGCGGCTGCCATGGTGCGAAAAACACGCCCATCTATACCACTATGATCGGCGGCCGAAAGCGTGCTCCCGCTCTCTTTGTTTTCAGTTTCGTTCATTAGCGAAGCGGGTGATTTTACACGGGCAAACAGCGAGTTGTCGAGTTAAGATAGCTTCGACGTCAGTCTGACAAACTGATAAAAGCCGGCAATCGCGCCGAGTACGATACCGGCAACCAACAACCAGGGGGCCGTACCCAGCCACCGATCCAGCAGCCAACCCACACCACAGAGCCCAACTACGGACGCGAACAAGTTAAAAGCAGCTGCGTAGGCGATGCCACTCTTGCGGTTCGCTTCCTGATCGTCCTTACTCACCATAACTACCAACTCTCGCGTGTGAGAAAGTTTTTTGGCAGTTCGTAGAGCAGCGCCCGACGAGAGTGACGCATGGAATCGTGAATGAAGCACACGTGTGTGCACCAGCACGCCTTGCCTCCGTCGATAGCGTTAAGTTCTACGTCTCGCTCATGTGCGGACCAAAGGGCGCCAAAGTCGTAATCAAAATCGCTGAGGGTCGCAAACTTCTCCCGCAGCTCGCAGGCGCGCACATCGCCGTTGTAGTCGATCACAGCCGTAGTCTCGCCGGCGGTACAGGGGAAAGGCCATGCAGTCGGCGTTTCAAAGTTCGCGTGTTGGGTTCGGTAATGAGTCGTAATAGCGCCGACATAGGCGACATTCTTGACGAACCGCTTGCTGGCGTCGTCACCGGCAAACATTCGATCGCCGTAGCGCTTGGTCAATCGCGAGACGAACGAATACATTCCCGGAAGCGAATCAGTCGGCACCTGTTTAATCTCGTCACCAACTGGTGTATCACCGCGGATGATATTGAAATATTGACCATCCAGACGGAAGTCCTGCCACATGTATTCCGCAAGTTTTTCGATCTCGGTGTAATTCTCCGCACAAACGACCGTGTTCACATTAAGTCGAAAACGATCCGTGTATTTTTCCTTGAGCGGGTATAGAGACTCGATGCACTCGAGCGCTTTGCCCCAGTTTCCCGGCACGCCGCGAATGAGATCGTGAGTTTCGCCATAACCATCGAGGGCCACGTTGAGATAGAGGTCCAACCCGGGGTGTCTGCCGAGAGCCTGGTCAACAATCTCATACACCCTTGATTTGATCAGCGCGTTGGTGGGGATGATGACGCGATTGACTCCGTTGTTGGCAACGAACGTATCGATAATTTCCGGGACGTCGCGGCGCAAGGTTGGCTCGCCGCCTGACAGCCACAGGTCAGTGATCGGCGGCATCGTACCCGAGACCTTCTCAATCTGATCGAAGGTCATGTCGCCGGGATTGTTCAACTCTTCGTGGTAGAAGCAGGTTTTGCAGAATGCGTTGCAGCGCGAAGTGACGAAGAGGATAACCGTACCCAGGCGCAACTCACGCTTACTGCCGCGCAGAAGTTGAACTAGTTGTACGGCTTTGTTGGCCATCTCAGAGGGTGCCAGGTGTCGGGTTTCAGGTGTCAGGTGTCAGATGTTATTAGGTTTCGGGTCAGGTGGCGCAATCAGGATTAGACAGTCTCTTTTGGACACCTTTCCGGGCACCCGACACCTGACACCCGGCACCTACTTATAACTCACGGATGATGACAGCTTCGGTTGGTGATTTCAATTCGTACTTAATTCCCCGCCACTCAATCCGCCGCGAAAACATA
>DASQKG010000013.1:0-4828 GCA_035630655.1 Pyrinomonadaceae bacterium
GATCCAAACCACGCGACCACGATCCGTCCGTCGGTAGCAGGTGACGAATTTGCATATGTGGATTTGATGTGGCGCTTGTCGGCGGGCTCGCCTTCATGGGCCACGCGTTCCCAGAGGATCTTTCCGCTCCGTTTATCTAGCGCATAAATCATCCAACGATGAACCGAGCGGTCCTTGGAAGCATCTCCGTCGCCGTAAAGACCCGGGCGGAAGGTGGCCTTCGGGTCGGAGCTGACTGCTGAAGTTACGAATATTCTTTTTCCCCAAATCGCTGGGCTCGAATGAGCGAGTCCGGGAATCGGTGTGCGCCAAAGAATGTTTTCGCCTGTCTTCGCGTTCCAGGTATCAGGAAGGTCCTGGCGCTCGGCAATGCCTGAAGCCTGGGGGCCGCGAAACGATGGCCAACTTCCCTTCTCACCGGCCGAGTCGGACCGCAAACTAACGCGCGCTCCCGGCGTCGTCGCAATACGTCGCGCCGGTGGCCTCACGATTTCGGAGCTGGGTAGCCAGGTACTGCGATCGAGGATCATCTGTCGCACGCGGCAGGTGTCAGAAACAACATCGAAGCTGAGTTTCTTACCTTCGACTCGAAGTCCATATCGGCCTGGTCCATCGCAGCCGCCAGGGCCGCCTGACATCGTCAACTCGATCTGGGTGCCTTCTGTTTTCCAGTTGCCATTTAAGGCCGGCCAGCCTTTACCTTCGAGCGTGAAAGTGCCACCAGGATCGAAACGCACTACAAACGCGCCGAATTTCAAAGGCTCTGATGGCGGTTGAAGGCCTGGCTGCTGCGCGATTGCACTCACCAAAATCGTGGAAATGCTCAGAACCAACGACAACAGGCTTATCACATTCTTGGTTTTCATGATGAACTCCGCTTGTTTTTCAGCCTGAAGGGCTGACAGAAAGTAGCCGGGTTGAAGACTCTCTTACCCCCAGTCATTTCTTTCGCTGCTTCTCGATATATCTCCGCGCAAACTCATTCAAATGTGGACTCTCGCGCAGGCCAACCTTTTCGGCCTCCTTCTCAGCGTCTTCGATGGTCCACCCGTCGCGCAAAGCTCTTCGAATCATCCAAAACGCGCCCACTCGAATTGCCGCCGTGCAATGAATAAACGCCGGTCGATTGTCCTTGTCATCGGTGATTTTAAGAAACTCGGTTACCTGCTCCTCTTTGGGCTCGACGAAAACTACAGGAATGTTGAAGTAGCGAAGACCCAATTCTTTGGCCCTGGCTTCTTCTTCAGCTGCGCGATGCTCGCCCGGTGATCGCAGGTTGATGATCGCCTTGACGCCCAGGTCTTTCAGCACTTGCAGATGTTCCAAGCGCGGCTGACCACCGGTGCAAAAGTCCTTGTTTACGCGCAGAAAGTTTCTTATCGGTGGAGACTCCTGCGACATGACGGGGATCGCCGCCAGCGTGAGAGCAATAAGTGTGATTAGGATTCTCATGTTGATTGACCTGTTTTGATCTAATCGTTGCAGCGTTGGTGAACTTTCCAAACTAGTAATCAGCAACCGGTATCTCGCGAGCGGCAGCGAGCCGGTATCAGAACCGGAAGCGGACCGGGGTCCCCGCGCGATGGCTTAATCGTTGGTAGCTGCGATGGCTTCTATCTCGATCAGGAAACCGTAATGCAACTCGCCTGTTGGTATCACGGCGCGCGCCGGACGATGTTCGCCCATAAACCGGGCGTAAACCGTATTGACCGCACTCCACAAGTTAATATCTGCGACGTAAACAGTCATTTTTAGAACTCTGCTCAAATCACTATTGGCGGCCTTAAGGATCGCTGCAACGTTTTTCAGTGCCTGTTCCGTTTGCTCTTCAATTGAGCCGAGTTTCTTCTCGCCAGTGCGCGGTTCGATGGATAACTGGCCCGATACAAAGACCAGGCCGTTGTGTACAACTGCCTGGGAGTAATGACCACCGGGAGACGGAGCTTCATCAGTCTTTACCGATTTGATATTCATAGTGTTCGCGCAGAGTAAATCAATTTCAGGGCATCTGCTACTAATTCCCCGTTTGATTCGGCCAACGTCCCATCAGTTAATTGCAAAGTATCTTCGAAACCAATACGCAGGCCGTAGCCGAGATTGATGGCCTCCTTCAGCATGGGCCAGGTCGTCGCTTCTGTACCGTGTAGAACGCGCTCGTGCGAAACACCATTCTCGTCTAAAACGGTCCTCATCCGGTTGACCGTCTCACGCGTTTTTTCGATTTCCTGTTCCTGCGGCTCCAGCAAGACTCTCAGGCAGCGAGGCGCCAATCCGCTTTCAACAAATATTTCCGCGTTGCCGGCGTCACAAAGCCCTGCCTCGACACCTACCCCCTTTGAAAGTAGAAGCTCTACAAGCTCCACTGCGCCTTCTTCGCTGAAGTTTACCGAAGCAAAGTCCGGCAAAACCTTCCACGCGGTCGCTAACCTGATTCGCTCTGCCGGATCCGGTACGATCCACGCGCCTGTGCTGATGCCAATTGAAGAAAGGGGCGCCGCAGATTTTACGACTCGGAGTGTGCGCGCAACGTCATCCGGATCAAGACTCTCAACTCCGAAGCTTGAACGAACATGGAGATGGACCGCTCCCGCGCCCGCAGACAAACATTCGACTACTGCTGCCGCTTGTTCTTCGGGCGTGACCGGGACCGGCGCGTGTTCAGCCTTGGCCCGCCCGCCATTTATCGCGGCTTGAATCAGCATCAACGTCACAAGCAAATGTAAAGCAAACTGCTAGTTTGCTGAACAGTCCCAAAGACTCGTCCTAGCATCCAATCCCGGTCTGCACATACTCGTCGCTTCCGCCTGGTCCGCAAACTAACAGTTTGCGTTACACACAAAGACTTATTCACAGCATTCGGTGAAGCCGGTGAAATACCAGCGGTTATTTCGAAACTCAAAGATGGCGTACCACTCGAAGCTCCGGTTACTAATTGCCCGCCGGTTGTTTGCCATTGGAGGAGCAACTCGACTTGGAAGCCGGTTGCCGGGTTCGCGCATCGCCACGTTTGGAACTGCGCCCTGGGCCAATACTTTCTCCAAAGAATCCCAGCTCCCTGCCGACGCTCCCCAGTACTCAAAAGCCTCGTCGCGCGTATCCTGATTGTCGTTTTCGTCCCCACCGCTGCTGAGGTAATAAAAATCGCGCGACATCATCTTCATCAACGCGTCTTTGTCGCGCGCCTTCACTGCGGCGCGCACAGAAGCAAAAAAAGGCTTCCACGCGCGATTGGCCCGGCTCGTTGTCTGAGCCATGGCAACTTGCGGCGCCAACAACGCCAGTATCAATACGATCATCTTGGAATATTTCATCTGCACTCCTTGTTAATCTTAACGCGCGTTATTCTCCCCTAAAGAACGTCCCGTCAGCCAGGGAATAACCAACAACATCGAATAGCCCAACCATACAGTGAGCGAAGCAAAATAGCCGAACCCGGTTTTGAGCAAAAGAACATCCAGGATATGGCATGACTTAATCGAATTACTTCTTCGAGTAAAGGCTCCTGTTTGTCAGCTAACAGGATTCTCAAGGGGCGTACCACTTCTACACAAAGGACATTCGCCCGGCGCCCACAGATTGAACTCTTGCTTCCGAACGGAGACGACCGGCACGGCGCGCTCCGAAAAGTATTCCACCGCTTGATTACCAAGAAGCATCATAGTGCCGACCACGGCAGTTGTCGCTCCGGCTGCAATTAATTCAGACGCAGTTGCGCGCACGGATGAGCCGGCACTGATAAAGTCGTCGACGATGGCCACACGTTCGTTGGATATTTGGCGACGCAACTCGGTTGGTAAACGGTATCGCGCAGCGAAAAGTTCGTCTTCGCTAGTGGTGTCGATTGACTGATCTGGTTGAGTGTAATAGAAGCGCAGGCCCATATGCGAAGCGACCGCGTAGGCCAGGAAAGCGCCGCCGAGCAATGGACCACAAACCGCGGAAATCTTATAAGGCCGCAGCATCTCAGCCAGGGACGATACCTGCTTTGCGATCTTCCCCGGGTCCACGAAGAGCGCATCCAGCGTGAACCAGAAATCCGTGTGGTAGCCCGACTCGAGCAGGAAGTGCCCGCGCCTAGCAGGCAGCGACTTAATAAAGTCAGACGTCATCACGAATCAGGTGCGTCTTTTGTAACGCAAACTGTTAGTTTGCGGATCGTTGCTAGACGCGGCTGCATGGAACCCAACCGTCCGCAAACTAACAGTTAGCGTTACGGTACACGAATTAGTTCGCGTGGTTCACCGCGGGAGAGCGAAAGCGCTCCGCACTCCTGGCACGAGCCTTGGCAGCCTCTGTGTCGCGATCCCGCGGAGGAGCATTTGTCACGAGAGATTGAAGGAGTTCGTGTGCCGCCTCCGCCACTTTCTCAACCGCGCGATTAAAAGCGACTTCATTGGTTTTCGATGGCTTGTTGAAGCCACTAAGCTTCCTGACAAATTGCACCGACGACGCGCGGATTTCTTCAACCGTGGCGGGTGGTTTGAAGTTATGCAGGGTCTTAATATTTCGACACATAGATTATTTCTCCATTTTGATGATTTAGCCGATTCTTAGACAAGATACATTCATCGGGCCCGAGTTGAAAAATTGAATCTACGTAAGGTACTGATGCAGTTTTCGATGATCAATTACAGAACCCAGCGCGGTAGAGAGTGTGTGAAAACTCAGGTACGACCAATAACGCTGAAAGCGTTCGCTAGCTCCAGCCCAGGGTTGGCTTTGAAACCCTGGGTTCAAGACGTTCCAAGAGATTCTTCGCAACTCTGAAGGAGTTGCGCTGCTTGCGTTTGGCGAATGGCGACGCAACTCCTTCAGAGTTGCGTCTTCT
>DASQKG010000014.1:0-8731 GCA_035630655.1 Pyrinomonadaceae bacterium
TGTGCGCTGACAAGCATCGCGGAGCGGTCTCATTAGCACCGTGGCTTCAGCCCGGTGACTAAGATTCGCAGATGATCCCTTAACCGTTTCTAACGGTTTGTCCCGCGCATCCCGACCAAACCGTTGAAACGGTTGTCCTTCTTAGTCACGGATCCTGATCACCGGGCTAAAGCCACGGTGCTAATGATATCGCTCCGCGCGGCTGAACGTTTGCGTTTTGGTTGCGGCCCAGGCCGCGCTATGTAATCTGCGGATTGTTCCAGGGGTCTCTAACTCAGCTTGTAGCTGTAACAATCGTGGCGCGAACGCCCAAAAGGTCCGAGAAATCTTTCGAGTAAACTGAGTCGACTCGGCGCACGCGTCCCACCGTTTCCACTAATTCTTCACTTGAAATAAAACCATTCTCACTATGCGCAATGGCCCAGGCGGGAATGTGTGCCGCTGTGTGAAGCAGATCTTCAACAAAGCCCAGATACTGCTGTTTGCTTTGTACGCGCGAACCAAGTCTTCCGGCACGGGATTTTTCCAGTTGTTCCCAAAAATCATCACGACCCTGGAGCCACTCTTCGCGCCATGCTGCCCACTTCTGTTGTCCGTTTGCAGGCTCAGTAGGAACCGGCAACCGCAGAAACAGCAAGTCGGTCAACCGCCGCTCAGCAACAAAGGCGCGAACGTCCTGGTTAGTCGCCTTATTTCGCATTGTGTTTCCGGTTGGAACGCGCAAAGTATTGGCTAAGTGCCTGAATACACGCGACAGCGAAAGGGGCTCGCGCAGGTGCCGCGTCTCTTCGTCGAAAGAAAGCACGTAATCGCCAACCATCATGCCCAGTGTCAAGGCGAGCGCCCGCTTGTATTCCGTGGGCAGGCCTTCGGCATTGAATCGCACCGAGTCAAACCACCAGGCGTCAGTTTCATTAAACCAACGCATTAGCGATGGATTGTCCAAACGATCGTGTGGAACGTATGCGTCCTCCACTATCGAGTTAATGTCTTCTTCGCTGAGTTGCTCGGAAGCGTTTTCCACGAGGGCCGTGGCTTTTGTGTAGGCCCAAACCATCGGGTCGTTGGCGGCCACGCGAACATTCCACTGCTTCATCTGTATGGAAAAGTGCGGCTCACCGGTAAAGGGAAGGGCGATCGAAGAAAACTTCAAACGCCGCAGAACGCTCAATTCGAAGTTTAACCAACCATTCGGAAACGCTGCCGCAATGTAAGACATAATCGAGATTCCCTGTACCGATCAAACTTTCGAGCGAGCACGCACTTGTTAATCCTATCCTTTAGATAGGGCACTTGTGACGGCGCTGAGGCGGACAAGTCCGCTCTCTAAACGAATACTGGAAAACAAACGGCATACTCTTGCCCGTAAGCTCACTTCATGAACGAAGAGAACAGCCCCGGTCTATTATCCTCCGCTACTGGCTGCGGTGCGTCTACTTCGTCGCGCGCGAACGATCGCAATTCGTCAAACTTCCCGAGCGAGAGAAAAGCACTGACGACCGCAGGATCGAATTCAATAGCCGCACCTTCAATGATAATTTGCCGAGCTGTTTCCTCGCTCATTGCCGCACGGAAAGGCCGCGCGTCAGTCATGGCTGCGTAAGAGTCCGCAACCCGAAGAATTCGCGCTGCCAGTGGAATTTCGTTTTGCCGGAGCGCGTCAGGGTAGCCCGAACCGTTCCACCATTCATGATGCCAACGGACTAAAAGCTGGACCGCGCGATCTGCACTTGCGCGCGCTGCCTCCTGCTCACCAATCACAGGATGCCTTGCAAGATCGCCTCGTTCCTCATCCGTCAGCGGTCCGGCCCTCTGAATGTAGTCTCGTTCCATCGCCACTTCGCCGAGGTCGTGCATGTAAGCTGCCCGGCGCAAAGACCTCCGGTCTTGCGGCGCCAGATGAAACTGCTCGCCAATGCGATCCGCAATCGCGGCAATCCGCGCCGCATGCGGGTGGGTATACTGCTCAAATTCGTCCGCGGCCGCAGCCAGCTGCAGGTAAGCCTCACGGGCTACTCGATGTCTGTCACTATCACTTTCTATTGCGGCCATCTGGTTTCTTTCCTGGTGAAATTTTTCAGCAACAGGTGTTCAGATTACAACCTTCAGGTGCGTGTTACGGCGCAAGCTGAAGCTTACTTTATACGCTATCGCTCATCCTGTTTTCCGCGACTTTTGTAGTCTCCGCTGTAGCGCGTTAGCCGAGGCGTTGTTTGGATCCAGCGATAGTGCGCGCTCCAACTCCGCTTGTGCCCGGTTGTGAAACTGCAGGTCAAAATACAACTGGGCCAAAAGGGTGTGGTAGGTGGCATTAGCCGGCTCAAGTCTCACCGCAGCTTGAAGTTCAACTTCTGCTGATCGTTGCGTCCTTTCGCTGGCGGCGAGTGCTCTTCCGTAGTAAGCGCGGTATCGAGCGTCGTTTGGCGAGTGGCGCGCCGCCACGGCCAGGTGATTAATAGCGGCATTAATCCGGCCCTGCTGAAACGCCGCAAACCCTTCTCGGAAGTTGTATTCGGGACTCAAGTCGTCCATTTCAACTCCTGAATCAAACACCGGCTCGTCAGCTGCGGCCGGCGTCTTTTCGGCCGACAGTTTGAATTGTTTCGCCCTTTCCAGGGCGCTGTCGTAAGCGGCGCGCGTGTTCGGATTCATCAATGTTTCGTAAGCCTGGGTTACACGAGCAAATGCCGAACCCAGGTCATGGTGTAGCGAAGTGCCCGACTTCAAGTGATACAGATCCGGATGGTAGCGTCGAGCCAACCCGTAGTAAGCATCCTTAACTTCGTGTGTCTCGGCCCTCAACGGCAAGTCAAACAATTCATAGTGGTCGCTTGCATTGGTTACGCGCTGGAGAAACTGTTGAAGCTCCGTATCCTCGTCAGGCTTCTCAAACTTGCTGGCCGAGAGCGCGCTGTCCCGGGCTTGCTCCTTCGGTGGTTTGGCGGCGTCCGTGCGAAATGCATTTTGCCAGTACTCTCGAGTTATGAAACCGCTCAATGCCAAACCATAGATAATTCGATGCGCCTCATCATCCGGCAGTCCGCTCACTGAAACCAACTCCTTAAGTTTCACCGGAACATCCAGGCGCGACAGTATGAAGCTTTCAGCAGGCAGGAAATCCTTGATTTTGGACACCATTGTGGCGCGTGTAAATATCTCGTTAGGATTGCGGAAGCGCCACGATATAAATTTCAGGGGCATCCGGTGTGAAGCTTCCCGTAACAGATTAGGAACGTCCACGTTTACTCGGAACGACTCGTTGATACGCGCGCGTTCGTCAAACTCCCAGGTGCCTTCCTGCCACAATAAGACGACCCGCAGGACGTCGCCGACTACGTTCGCCAGCAGGGTATTGACCTGTTCTCCAGAAAGAATTCCAGCCGAGTGTAAATTAGAGGCCAGGCGCAAATCGGCGTCGTTTTTTCCTATGCTATCGAGTTCGTGTTGGCTTACCAGGTTCCCCTTCTCAAGATATGCACGTAAGCGAAGGGTACGTAGATTCGACGCGGCAAAAACAAGCCGACCTTCTTCGAAATAGACTGCAGACTGCGCGCGCTCCTGCTGGAGTCTTAATGTTCCGGATAAACCTTTGGAGGATACCTCACGAATGAGTTCCACCAGTGGTTGGTCGGTAAGTTTACCTTTCATGCAATCCGCTACCCCTGGACTCTACTCCGAAAAAGTCCGAACCTTGTTAGCGAAGCATGATAACGCACGGTTTAGTTAAAAAAGAAGCAAGGCTTTGACACTCGTTTAAGGCAGTCTTATATTGAACTTCCCAAACAGACAAGAGTAGTCGTAACCGAGAAGCCAGGGACTTCGACATCTGGCGATCCATCGATTCATGGCAGACAATACCGTGCGCGAATTGGATACGAGCACTGAGATAGGCGTCGCGGGACAACCAGACGACGAACGCGTTGCCCACCTGATTGAGCAGTTGAAGCAGCGAAAATCGGAACTTGAAGAAGCGAACCGAGAGCTTCGGCATGTTTCCCATTATCGTTCGCTGTTTCTGGCGCGCATGTCGCACGAACTGCGTACGCCCCTAACGTCGATTCTTGGATTCACTGAAATCCTTCTGGATCAGGAGAAGTTGACGGAAGCCCAGCGGCGGTTTTGCCAAAAGATTCAAAACTCCGGCCTGCAATTGCTGACGAGTCTGAATCAACTCGTTGACATGTCACGTTTGGAGGCTGGCCCTGCCGAGCTATTTCTTCACGAGTTCTCCCTGCCCGACACAGTGCGCGATGTTTGTGCGGCAGTGGATCGTTATGCTCAGAAGAATGAAGTTAAGCTGGAATGGGAAGTGGCGCCGGAAATCTCTTCCATAGTTTCGGACCAGGGCCGGCTCCGTCAGGTGCTTTACACTTTTCTTGCCTGGGCGGTGAGTCGCAGCAGCGAAGGAAATCTCGTCAAGGTTCGGCTAGATTTAAACGACTCCTATCTGAATATAAAGATGGAGGATCAGGGGGAACCGGTTGAAGACATTGCAAGAGTGTTCGATCCGGAAGAAACACCGCCCGCCGGCAAGACGGACCTCAACGAGTTGGGCATAATTATTGGGAGACGTTTGCTTGAAGTGATGAAGGGTAGCGTTAGCCTGCAGGAACGTGAGACAGGCGGTCTGCGGACACTTATTCAACTTCCTGTTGGACCACCTAAAGCATAATATCTGTCAGAGGTTCAGTTTCACCGCGAAAAAGTCGCAATCCATTAGTTAGTTTGTCCGTTTAGAGTGCGGACTTGTCCGCCCGACGCGGGCACAAGTGCCCGATCTAAACGGGAAGCGTAATACAAACGGCGAAGCAGCGAATTTTAGAAGTTGTTATTACCACGACGCGCATGGACGATATCGTAATTCGAGAATGCACCACGACGGAGGAGCTTGATAATTGTGTCCTTCTCCAACGTGAAGTCTTTGGACTTCCCGACCTGGAGATTTCGCCGCGCCGTCACCTGATCGTTTCCAGACAAGCAGGCGGATGGACACTGGGCGCATTCAACGGTGATCGGTTGGTCGGCTTTGTTCACCATTTGACAGGTGTTCGTGACGGGAACGAAATCTTTGGCTATTCGCACATGATGGCGGTGGCTTTCGACTATCAAAACAAGGGCGTGGGCGCCCGGCTTAAATGGAGCCAGCGCGCGCGGGCAATTCAGGAAGGACAAACCTTCATCAAGTGGACATGGGATCCGATGCAGGCGCGTAACGCATACTTCAATCTCAACCGCCTTGGCGTCACCGTCCGCAGTTATGCCGAAAACTTTTACGGAACAGATTATCCGGTTAGCCCGGCTCCCACCGGAGGGACGGGAATTGATAGCGATCGATTGTTTGCCGAGTGGAAGCTGAGGGCACGCCGGGTTGAAAAATTCGCCTCGGGTGAACCTGACGAAATTCCAACGAGCCCGGAGCGGACGATTGCGATTCCGGCAAAGTGGACCGCGTTAGTAAAGGCGGACAGCGGCCAGGCAAAGCAGGAGTTGGAACGTGTTCGCGGCGAGTTTTTCAGTGCGTTTGCAGCAGGGTTGATTTGCGCCGGCTTTGATCGATCGACTGTCCAGCCGCGCTATTTGCTTTACGAACCTCAGGCTTTGATTAACTGATGAGCTTTTCCCGTTACGATCGATATGTGGATCGACACGCTCGTTCTTTCGCCGAGCGTTTGCAGCAATTGTGTCGCATGCCTTCAGTCGCCGCCAGAGGCACGGGCATGCGCGCGATCGCCGAAACAGTCGAGCAGATGATGCAGCGCGTCGGCATCGGCACGCGTTCGTTCCGCATTGGTACGGGTTATCCGATCATATACGGCGAATGCGGCGACGGACCGCGGAAGTTCATAATCTACGGACACTACGACGTGCAGCCTGTCGGCCATTTGAGCGAATGGTCTGTTGGACCATTCGCGGCGAGCATTAACGACGGCAAGCTCTACGCTCGCGGAGCGGCAAACAGTAAGGGCGATTTGGTGGCGCGTCTGGCAGCAGTCGAAGCCTACCAAAAAACATTTGGCAAGTTGCCTGTGTCGATTAGGTTCTTCGTGGAAGGTGAAGATGGTTTGGGTAGTCCCAGCTTCTACCGTTTCGCCGCGGAAAATCCTGAAATGCTGTCGGCAGAAGGTTGTATCTGGGACGAGGGTTATAAGGACACCAAAGAACGTCCGGTGATAAGCCTCGGTTTTAAAGGGATCCTGTTTGTCGAACTTCGCGCTCACGGTGCGCGCATCGATTTGCATTCAAAGTGGGGAGCTATCGTTCCCAATCCCGCATGGCGGCTGGTCCAGGCGCTGTCCACGATCACCTCCCCGAAGGGCGTGATTACCATTGATGGGTTTTCGTCGCAGATAGCTCCCATAAGTGAAGAGGATTCGGAAGTACTCAAGTTGATTGAGCTGGACGAAGTCGGTCTCAAGAAGGAATTCCGTATAGGTGGGTGGGTGCGCTCCATGAAGGGGGCGGAGCTGGTTAAAGAACACATCTTTGGTCCAACTTGTACGATCTGCGGTATTCAGACGGGTCACACCGAGGCCGGAATAAAAACCGTACTTCCGAGTGTTGCCATCGCTCGACTGGATTTCCGTCTGGTGCCGGACCTAACGCCGGAAAAGGTCCTGGAGCTTCTGCGCGCCCATCTCGATGTTCGTGGTTTCAAGGACATCGAGATAATCGAGCTCGGAAATGCACCTCTGGCCAAATCGTCAGCCAGCTCGATCGTCGCGCGGTCGGTCATTGGCGCGGCTGCGGAGGTCTATGGGGTTACACCGCTCGTATATCCAATGGATCCATCGAGTGGGCCGGTGGGGGCGGTCTGTGGTGCGTCGTCGCCGCCGACTCCGGTGGCTTCGTTCGGTATCAGCTATTCTGGTTCCAATCCCCATGGACCAGACGAAAACATCAGGCTGGATGACTTTCTACAGAGCATAAAGTTTGTTGGACGAGTGATACACAATCTGGCCGAAACCAAAACCAGAACCACCGCGATTACGAAAACGAGCGGCATTCGTGAACGAGTAGCCAACGTGCGGTAGCGAATTGCGAGATAGGTCAGTTGGTCGTGGGTTTCAGGGTGCAGTTACGAGGAAAACGTCCCAAGCCCAACGCCCTAGTTGCGAGTAAGTCCGCGACGTTCACGGCTGCCTTCATCGACGCGTCCGCGAATTCTGACGAGCGTTGTGTCGCGCCACCATGATGCCGTTTAGGGCGGGCCTGTGTCTCATTCTGCAGGTTCATAAGCAGCCAACCCCCGTTAGGATTTCTCTGAAACATTTGGCCAGACCAGGCTGTGCCGTCGCTGAATCCGAGAAGATTAATCCTAATCTCAACTTTGTTGTTTTTGGAAAACTTGAGATCCTTCAGAAAACGGTCTATTTCAAGGTGCTCGTTGTCAGCCGCTTTGAGCTCTAGAAAATCGCCCGGGGCGATGGGTTTGACGCGAGGAGCTGGCATAGCCTCAGGACTCTCATAGCGGAAGGGACTGTCTCCATACCGGAGATGCCATACGGCACCGGGTTGCGTCGCATCTTCTACGGGACGGGGAAAGAAGAGCTCGACCTCCACGAATGTGACCGTTTTTCCCGAGGAGTTAACCACTTCAATCGCTAGTCCGTCGAGCCAGTCGTCCCCGTCAAGAAATCGCTTATTCGAGTGAACTTCTCTTTGCTTTGCTCGCATCGCAATGATCTTTACGGGCGCCTTACGGTCGTCGTTCTTTACCATTCTTCGTTCCTGACCTTGCGCGGCAAGGTCCGGCTCGCCTTTTAGTGTCTTAAATCTGCTCAAACAGGAACGATCCACTAATCCGCACGAAACAACACTAACTCTTCTTCGGACTGAGAGAGTTTTATCAGCAATCCAAAAACGGGCAAGCTCACGGCCATTTTATTTCTTTATCTTCCGACTGATAACATCAGTCTAAGGGTAAACACGTGCAAAAGCGTCAATCAGTTTCACAGCAAATAGCAAAGCTCAGAGAAGAGATTCGACGTCATGAAGAGCTTTACTACGTTCAGGACAACCCAGAGATCTCTGATAAGGAATACGATCTCCTGCTCGAGAAACTTCAAGAGCTGGAACAACAAAACCCGGAGTTCATAACCCTCGACAGTCCTACACAACGCGTCGGAGGCCGCCCAGCGGAAGCTTTTTCCGAAGTGGTCCATCGCCACCCGATGCTTTCTCTCGATAACAGTTACAACATCGATGAGCTGCGAGCTTTTGATCAGCGCTGCCAACGCCTGGCTGAGGGCCGCCCGCTCCAATACGTTGCCGAAATGAAGATCGACGGGCTGTCGCTTTCTCTCCACTATGAAGATCAAGTTCTTGCGCGCGGCGTAACGCGAGGCGACGGTCGCATCGGGGAAGACGTCACCCAAAATGCGCGCACCATTCGCAGCGTTCCGCTGAAGTTCAGTGCGAAAGCTAAACCGGTCGCCACCGAAATCGAGGTGAGAGGCGAGGTTTTCATACCGAGAAAAATCTTTGAGCAAATCAATGCCGAGCAGGAAGAGCTTGGGCTGGCTCGACTTGCAAACCCGCGCAATGCAGCCGCCGGGACCATCCGGCAACTCGATTCAAGGAAAGTCGCTGCCCGCAAACTGGACATGTTTGCCTACGATTTGATCGCCGGAGGACGGAAGCCTTTTCCGACGCATTGGGAAGCGCTGAATTGGATGGAGAAGGCCGGCTTCAGAATTAATCCGCTGCGGGAGTTGTGCGGCTCGATCGAAGA
>DASQKG010000015.1:0-12721 GCA_035630655.1 Pyrinomonadaceae bacterium
TGAAGGGTCGAGCTGCTTTGACTGAAGACCAGAGAAAGGACGCCGACAAAGCAGCACGCGAGGCGATCCTTTCCAGCGAAACGAGCACTTACGCTTTCACTCCGGGAATGAGTTATGTGGATAAGGGATTTGCCCTCGGCAGATCCAGGTTTCTGGACGCCGAAACCGCAGATGGCAATGAAACCGAAGCCAAAGAAGCGGACGCCAAAACCGCCCCCGCCACCGGCGAACTAGGCCGCCAATCCACGGAGGAGGCCGATTAAGACCGAATGCCGCTTCTTTGCCCCAACGGGGCTACGGCTTAAAGCCCAGGGTTGCCTGGCTCTGACGGCTACCTTGGGGAAAAGCAGGTCACAGTCCCTCCAACCGCAACGCGGTTGCGTCCCTGTCGTCGGAGAGAATGCGCCCATAACCGCAAGCGCGTTGCGGTAGAGCGTTCAATCGCTTCTCTATCCCAGGGTAGCCGTCAGAGCCCGGCAACCCCTGGGCTTTAAGCCGTAGCCCGCGTTGGGGCAAAGAGAAGTTGCGAATTAATCATGCCGCAACGCTCTCACCGGATCGATGCGCGCTGCGCGTGAGGCTGGATAGAGTGCAGCCAGAATTGAAACGACCAGTGCGAAAAGTATCGCGCTTGCAGCTAACCAGAACGGCAAAGAAAAGAAGTCTACAAACGTTGCCCCCTGCGGTTTGAGAATGAATCGATAGGCCAGGCGATTCGCCAGCGCCTCCACTACCCACGCCACAATCACCCCAATCACGCCGCCAAAAAATCCGATTACCGCCGCTTCCAAAAAGAAGATGAGTTTGATTTCACGATCTTCGGCTCCAATGGCCTTCATGATTCCGATCTCGCGTGTGCGCTCGAGGATCGACATAACCATCGTATTGGCGATTCCGAATGAAGCTACCAGAAGCGAGATACCACCCAGCAAACCCAGTACGGAATCGATGATCAAAAATACGGTGCGAATCTGTTCCATCTCATCAACGATCGAAAAGCTGCCAAAGCCCAACTCAGTAAGACGATCGCGTACAGCGGTCAGTGCCACCGGGTCGTTAACGCGAACCACTGCCGAATCGTAGCCTTCCATGGCGCCTTCCTCGAGTGCGCCGCTCTGTCGCGCTAACGCCAGGGCGATCTTTGCTCCTGGTCCACGATGTTCCAAAGCCCACGCCCGCGCCGCGGGGAGAGGAAGATATACAGCAGCGCGAGGCATCAGGCCTGCCAACCCTCCCTGCCCCGGTCCTTCTTTGATTTTCGTGTTGAGCACACCGACGATCCTGAAAGTGCGCGCGCTCACATTCTGAGAATTCTCATCATCCTCATCGCCGGCATCATCGAGTGGAATACCGAAGAAATTCGCTGGCTCTTCTGCTCGCGGTTTTTCATCTTGAGACTTCGTGGCGTCTGATGTCTTTGCGCGCGTCGTCAAAAACTCAACTGTCTTCCCGATAGCATCCTCAGGCTTTGCATACTCGAAGTCGTTAAGAAAACTTTCGGTAACCACAACTTCATCGGCTTGCTCGGAACTGATCATTTGTCCGGCGCCAAACTCTTTGAAACGCGAAGCTGCATTAGGAACCGAAGTACCTGCCGCCACTTCAGAGCGCACCCGGTCGTTTGAGCGCATGTAAACCCAAAGCGTCAAATTCGGCTGCACATAAGCAACGCCGGGGATCTTTGCGATTTCTGCAATCCCAGCATCGTCAAGTACGCGCGTGGGCGACTTGTCGCGGCGTTGCCCCGGGCCACGGCGAAATTCGCCATCTGCATTGCGGTTGGAAGGTTTCAGACCAGCGGTCGCAAGATTGGTGAGACTGCGACCAAAAACCGAAATCTCGTTAAAGAGATCGAGTGCGCCAAAACGCGCAACCATATTGCCCTGCAGACCGAGACCAAACGAGACCATGGTGACGATGACTGCCACGCCCACGATGACGCCCATCGTAGTAAGAAACGCACGCAGTTTGGCTTGGTGCAGGTTGCGAAAAGCCAGTCGGAGAATGTCGAGGAAACTCATATAAGAAAGATGACGATTTCGCGGCGCCGTGGAACACTACAATCTGTGTCTTAGTCCCAGCGTAGGGCTTTCACCGACTGGTGTTTGCCTTTAATCAAATACGTGATGCACCGCATCGACGGTCCAATCGAAAAGGCTCGGCGTTACGATCTCCGCGCCGGCACCGCGCAAGGCTGCTTCCGAAACGGTACTTGTGACGCCGAGCGTACGCATGCCGGCAGCTCGACCCGATTCAACTCCGGGTGGCGAGTCTTCAATTACCAAACACTCATTTGCGAGCACCGGGAGTAATCGTCGAACAAGTCGATTCTCGTTAAGTTTCTCAAAGCCGCTCCGGTAACAATCCGGCGCCGGCTTGCAGACGTTTACGTCCTCGGCGGTGACAATCACTGAAAACAACGGCCGCAGGTCGGCAAGGTCTAAAACGTAACCAACCTCCGCACTGTTCGACATGCTTACCAGACCCAAATCGTAATGACGAGCGGTCGCCTTTAAGAAGTTGACGACGCCGGGAAACAGAGGCAAGTTGTTTTCAATAAGCTTCCTGTGCCGGGCGGTCTTTTCGTCCAAAGTCTTCTGCAACACTTCTTCGGTCAATTTCTTGTTCGCACGGGAGAATGCGGCTCGCACAAACGTCTTATCGTCCATGCCCAATGAGCTGAAATAGTCGTCCTCGGTCAGCTCAATTCCATGCTCGCGCAGCACCTCCTGATAGGCCGCCATCTGGAGGCGCTCGTCATCAATGATGACGCCGTTGAAGTCAAAAAAGATCGCTTTAATCATAAAAACAAGTCCAATGTCCAGGTCCTGATGCCATAGGCGGGTAGTTCAGAGTTCGAGCTTTAGCTTGCGTCGTTCTGGCGAAAGAGCAACCTGAAGGTTGAACTCTGAACTACCCGCCTCTGACTTTGGACTTTGGACTTAGTATCGCGTTCTGATCTTCAAACAGTTTCGGCAGCCGCTCGCTCTCAAGCACATCCAGCCGGCGTAAGACCTCGGCGAGCGAGAGCTCGTTTTTCAAATTTACCTGGTAATCCAGGTCGGCGCGCAAACGATCTTTTTCGCCCTGCCGGTTTTGCGACATCATAATTATCGGCGCCTGCATGCCGGCGATTACCGCCAGGGCCAGATTCAGCATTTGATAAGGCGCCGGATCGAAACCCCTGATGAGAATGTAAGAATTGAAAACGATCCAAAAGCCTATCAAAGCCATGGACGCGATGATGAACTTCCAGCTACCGCCAAACTCAGCAATCAAGTCGGCCGCTTTGTCTGCAACAGTCGATCTCCGCTCCTGTTCTTCGTTGACGTTTCGGGAGACGCGCGACCGGAGGAGTTGATCAGTGCTTCTAAGGCGTTCACTTAATGCGCTCAACATTGCCAGGGCAACATCTGGATTCGATCTAACGAAAGCTAAAAAATCTTTGCGCGACAACACGGCCAGACGCGCATCCTCGATTACACGGGCATTCGCCGATCTTTTACGCCCGTCGATCAAAGACATCTCACCAAAAAAATCTCCGCGGGCCAGCTCGGCGAGAGTGATCTCGTTGCCATCGTCGTCGTTGATGCTGATGCGCACGCGGCCTTGTTCGATAAGGAACATTGCGTCGCCGGTATCGCCGGCGCGGCAGACTTGTATGTCCGTTTGAAATTCACTTTCCGTCAACAAATCGCGCAATTGTTCCGTCGATTCGTCGGAAAGAGATGAAAACAGGGGGACCGAGCGTAGTCCCTCGAGAGTCATTAAAGTGGCTTTAGTGGGCATAACAATTAGTCCAAAGTCCAATGTCCAATGTCCAATGTCCAATGTCGAAGTCAGGGCGCGCAATTTAGAGTTCAACCTTCAGGTTGTGTCTTTGGTGGGGCGACGCAATGTAAATCTTGAACTCTAAACTGCGCGCCCTGACTTTGGACTTTGGACATTGGACTTTGGACTTAAATCACCTTTCCATCTTTCATCAGAATGATCCGATCGGCAAAGCTGGTGGCCAGCTCGTGATCATGTGTCACCATCAGGATAGTCAACGAATCGGCGCTTACCATCTCTCTTAACAAACCAAGCAACTCATGCGCACGCGTGGAGTCGAGGTTTCCGGTTGGCTCATCTGCGAGCAATACCTTTGGATTGTTAGCTAACGCGCGCGCGATTGCCACGCGTTGTTGTTCGCCGCCCGAAAGCTCCGACGGACGATGCGTCAAGCGATCCGATAAACCGACTCGCCCGAGTAGATCCCTGGTCCTTTTACGGCGTTGCATTCCGCGAAGACCACCAAAGGCGAGCGCCAGGGCCACGTTTTCCTCAGCCGTCATCGTTGGTATGAGATTAAAGTTTTGGAAAATCATCCCGACTGAAAATCGGCGGTATCGGGCCATCGCTTTCTTACTCAACGGGCCCAGGGGTTTGGAATTAAAAAGCACCTCACCTTTTGTGGGGTGGTCCAAACCTCCCATCATGTTAAGCAAAGTGCTTTTGCCCGAACCCGATGTTCCCTGGATGGCTACAAACTCGCCTTCCTTCACGCCCAGAGACACGTCATTGAGCGCAGCCACACTGGTGGTGCCCATCTGATAGACCTTCGAAACTTCTCTGGCTTCCAGTAGCTGCGTCATGCGATGTTGACCGCGGCTCTGCCGCTCTCCGTGCGGAAAGGCTCTGCCTTTCCGCAGCGTCTATTAAATCCTCGTCGCCGAGGCTTAGCCTCGGCGACGACTTGAGGGGGCCCCGGACCGGTAAGGCACAGCCGGCACAGCCTTACCGCACGGAAGGCGGCAGAGCCGCAACGGAGCGCGCGATGCGCCACAGTTCAAACCTCTCCTGCTCGAAACCCTTCAACTCAATATCAAATTGCGTAGCGCTGTAGCTTTCGGCATCAATCAGCTGGCGGACTTCCGGATCGTCATAGAGTGCGCGCGAGATAATTATGTCGCTGCCACACGACTGTCCCTCCAGTCGAGCCGCCATGTTAACAGTTGACCCAAAATAATCGAGTCGATCGTTGAGCGTGACCGCGATACACGGTCCCATGTGAATCCCGGCCTTCAGAGTCAGCGGCGCAGCCCCTTCCGGTGGGTTTGCCAGAATCTGTTGCGCTTTCAACATCGCTCGCAATGCAGAAACCGGCCGGCGAAAAACTGCCATCACAGCATCGCCAATGGTTTTGACCAGTGCGCCGTCTTCCTCTGCAATCACTCCCCTCAACACATCGAAGTGATTCATCACCAGACCAAAAGCCGTCGCGTCGCCGATTTCCTTGTAAAGCTGTGTGGAGCGTCGCAAATCAGTAAACAGAATCGTTAACGTACCTACGGAAATTTGTTCGCCAGGTCTGAGCGCCTCGCTCGCGAACAGATCGCGAAAGATTTGCAGCGCGGTCACTTCAGCTGCCGTCGCTGCCTGGTCACTCCAGGCCAGGCGTTCGAGAATAAACAACTGTTCCACTGCGGTATCGTTTTCGAGTTGCAGCAAAGACTGCGTACCCAGCTTAAGTTCATCGGCCGGCCAACCAGCTTCGGAAATCTTGATCTGCGCGGTTGTCTCGCCCTCGGGGGAGACTCTCACATCCTGGCCGCCTGAAAGTTCCAATGCGCGCAGCCGGTAACGTCCTGCTTCCAACGGCAACGAAAGAGTTCGGTTCGTACGAGCGGGCATCAACTGCTGCGCAATGATATGCGGTGTCTTTTGTGGGCTGCCCATGCAGAAATTCTGAGGCTGGACCACACGCAGCAACGCATTCGGACGAAACGTCACCTCCACGAAACGGTCGAAGTTCACCGTAAAATCAATACGACAAGTGTCGCAGTGAACGTGTGAGCTTATATCGCGCAACGAGCCTTCCGTTTCCTGCGATCCGCGGCAGAGGGGACACAGAAGCTCCCATTGCAGATCGAGTAATCCGAATCGAGTGGAGCGCAAACACGTTTCCAGCACTCCCCTGCGCGGCACGTTCCATTCGTCGGCTAATTGGTAGGGACGAATGCGCGCGGCGGAGAATTCGTCGGCGCTTTGAACAAACCTACACAGCCTCGTGACGACGTCGGGATCAGCGCCCTCCGCCACCAGCTTTTCACTTATCACCTTAAAACGATCCAGATCTGCCTGGCTGAGCTCTACGGCCTCGACACTTTCCGTCGCCGGCATCTCGGCTGAGGCAATTTGATCGTAACGCCGGAAGGCTGCGGCGAAGCGTCGCGCAGTGAGGAGCTTCATTTGCGATGAAACGATGAGCGACGAAAACGCGGATCTGGGTTTAATCGAAAGACTGTAGGTAAGTTTAGTGCCGCCTTCCTCGCCAGGCGTCAGTTCGGCCAGCGCTCGCAATTCGACCATTGGGCCTTTGCTGTAGTTGCGCGCCACGCCGAAACGCGATGGGCGTACCCATTCAAAGGGCTGTTCTTCCCATTCCACCGCCATTCCATAGATCGACAAACGCAGTCGCCGCCGGGCATTGCGCAGGCGCTGTCTCGTCGTCTTCGCTGGTTCGACGGAAGGGACACCGGTGTCACGATTGAAACGATTCGTGTCAGACACGAAAGGCCAGAGTTTTTCCGGAGTGGCGTTTAGGTTGTATTCCCAGCGGTATTGAAGTTCACGGTCGAACATGGGACAGAGGGGTCAGAAGTCAGAGGTAAAAGATCAGAAGTAAAGGGTCAGGGTAAAGGGTCAGGGTCAGGGGTTGTCTTGACATCTGGGCCATTCTCGCACCCTCTTACCCCTTACCCTTGACCCCCCTGCGACCTGACTTCTGACCACTGAGTCAGACCTCTTTGTACTCAGAGTCAACATCCTCCGTTGAAGAAGCGACCCGGTAATTCCTCGACTGGATTTGTTTTGTGATCAGTAGATCGTCCTTGGTCTTGAGTAGATCGGCGCGGTTGTAAACTGAAAGCTCGAAATTGTATCCGTGAGTGATAGCGTCTTTGGGGCAAGCCTCAACGCAGTAGCCGCAGAAGATGCAACGTCCATAGTCGATGTTATAAACCTCAGCGTAGCGTTCATCCACGCCAATGCGTTCCTCCGGCAGGCGCGGGTCATCTTTGGCGACGATGTAGATACACTCAGAAGGACAAGCGGCCGCACAAAGGAAACACGCCACACATTTCTCCCGGCCGAGCTCATCAACATGCAACAGATGCTGGCCGCGATAACGCGGCTGCACGGTTACCGGTTCTTCCGGATACTGCACCGTCCACTTCTGCTTTGGAATATAAGAAAGGGTCACACCCATCCCCTGAATGATCGCCTTAGTGGATTCGATTACATCGCTGATGATTGACATCTTATTAAACGGGCATGCCTTTCTCGGTTTTCAACGGTGTCACTTCCGAACCTACAGCTTGCCACCTACCATCCCGCCACACAAACTTATCCGTGAAACGAAAAGCTGCGGGTTTGTCATTAACCTGAAGGCGGAGGATGCCCGAAAGCGACGCCCGATCGCCGGTGAGTTCCACTTTCAAGTCTTCGAAATCCCACTTCTGGATCGATGTGTCACGCTTGACCGTCCTTAAGTATTCAGCTTTCCCATGGGTTCGTCCGTCGGGATCTTCGCCGACGTAATCGTCCGCCAGAATGCGATACAATTTCTTTTTGTCCGCATTGATATTAGCGACTGTCCACTCATGTTCAATCTCCGTCAACTGCGCCAACACCTGCTGCTCGTCTGTTGGCGGAGACGTCGACTCGTTAACTGCTGAGTTGTCGTTACTGTTTTTTTCCAGCGTGTTGGAGTTTCGATTCGAGTTACTGCGATCGTTACGGTTAACGTTGGCGTTCACACGCGAGTTATCGTTGGCCGCCTCTCGGATCATCTTAGGACCGAGATAGACGGCCGCTATTCCCATTCCCACAACCAGGAGCAAAAGCAGCGCGAGTATTCCCAAGATCCATGGCCAAACTCTTCGTTTCGGTTGATTGGGAGGCGTACCCGGCGGCGCGTAAGCTCGCGGTGGCAGGTACGCCGGAAGATTCTGACTGCCTGGTCCACCCAACGCGCTTTGGTCGTGGGAAGGTGAAACTTGTGTCACTTCGTCCGCTGGAAATTCGACCTCCATCAGCGGCGTTCCATCGTCAATACAAAAACTGAGGTTTCGATCCGTAAATGTTTTGTTACAGGTCGGACAGCGTTTCACGATTCTTTCTTCTGCCTCGTACAGTCTAGTTAAATCCGCCCGCTAACATGCCCAAGCCCCAGATTAGGACTATCAAGGCCATAAACACAAAGTAGAGAGCCCCGGTTACGATGCCGGCGATGGCCATCCCCCTGCCGCCATATTTGTTTGGGTCCTTTTTGATTAAACTCAGCGCGTATAGTCCCAGGCCAATGGAGACTGGCGCAGTCAAGACTCCAAAATAACAACACCAACCTACGGTAATGCTGACGATGCCAAAGATCATCGACAGTAGTGCCATGTTCTTTTCATTGGCCGTCGGGTAAGCCGGCGGCGGTGGCACGCTCCAACCGGGTTGCACCGCTCCAGGCTGAGCCGCCCGGGGAGGCTGAAAGCCTTCAGGCGGCCGATAGGCTGGCGATGACTGACTTAGGCCTCCGGGCATGTCCATTGTTGGTTGTTCAAGCGGACTGACGCTCGGGGGCATCGAACCGGAGACGATGGTCGGCGGCGGTTCCTGCGACGAACGCTCGACAGTCACGAGCGACGTGCCATCGTTGGTGCAGAAAGTCAGCCACTCGTCAGTGAATTCCTGGTTACATGTGGGGCAGCGCTTGATAGCCATTAAGTTTGCCTTTTTGTAGGGCGCCGCCTTGTCGGCGCTTTGGCCCGCTGCGACTTGTCGCAGCTTTGGTAGGTTAAGTTCCTGATGAAGCGCGCGTCCAGTACCAAGACGGGTACTGACTAGACCAATTCGATCTGACTAAAGAAATACGCGATCTCGATGGCCGCGTTTTCATCTGAGTCGGATCCATGCACGGCGTTTTCACCAACGGAGCCGCCAAAATCCTTACGCAGGGTTCCTTCATCAGCTTTCGAGGGATCGGTTGCTCCCATTAAATCGCGCCAGGCTTTCACCGCGTTCTCTTTTTCCAAAGCCATGACAACGCACGGTGCGCTCGACATGAAATCAGTTAAGCCGGCAAAAAACGGCCGCTCGAGATGCACTGCATAGAAGCCTTCCGCCTGTTTCAAAGTAAGGTGTAAAGCTTTCATCGCGCGGATCTTGAAACCCGCGTCGTTGATTCTTTGTATGATGTTGCCGGCGTTCCCTGCCGCCACGGCGTCAGGCTTGATAATACCGAATGTAAGATTTCCCATCTGCTAGATAGTTATTCCCTTCCGTGTTTTTTTAAGCTCAGTTCGACAGCGCTTCCTTCATTCCCGATCCAATATCCGCAGGCGATCGCGCCACATGAATTCCGGCGGCTTCCAGGGCGGCCATTTTTTCCGCGGCAGTTCCCTTGCCACCTGCGATGATTGCGCCGGCATGGCCCATGCGACGTCCCGGCGGGGCTGTTTGTCCTGCAATGAACGCGACGATCGGTTTGGTGACGTTCTCTTTCGCGAATGCCGCGGCTTCTTCTTCAGCCGTGCCGCCAATCTCTCCAATCATGACTATTCCGTCAGTCTCAGGATCATCCTGAAACAACCGCAACGCGTCCACATGCGTGGTGCCAACAATCGGATCGCCGCCAATCCCGATCGCTGTCGATTGGCCCATCCCCAAGGCAGTCAACTGGCCCACCGCTTCATAAGTCAACGTTCCCGATCGCGAGACCACTCCCACCCGTCCTTCGCGGTGTATGTGACCCGGCATGATTCCGATCTTGCATTTACCAGGACTGATAATCCCCGGACAGTTTGGTCCAATCAGTCGCGTCGCCTTTCCGTCCAGGTATTCCTTCACCTTAACCATGTCGAGCGTGGGAATCCCTTCAGTGATACAAACAACGACCGCAATACCTGCATCGGCAGCTTCCATGATTGCATCTGCCGCAAACGCGGGCGGTACGTAGATTACAGACGCGTTTGCGCCGGCCTGCTTGACTGCATCGGCAACGGTATTGAAAACCGGAATGCCTTCATGGGTCGTGCCGCCCTTCCCCGGGGTCACGCCGCCTACGATATTCGTCCCATACTCAACCATCTGTTTCGTATGAAACGTGCCCTCTTTGCCGGTGATTCCCTGCACCACCAGGCGCGTTGACTTATCAACCAGAATGCTCAATGCATACTCCGTTTGGTTCGAAGGATTAGTTAAAAGGCAGGGCAGTATAGCAATCGGCTCTGGCAGGGCAAAACGGTTCGGCCCGCGAATCATCTTTTCCGTTTTAGGTCCAACCTAGACCTTGAGCGCGGTGTGCTTGAAATTGATCCGAGTTCGGGCTTGTTCAGAGATATCGATTCTAGTTCAGAAAACCGTTTTCAGCGTAGGCACGCTTAACCCACCGCATTAGTCGAGGTCCCCGGGTACTCCTTCCCAAAGCGCCACCCGCGTGTCATTTACCTTTTCAATGAGTTTTTCTTTTAACTTTTCCAGGTTGGGTTTGATGTTGATGGCTTCTTCAGCCACACGTGTGGGTCCCAAATCCAGGCAGTCGTCTCCGCCGATACGCTTGTACCAGTCGAGGAGTTCGAAGCGAACTGCAACCTTCGTAATCAAGTCAGCGGGGTGTTCGCCGTCCGCGAATAGCAGGATCATTCCTTTGTTCTTGCCAACAGCCTGGGAGTATTCGATAAAACAATAGTTCTCGTCTGGCTGGTAACTCTTACGAAACATTTCGTTCTGAACCAGTTGAATAAAGACCAGGGATTTATCCATTGCATCGGTCAATTTCTTTTTGACCTCCGTAGAGTCATCTTCGTGCTCCGGGAAGAAGAAGCCACGCAATTGATAACGTGAGGTTCGAAGCACAACGTCCAGCATTTTTGCCAGTTCATTCTTGGCGCTATCCTTTGGATCTGGAAGACCGATGCTCTGAATCAAGTGGCGGTGATAACTGTTGACTGAGTTTCCACCTTTGACTGGATTGCGCTGAGTGAAGGAAAGGAAATAGTCCAATTTAGTCGCGATGGTGGTACAGGCATCATCGAAATAGATCTTTTGTTTGTCGGTCCATTTGGGTAAATAGGCAATGCGAACGATTCGCAGAAATATCACGTCTTCCTGATTCTCGGAGCCAACCAACTGGTGATACAACTCAAGAGCGAGCTGGGCCTGGCAGCGGTAGGTCCTTAGTTCGCCGGCGACTTCGAGCTCACGCTTTACCCGCTCAATACGATTTCGCGTAGCGTGGAAAATGTTATCGCCGTCGTTGTCCTCGCACAACTTTACGAAGTAAGGGTCGGCCGCCACGTTATCAGCGGGGTTAGTAGCATAGATTTGAATGAGGTCATCGATTATCGCCATTTCGTTTTCTATAAACCTCAAGTTCCTCTTGCAGCGCCAGGACTTTTGCCTTAAGTTCTAGCGTACGCTGTCGATCATCTTTCCGTTCGTCTCTTACCTCAGCAGCGCGACGGATCATACCTTCCTCACGGACTAGTCGCAGCAACTCCCTACGTTCGAGTTCCGTAAGCTCGGTTTTTTTCTCTAATTCGGAAATACGCTTCTCGTTGGAAAAACCCGCGGTGGCTCGACTTGCGGATTTAAGATAGTTCTCATCGAAATCTTCGACGCCGAAGATAATCCTATAGATTTCCTCCACCGGCGTACCGAGAAAATCATAATCAATCTGCTGGATTTGAAAACCTGCAGATCCCTTCCGCAGAACAGAAACCTCGCCGCTCCAACATCCCGCAACGACCAGAGGACTGTGTGCTGAGAGCACGAACTGCACGTTGGGGAAGTTGTCACGTAGGATCCCTGTAAGTTTCTGCTGCCAGAACGGATGCAAATGTGCATCCAATTCATCAACGAAAACGATTGCCGGCTTCTGCAGAAACTTCTCTTCGCGTTCCTCGGGAAAGAGACCCTTAAGATAGGAGCGGATAAGACCCACGACACCCAGCACCGAGAGAGTTCCCTGCGAGGCATATTGGATCGGCAGCGGCCGCTCATTACCTTCAGTTACCACAAGCATTCGAAAGGCATCTCGATCGACCCGCTCGACGGCGTGGAATTGGAAGGTCTCACCGGTTAGCGTCTTAATTGCGTCCTGCAAAAGCGCGAAACTCGGCAGTTTGAATGATTGCTTTTCAAGATAATCAAAGCACAGTTCAGTAAAAAGAACCTGCATAACCTCGCCATACGGACGGTCCTCAAGAAAGTGTCGCGCCCCATCTACACGGAGGTTCAAAGCTGTGGTCTTGTGCCCTTTAATTAAAGTCTCCGTCCGATTGACGAAACGTGAATCGGGAATTGCAAGAATCGGTATTTTGCCCACCGCCTTGGTGAAGCGATCCCGCTCGCGCCGAATGATCTCAGTAACCCCGTTGCGCTCCACCGTAAGTTGCAGAAAGGCATCCTGGGACGCCGATTTAAAGAGATCCTTGGAAGCCTCATCGTCCTTTTGAAGAAGGGCTGCTAGACAATGCAGTAAAAGACTCTTGCCGTAGCCGTTTCGCCCCAAAAGAATATTTACGCCGGGTCTCAGCTGCCATGAAGATGGGCCAAAGAAGTCGACGTTGTGGATTTCAAGAGTTTTGACCAGGAACGCATCACCGAGGTTTCGCTCGAAATCAACCTGAGCCTTTTGCTCACGGATCTGAATGATTTCGTCGACCTTTTCGAAATCTTCCTCCTT
>DASQKG010000016.1:0-6191 GCA_035630655.1 Pyrinomonadaceae bacterium
GATGTAAACGTGATAACTCTCAACCTGCGTTTCAGGTCCGACGATTAATTCCTGGGCCAGGATCTCAACACCTGAAGCGGCCAGCTTCGGCCAGAGACTGCGCAACTCGTCAGGCGAGTTAACTCTTAACGCTTTACCTTCATTTACAACCGCTCGCCATAACTCGGGACGGCGCGTCAACGGTTTCACGATTATTGGATAACGCAGATCCAGATCTTTGAATTGATTTTCTGTTTGCAGGCGCCGGGCGGCTGGAACCGGCAAAGACAAACGCGCAGCCAGTTTCTGAAATCGCTCCTTGTCGACGAGGTCTTCGACCAGTGTCTGATTGGGAACGACAAAACGAAAGACTTGGCCCAGGCGCTCACGATATCGAGAAACCAGCAGGAGCTCGCCATCAGATTCATAGAACAATACGGGAGCTTCAGCCTGCGTTTTGGCAAAGCGAATCAGGATATCTACCAGCTCATCAGCTTGTTCCCATGGATTCGCCCAATCGAGCGCCACGCGCGTGTAGCGTGAGTAGCGAGGCGCCGCGCCGGGTTGCACTGCGACAGCGCAATTGATTCCAGCGAGTCCAAGCGGACGCACGAGGTCCATGTCTCCGAGGACGCAAGCTAGAGGTGTATTTGACTTCAAGATCTAAGTTGTCCCTTTGTTGGAGCGAGAGGTTGAACTAATCTGAGTTCAACTTTTCCTCACGCCGCTCCTTTAAGTTCGGAACGCGGATGACTTTCGGTTTCCGGAGCAATCGGGCCGTTGAATAGAATTCGCCGGATCACTCTCCCTCTCAAGGCTTGCTGCCACTTGAAGCCTCGACCTGCCAACGTGCGCGTCGTGGCTAACCATCCATAGCGGCTCCACGCCCAACGATGTTTCGTCATATCAAGCTCGGCGCCAAACTTTGCTTTAAAGTCGCCTCGGCCCATAAAGTCGAAGGTGTCGCAACCCATCTCCATCGCCTTCTTCATCACGGTCCAGGTCATTAGTTCGGTGGCCCTGTACCAGCGATATTCCGTGCGATGAGTCCACATCCACAGCAGCAACTCTTTACCTTCAATGGTGAACATGCCTGTTGCGATAGTTGGCCCACCGGCCGGCAATGACACAGAAACTGCGACGAGGTTTCCTCCGGCTTTCATGTGACGAAAGAATTCCAGGGCGCGCTTCTTGCCGAAGGGCACGCTGTTGCCTCCACGCGCGAATACTTCCCGCAATTGGTCGTAGTGTTCATCCACGAACGACTCGTCTTCCTCAAACTTGACGACCAGTCCTAACTTGATTCCACGCCGTACATTGCGCCTGGCGCTGTCCTTCATCAAACGCATACCAGCCTGTTCGTTACCGGGGAAGAGTGGGGCCCGGTAGGTGGGAAGCGGTTCATTCCGGAAGCGTAGGTTTTCTAGTGTCTGTTGATCGAGGTCGCTGCTGATCATCTCGACGTGGTGAACGCCATACCTGGTTCCGAGGAAATTGAGCAGGGCGGTTACGAGTTCTTCGGCGGTCACAGCGTTCTTATCAAACACCGGCCCCATGCTCACGGTCTGCCAGCCCTGCATGGGAGAACCGAACAACCGCAATGGCCCAATGTTGGTGAGAAATCCCGGCAAGCACCCGACCACTTGTTTGTCTTTTTCATAAACCAGATAAAGCGGTTGGCCTTTAACAGAGCCCCGAAGCGACTGCATCCAGGCCAGCTTGTGCGAAACGCGATAATTGTCGAAGCGCATGACCAGCTCGTCCCATCGTGACAATTCGTCGTCAGTTGCTTCGCGAATTACGAGTGGGTTTGGCAAGCCGTTGCCGTTCGAAGATGTCGAAACAGGCTTCAGTCTGTTTGAGCTTAGTGAGTTCAATGGTGGATGAGCGCCGTTGGTCGCGATCGAGCGGTCTCGCCAGGTAAGCAATTCTCTAAGGCCGACCACGAGTTCTCCTAGTGCAGGCAGTGGATCATGCGCACGCCACATCTCGAGGCGCGTTCCTTGTGGCTGACGGCCAAATAGATCCTTAAATCCCTGACGAATTGGAGGAAAGTCGCTCGGATAACCGGAAGGCGCGCCTCGGATGATAAAGAACAGTCGCTTTACGTCACCCCAAAACCACCGCAGCATTACTCCTTCTTCGAAACCGATCGATGGTGGAAGCGATTCACCCTTGAGGATCGACACCCAAAGCCGGGGAAAATCCACTCCCGCGTCGACCGCGAGTTGCAGCGATCCCCAGAAGCGGCCATTCACCTCCATCAGGCAGGGCGGATTCTCTCCGTCGTCCTTAAACTCGACCATGGCAGGACCGTGCCACTTCAAATCAGCCAGGAGTTTCTCGGCCGGCTCGCGAAGACGCGGTTCTAATCGGACCGAACGTCGCAAACTGCTGCTCGAGCCGGTCGGGCGTGTATCGCGCATACGTTCATGCGCAAACCACGCGACCACCTTGCCTCGGTCGCACAGCGCAAAGACTCCCTTGCCGCGTCCGGAAACATACGACTGAACAAGTGGCCAATGCATTCCCTGATTCGGACCGGCAAGTACCTCAATGAGTTGTTCGCGATCGTTAGCGTACTTAGGGCTCTGAGTGGGCAGAAAGCGTGTGCCGTCCCAGGCGTTGCTCCAGCGAGGCTTGATCACGCAGGGAAACCCAATCTCCTCGGCCGCCGATAGACACTCGTCCAGCGACTCGGGAATCAATGTTGGTGGAATTCGCACTCCGATGGCTTCTGCGCGTTGCAGAGTCAGAGCCTTGTCAAAGGCGCCTTGCAGCATTTCCTCGGAGCCGCAACCGACAATGATTCCAGATTCCTCCCATTGGGTTCGATCGGCGTTGCATAAGACACACGAACGTTCTGTCAGTGGCAAAATAATTTCCACGCCTTCGCGCCTTGCCCACTCGCGCATTGCCGCGAACGCGTCAGTGGTTTGGTCTGCGAGCAGGAAGGTGCCGGAGCAATAACGAGACCAGGCGCCCAGGGGAAAGCGTTGGTGACTGGCCACCAACACGTCATAGCCGGCGCTTCCCAGGGAGCGAACACACGCCAGCGCCTGGTTCGTGTGTCCGTCCAGGATCAGTATCCGTTCTTTAGACTTCACGCGCGGTAGACGCCTCGGAGATGGTCGGTCAATCTCAAGGGACCGATTGAGCCTCGTGCCTTAGCTTTCAGAACACCGGGAGAGTCAGTCATGTGTGCTTCAAGTCGTGGCAGGCAGTAGGGATCGTTATGTGCTTCCGCTAAGCCGAGATCGGTTGTAACCGCAAGCTCATAACCGGCGGCTTTCACAGCCTCGATGTAATCCGGTGAAACGTCGCCGAGTTTGGTATTTCCGTAAGGGTAAGCGTATTGAACGCTGTGTGATTGACCCAGCCGGCTGCGAAGTGTTTCACGCGATCCCGAGGCTTCTTCGCGCAGTTGCTCCGGTGTGCACTGGCTGCCTCGAAGATGTCGTTGTGAATGGGCGCCAATGGTTATTAGTCCTGAGGCCACGCAGTCTTCCAGCTCAGACCAATTCAATGGACGCCACGATTCCACTGGCACGCGATGGGAGTTTCGCGTGGCCCAGTGATCAGATGGCATTGGTTGTTGACTCCCAATTGAACTAGTAACGACGAATGCGCTGGCCGGCACCTGGTATCGTTGCAATATTGGAAGGACTTCGGAGTGAAAGTTGGCATAACCATCGTCGAACGTTAGTGAAACCAACGGCTTTGCCTCCGATGAGCGAAGGCTCAGGCGTTGCTGCAGACCATTAAGCGGAACTATCTCAGCGAATTCAGCCAGCATTGCAATCTGACTTTCAAAATGCTTTGGCGTGACGTTCCAGTCATCAATTTGAGGATCGCGAAAGCCCACATCCGCGACCCGGTGGTAGTAGAAGATGCAAGCACGCCGACCATTCAGACTCTCGCTGAATGTTTGCGACAAGAGAGTCGCCCAGCCAGTCGTCTGCTTGAAAGTTCTCTTTAGGGTGGCTCGTCCGATCATTGTGTTACTCGATAAGGCAGAAACCAATCGTGTGGCCGTCTGCGGGCGCGTCTCCAAGCCCGGTAGAGTCTCAGCGAGAGCGCCAACCAGAGCGCGCCGAGGACGTACGAACCCGGAAGATCGCTGAGCCAGTGTTCACCGAGAAACACGCGCGAAAACCCCACCAGCAAAATTAGAATGGCCGCGAACGCCAGCACTCCACGCCGGAGCATAGAGCCTCGTGCTAACTGTTCGCGGGCGACGAAGAATAGGAAACCGAAGAAGCAGATGTAAAAAACAAGGTGGCCTGATGGAAAGCTGCCGGTGTTCCACTTATGAAAAACGTCTACGACATCGGCAGTCGGGCGGGGGTTCGCAAACAGATGTTTAAGTTGCATGGCTATAAACCATCCGCCCAAACCGCTGAAGGTTAGCCAGAATGCCTCGGCCGTCTTGTTACAAGCCAAAAGAACAATCACTGTGATGGCGATGATCTTCGGAGCATTACCGAACCCGGAAATAAGACGCATCAGTTCATGAAGTCCGGGCACGTTTAGTGATTGAAGCGCCCGGGTGGCCGCCACATTCCAACCTACGGGGGTCATGAAATGGGCCAGTAGCGATAGAGCGACCAGCGTTATCAATGCGAGGGCGACTAGGATCCTTCCTCGCCACAGTGCCGGTTCGCCTAATTGGAATAGCTCGTCATGAGTAGACGGTTCAAGCAATAAGACGTCACTTTGATTCATGGAGTTAGGGGTCTATTAGATAGAGCGGTAGTGACAGGAGTCAGCCCTCCGGGTTGAAGAGCCACTTGCTTTCTGAGGCCTGGGATGTCACGCGGTCATCCTTAACTTCCGCACCGCTGTACTCAGCGCCAACACAGGCAACAGTGAAAGCCTACTGGCCACACTCCAGTTTTCCGAAAGCAATGCCGAGCAAAACTTATTGGCATAACCACGGCTTCCTACCTTGACCCGCGCGAACCGGTAAAATCCATCCTTGAATTCAATCGATTCTGATTTCGGTGAGATCAGCGACCGCTTCAGGAAGGGGCGCAATAAGTCTTCTTTGAAAGCCTCGCGATTGATCCGCTGGACAAAGTTGAGGTAGCAACTGAGCCCGTAAAGAATGTTCAGGTCCTTCGCGGTGTTGAGAATGTAGTTCCAGTTCAATCCTGCTCCACGAAACAGGGTGACTGTCGTCAGGACGTCGGACAGTCGCAGATAGCTTCTCTGCACCACCTTCTGCATCGCCTGCAAAATTAATTGATCCTCGGGGGACGGGGTCAGAAAATCGTCGCCACCCACTGTTACTTGGCGCGCGTTCCTGATTATTTGACCCACGAAAAGCTTGTGTTCGCCAAGCATCCCCACGCGGCCATGATGAATGTCGAGCACCGAGTCGCAACCAGCGAGCCGGTAGGTGGCGCTACCGTCGATGAGGTTGCGCAAATTTCTTTTCACCGGTGTGGCCTTCAAACCTCTGAGAATTCCAGCATCCACATCAATTGAGCGGGGTTCGACATAAAGGTCAATGTCTCCGCCCATGTCGGGATAGTTTTGCAGCGCCTTCGCAAAGATGAAATCGATATTGGCGTCGACACATCGCTCGCCGATTCGCGCCATCAGTGAGAGCTTCCTTTGATTGCGTGCTCGCATTTCTGTTACTGCGGTATAGAAAAAGTGGCTCGGTTCCAGGCCGATTGTCTGAAGTTGGTCGACAACTCGAATCAGCACTCCATTCTGGGCTGCCACATGAAGGAGCTCGCCCCAAAGCATGGTGCGGCTGTCGAAGGGTTCAAGTGTGCCGCTGAGCATCAACCGCAAAATGATCGAGCCGTAAGACTGTCGCTGTGTCATCATCAATGGGCCACCATTCGTTCTTTTACGGCATTCGCTAAATGGAGCCGTGTGGTGTCGAGATCCTGGTCGGTCGACACGATTAACATTGTGGGCAGATCTGAGAAGAGCTTCAGATAAGAGAGACGTCGGCCCTGGAGATAATCGATTGAAAATTCTTTCTTTCGACCAAACGCCTTCTCCGGATTACAGTCTAAATAGATCGATAAATTAGGAGTGGGCGTAAGCCAGGAAAGAAACCGTGTTTGCAGCGTGCGGCGTGCTCCTGTGATATCGACCAGCGTATCGTAGAAATAGCGGTCCATTATCAGGACCTGGTCGTTCATCCTTTCCACGTAAAACCGGTAGCCGAGAAACATGAGCACATCGAGCGG
>DASQKG010000017.1:0-17094 GCA_035630655.1 Pyrinomonadaceae bacterium
GACGTTTGTCCTTCGAGCGTAACCGGCACCGTGAACCGGACCTCGCCGCCTGGCCCACTCGAAGCGTTTGCGATGTCGCCGCTTCCTAAAGCTCCCTGGAGCGAGCCCCGCATTCGTTCGCCCATTTGCTGAAGGGTTAGAGTTGCGGCAAGGTCACCCGAACCAAGATCGACGCTTAGTGTCCAGGTGCCTGTCGCGGACGCGCCTGTACCCGCAGCGGGCGCCGGCGGACGCAAGTCAATCTGGCGGCCATCGATAAAGACATGCGTAACTTGCCGGTTGCGATCGAAGAGATCGCCTCGCGTCACCGTCAGGTTGGCAATCTTGCCGACCTCGATTGAGCCCAGTCGATCCGAGACGGCTAAGATTTCCGCAGGCGACGCAGTCAACGCTTTCAAGGCATCGTCGCGCGACAGCCCATTTTCGATCGCGCGTTGGAGGTTCGCTGAAAACTCTGTGATGTTAGCCAGTCCGCCTGACTGAAACGCGAAGGCAACACGGGCCGAGGCAAGTCTGCCTGCCGTCTTTGGCGCCTCAACTCGTTCGCGCAAAACTCTAACGGGTTCCGGATCGGCTTCCGGCAAAGCGGCGGTGGTTCGTCTCGGGAAGTTGAGCGAAAGCAGGACCGGGACTTTACTTTCGCGCAGCCGGCCGGCAACTTTGTCTGCCTCCATCCCGCCGGCGATTATCGCTTTGAGTTTGAACTCCTGCGCCAGGTCGAGAGCGCGAGTAATCTCGCGTTCGCGATCCGCATACATCACTACCGGCATCGTGCCATCAAGGACCGGTAGCAAGGCCGCGAGCGAACGGTTCTGATCGGGACGTCTGACACCGCGCGGCGAACGTTCGTAAATCTGCTGTGCCTCGCGGTAACGCTGGGCGTCGAGCAAAGATTGCCGCAGCGCGGCAAACACGCCTAGCAACGAATTGGGAAATGTGCCCGCACGCAGAGGTGTGAAACCTACGTGCATCGCCACCGGTGAACGCACAATCATTTGCTGTGGCGTGTCGCCCGCAAGATTAATCAGTGCCGATTGGCCCATCCAGATACCGGCGCGAGGAGCGCTGAGAGCAGTGGTGATTCCAACGTTGCGCGCTGCTTCAATCTGCTCTCCTCCGGGCCGGATGAAGTCTTCGACCCTCACCTCCGGCTGAAGTCCAGGTGGTTGCGGCGAATTAGGCACACTCAGAAAACTCTGCGCACGAAACTGGCCGAAACCGCCGCCGCCACCTCCGCCGCCACCAGGCGTTGGCGTCGCCGTGGGCGAAGGCTGTGGAATTCCCAGCGACGTGCTGGCATCGATCAGCCCCGGATAGACGCTCAAGCCCGTGCCATCGATTAGACGCGCATCGGCAGGTGCGGTGACGTTGGCGCCGACTGCCGCAATCAGACCGTCGCGTATCACCACAGTGCCGCGTTCGATGACCGGTCCGGAAACCGTCACGATGCGAGCGTTGGTAATCGCGTAGGTGTCGATTCCGCTGCGTTGAGCTTCCGATGGAATTAGTGAAAAGACAGAAACAAACAGGGCGAGCGCGAAGAGAGAAAACCGGCGGACTTTTGTCATAAGCGACCAAATCCCCATCAATTGATATTGCGAAGAACCGGCCAGGATTAACGACCGGGCCCTCGGGTTGGAACGGCAGTGGCGAAAGCTTAACTTAGAAACTCCGAAACAGTAAATGCTTTTGTGGAAGGATTTCTGACGGGGTGTTAGGAGAGTCGAGCGGGGTAGCACCGAATGCTTATTAAACTTTGATCTTAGTGCTTTGTCCTTTGTACTTTGTCACCAGATGATTCTCCAACACTCGACGCTCAAAGTACAAAGAACCAAGTTCAAGATTGCATCGGCGCTACCGCAGCCGGTTCTGAGATTACCATTTCACGGTGCCTTCTTTTGTGGTGTCGATCTCAGCCTGCTCGGCCATCGGCAGCGACTCGCCAAAGAGGTAGCCCTTAATGTTGTCGAAGAGAAAGTTTTGCGCGTCGGGGTTCGTGAGATCCAGACCATAGTGATTGATGATTTGAGTTTGCTTTTGCAGCCAACCACTCCAGCAAGGCTGACAGATCTCCGCGGCAATCTTCTGGCCCAATTCGTTTGGCAACGGCGCAAAACTGAGCGCCGGACGCTTCTCACCACAGTGTTTGCATTTAACTTCAGGCATGAAATGAATTCTCCTTGAAGGATTATAGCGAAACCTTTGACAGGATTAACAAGATGACAAGATAAGAACACAGCAGAAGGAAGGCGCTATCTCTTGGTCAATGCTCTTTCAAATCCTGTTAGTCTTGTTAATCCTGTCTAACTTTGCGCCTTTTTTATCGCTTCAATCACCGCGTCGTCCTTCGGTCGAAATAGTCCAAGCGGTCTGACGTCGCGATAGCGAATGGTCCCTGCGGCGTCAATCACAAAAACCGAGCGTGCGACTTTGCCAGGGATCAGCGACTGCGCTCCATAAAGTTTCGCCACTTCGCCTTTCGCGTCTGACAACAATCGCAGAGGTAAATTATGATGCTCGGCAAACTTCTTATGCGACTCCACCGAGTCAGTTGAAATACCAACCACTTCGGCGCCGGTGGCTTCGTAGTCCTGCCAACGATCTCTCACCGAGCACATCTGACGCGTGCAAATGGGAGTTTCGTCACCGGGATAGAAAAGCAGGACCACGACTTTGCCGTGGTTGGTATTTAGGCTCCAGGCGTTGCCGTCTCCATCCGTCAAGGTGAAGTCTGGCGCTGCGTCGCCTAACTGAGGGGTATTTGGTTTAGTCATATCTCAGTTACGGAACCGAGCGCGGTAGCGCGGGATCCTACAGACAACTTTGCCGTCTCGCTCGCTCCGCAATACTACCTTCATACACCGCGCCTCTCGGATCCGGCGCTACCGCGCTCGGTTCTTTATCCTGGTCTTTCTGTTTGCACTTCACTCTTCATATTCATCCGAACCCTGTACCCACATGAACGATTGGATGTCGATCATGTCGCGCGGGCGCAGGTCACTGAGATCCCGACGCACCGCTGACGCGAACTCCAGCAGGCTAACATAAGTTTCCCACGAAGGGCGCGATTTGTATTGGAAGTCGAAACCATACTTGCGTGCGGCGATGCGTGTCACATTCGGCTTGAGAAAAATATGAGTCTCTGGATCCGCGATAAAACCAAATACTGTTACCAACGGCCACGTGAGCACGCGTGTCTGTTTGCGCGGCAGCTTTGAAACAACGTCGACCCAACGATTAAGCTTCCGCTCAATATCACCACCGCCGTTGAGGAACTCATATAGACCCTCAGCAAACGCACGTGCGCCGGCGGTTGATTTCACGGCATCGCGCAACGCCATTTTCTCAAACGAAAAAAGTAAGTTAGTGCGCGATTCAATTCGGACGGCGCGAGCCGCAATCTCCGCAAACTCCTCTTTCTTTAAAAGCGAGCGGAAGGCTCCCGGGTTGAGCACTTCGTTCCATTGCTCGTGGGCCGCCTCTTTATAGCCGCGTTCCCAATCGATGTAAGTCTCGTCGTAAAAACCACCGGGAAAGAATCGAAGGAATTTTCGCCGGCAACGTATTGCTTGTGCGGAAGGTTTGGTGATTGACGTTTGCTGCTTGCTGACCCCCGTGCTCGTCCCCATTGTCGGACCTCCTGTTTCACTGCAACGCACAGACGCGTAGTTCAGAGTTCAAGCTTTAGCTTGTGTCGCCGCGAAAGACGCAACCTGAAGGTTGAACCCTGAACTGCGCGCCTGCGCCAGACGGGGGGCTAACTTTTCGTTTCAACCATCAGCTCTCAACGGTCGCGGCCATTGAGAGCGCGTCTGCTGTGGTATGTTTCGCAGACCTTACCCAATCTCTTCCGGGGGGACAAATGCCAAGAAAGTTACACATCCGGCAATGCATTGCCGGGCGGACGGGAAACTGTCTCGGCTCGATGGAAGATACGATATCCATCATCGCATCATCTATCGCTCGAGCGCACGCATCCGGTACGAGCAAATCTTCGGACAGATGAAATTCAACATTAGGGTCGAGGAAATGCAGTGTTGATTTAATTGAAAGGCCGGCCTGCTTCAGCCCGGGCATCAGCGCATCAATTAGATCCATCACCGCCAACGCGTAGGCCTGCATTTGAAGCTGATAATCCGAAGCGGTGATTCTTACTTGATCCTCAACCGAGAGCCCCGGCCGCTCTAAGGCGGAAGATTTAGTCACTACGGGCGTTTCGAAATCGAATGCGAACTGCCCGCGTTTATCCCTCGAACCGCGACCGGTCTCCTGCCTCCTGCCCCCTGCTTCCTGCCTCCTGACTTCCGGGCTTCTGATTCGATTCGTTTTGAAATCGATGATCTCAACCTCAAAACCTTCTCCGGTTGGCGATCTACTGATGAGCAGCTTGTCGATCGCTCCCGACAATATTCCCAGGGGGCGTCGCAATCGGAAGCCCAACTCACTCCATAAACCACCGTCGACACCCGGAATTGACCCACCCGCTAACGCAGGTGGTACTGACAAAACCGCGCGAGCTCTTTCGATTCGCTCGAACACCGGACTCGCTAAATAGTTCTGCGCGAGCGGTGTTAGATCTGCGATCGCTTCCTCGATTTTGATGTCGACTAATCGATCGGCGAGCTCAGACTGTCGAGTGCGGACTACGTCATCAAAACTTTGCCTTAGCAACTCTTCGGCGTTATTACCCGTTGCGTAGGTCTCGCAGAAACGGTGTATTACTGCACCCTTCAAAGTGGCCGTGAGATTTGCCGGAGGCTCAGGTGCTTCAGCGTTGTTCCAAACAGCTAATGCGTCCGGCGTGGGCGCATGCACTACACGGTCGAAGTAGTACTGACGCGGACAGCGCCGATAATTGATCAACTGCGTAACGCTAAACCTATTAGCCGCAGGTGTGCGGTCGGCTGGGACGTTACCTAAAAGAGGAAAAGCTTCAGCAATCGACGCAATGCTCTCTGCTGGTCGATCGTTTGTTGACTCAGCACTGGCTTTGACAGGCGTCGCTTCGGAAGGCTCTTCAGCGAGATTCAGTGTGATTTGCGCCTGAAGGTCATCGGCGAGATCGATCACGGTGCTTTGTGTTGGCGTCGGCAACTCGAGGGATTGCCAAATCCAATTGATCCACGTTTCGCCTTTCAACCCCAGCTTCGCGATGTCTTTGACCGTCCCGGAAAGTATCAAACGATCCTGCGCGCGCGTGGCCGCTACATAAAGCAGGCGCATGCCTTCAAACTCTTCCCGCCACGCCTGCCGCTGTTCAAAATGCGTAAAGGTACAGCCGGCCACCAGTTTCCCCCGTCCATCAGGTACCTTCAGAGTGAGACCACGATGACGATCCAGCAGGAACCAGTTATCAGGCATTCGCGAATAGCGTTGCAGCTCAGGAATGATGACCACGGGAAACTCAAGCCCTTTGGCCTGATGAATAGTCATGAGCTTTACCGCGTTTGCCGCTTCGTCGATCTGCCCTTCGCTTTCGCGACTGCCGATGGCTTCAAACTCTTCAACGTAGCGCACAAAGTCTCGAATCAAATGCGCCCCGGCATGTTCGAAACGTTCGGCGAGAGTGAAAAGCCGCTGCACGTTTGCCAGGCGTTGTGCGCCATCAAAACTCGCCGCAATCACCGTGAAAAACTCGGCGCGATCAACTGCAAATCGCAGCAGTTTGCTCAGTGAATAGTGATGCTGCCGCGACGTAAGGCCATCGATCAGATCCCGCGCACGGTCCAGCAGCTCGTGCTCGTCATCGCTGATGTAAGCGACTTCGCGATGCCGCCGCAGGGCGACCACCAGCTTGCGCGTTTGGGTAAAGTGTTTAAGCGGATCTCCAGCATCGACTTCATCCAACCATGGAGCGCAACGCATCGCCAACAACGCGTTGTCGGAGATCCCGCACAGTGGAGAACGCAACACAGCGGCGAGCGCCAGCTCATCGGTCTTGTTATCGAGGAAGCGCAGCAGCTGGATGAGGTCGGTTATCTCCTGGCGTTCATAGAAACCACGACCGAGAACCGTTTGATAAGGGATGTTTGCACGCCGAAACGCCGACTCGTAGATTCGGACCTGAGTCATCGCCCGAAACAGCAAAGCAACGTCGCTATACCTCCGCGCGCCTGGTTCGACATTAACCAGACTCGCTATTCGCAGCGCCAGCTGCTGCGCATCGAGCTCGCGCGAGCCCTGATCTGCTTTTGGATCGTCTTCGTACCCTGAGGCCTCCGTGGTCACCATCAACTCCACGAGTGGCCCCCCATCGCGCAACTCTCGCCTGGCGTCGCTGGGCTCGTGGTAAACGTAACCAAGTTCTTCGCGCTCCCTGGGACCGACTTCGTCTTTCGGTCTGAACAACCGCTCAAACAGCAGGTTGAAAAACTTGATGAGTGGTGGCTGACTTCGAAAGTTCAACAGCAGCGGCTTAACTTCCCCGCCGGCAGCCAACAACGTGTCAGTCATCGCGCTAAACACAGCAACGTCCGCGCCCCGAAAGCTGTAGATCGACTGCTTCGGATCGCCGACGATAAACAGATTAGCGCTCTCGCGCCGTCCTTTTTGTAATGCAAGTTTTTCCAGCAACCGTCGCTGCAATCCGTTGGTGTCCTGAAACTCATCGACCAGGAAAAACTTGTAACGCTCAGCGGCGCGCGTCAAAACTTCAGGACGTTCCAGGACCTCGAGCGCTCGCAATTCAAGGTCGTCGAAATCGAGCGCCGAGATCTTCGCCTTTTCTTCGTTCAACCGGTCATCGATTCGTGTCAGCAAAAGGCAGATTTCGAGAGCGTATTGCTTTGCAAACAAATCCAGGGAAAGCTGCGGAATGCGTCCGAGAAGGTTCGACTCCCAGACCAAAGAGTCGAGCGCATTAACGTAGGGTTTTAGATCGCCTGCAGCTGACGGCCTAAACCTGCGAAAGCCTTCAACCGCCCGGCAGTATTCGGCCAGGCCCGCAACTTCGGGAATTGTTGCTACTTTCGCCTTAAAGTCCGGCCAGTTCGAACTAACCTCTGCATGCTTGCCTCGGGCTGTAGGCGTTGTCCGCCGAACCGAAAGGAAGTCGTTCATCGCATGCGTCAAATCATTGACGGCGTTTGCGTGGTCGGCTTCCGTCGCATGACTCTGCGCGGTCTTCAACGCGAGTTCGCGCAACGAGAGACCCTGGCCTCGAACATCACGATAGATTTGCGCCAGGGCCGCGGCCAATTTTCCCCGTCCGACACCGAGAGTGAGCCGCGATATCTCAACGTGACCAGCGCTGATGAATTCCGTGAGACACTCCTCTACTACTGACTCAAGCAGCATCGCGGCGCGATGTTCGTCCAACAAAAGAAACTGCGGATCAACTCGAGCTTCAACCGGGAACTCTCGCAACAAACGCGCACAAAACCCGTGAATCGTGGTTATCACCGCTCCATCAAGCGTGCGCTTATAATTAAGCCACTGCCTGCGAATATTGTCTGAAGACGTTTGCAAAATCAGGTCCAGCTGTGCACGCAAACGTTCGCGCATTTCATTGGCCGCGCGATTGGTAAAGGTAATGGCAACGATCTGGTCGATGTTGAGATGGGGATTGTTCCGCAGAATGTGAAGATAACGTTCTACGAGAACGGTTGTTTTACCGGAGCCTGGCCCGGCCGTAACCGAGATGTGCTTCTTGATCTCGTAAGCGGCCGCCGCCTGCTCAGGTAACAGTTGGCGCTTTTCTCTTTGCAAGGACATTAAATTCTATTCCGGGGAATCGGCGTAGTCTGCGGATAGCCTTTTCTGATCTATGCGGAAACGCTCGTAACGGCAAACTGCGGAAAAGTCGCAGAACCTGCAGGTCTTATCTTTCTCCGAAGGGTTCACACCAAAGTGGCCTGCCCGCATGTGGTCCAGGAAATCCCACACCTTCGCGATCACGTCTGAACGAATTTGCTGCCACTCGTCATCTGAGATGACCGCACCGGCCTTCTTGCCAATACCCGAATAATGAACCATGCCGGCACGATGAAGGCCACGGTTCCGCCGTTCGTTCCCTCCGCGAATGACGTAATAGCCGCCACCAGCTATGGCCTGATTCGGCAGTATCAATCGCTCCAGGGCTTCAAGATAAATCGGGAGCTGCAAACTCCGCCCTGACTTAATGTCGTCTTTGGTTGACCCGGTTGACAGCTTGTAGTCGTAGGCGATCAACGTGCTGTCATCAGCGACGTCGACTCGATCAATCTGGCCGCTCACTTTTATTGTCTCTTCGCCGACGAAGGTAGAGCGGGAAATTTCAAGCGGCTCCTGTCTGGAATCCGGATCACGAGCAGCCGATTTCAATCCGCCAAACGCCAGTTCGAAATAAGCTGGGACCACTCCCAAAGCGTTCGCGCTCCGCTGCATTTCCAACTCATACAGCAGCACCTGGTCCAAAAGGATTTTGCGAATCTCTCGATCGATTTTCCAAATCTGCTTATTTAGCGGCGGCACCACACGTTCATGTTCGTCAAAAACCCGGTCTGCCAAATCTCGAAGTTCCGCTTGCAGGCTCTCCTGGTCCAATTCGGTCAGCCGCTGTCTTCGGTGTCTTTCAAAGAAGCGCCGCAGAATGTCGTGCAGGAGTTTGCCGGCGTCGATCGCTTGAAGATCGAGAGCTGCTTCGCCGCGAGGTTCAAGCTTCAGCACACGTTGTCCAAAGAACCGGTAGCCGCAGTTGCCGTACGTGCTGAGACCGCTCGCGCTGTGAACAAAGTCGGCGCCGAACCGTTGATTTAGCAACGAAATTAACTGCGGATTGGTTATTTCTCCGTCGTACGGCCCAAAACCAGGGCCACCACGTTCGCGCTCAATTTCGATGCGCCGCAGCGCTGCCGGGCTGAGAAACTGATCGTTGCGGGCGAGAGCCAGCAAACTCCTGATGCGGGGCTGTGGCAACAACTCGCGCTTGTCTCCGCGATGAAGATGGCGCTCCTGCTGGCGCACCAGCGCGACATCCAGTTCCGCAGGAGTCGACACCTGTCCGAGTTTTTCTCCTTCGTAATCCCGGCGCACCGTCTCCGACTCGATCACGAATGGCGCGACGGCGCTTCGCAATTCATCGATGTAGTAAGACGCGACAGTTTCAGAGTCATCAGCGAGTGTTAACGGCCTGGTTAGGAAGAGTCGCTCCGTCGCTCGACATACGGATTGATAGAAGTAGTGCTCCTCTTTTAGCAGCGTGGCGGGCGAAATATCTTCCAGGGTTAATCCGTAACGCTTTAACCGCTCACGTTCCTCGTGCGGATAAATCCAATCGCGCGCAGCCCGCAAGGGAAATCCCCCCTCAACCAGGCCGACCACGAAAACAGCCCGGAAGCGAAGTCCGCGCATGTCGGTAGCCTCCAACACTCGCAGCCCGCTGCGATCCGTTGATCCTGCCGTTATTGATTGGGAATTAAGGCTGCGCCGGACTTCGTCAATAAATGTTGCCAGACTGGTGGTCGATGGTTCAGGCGAAACCGTTGCGGCGACCTCAATGCTCTTAATCGCCGCGACAAATGAACGACGCAATGCCTCAAGACTATGGTAGTTGAGTATTGCAGTTGGCAGTTCCTCGTCATCTACCGCCTGCAGCGCTGGTCGCGTTACCTGTTGACGGTAACTAAGCTGGTCCAGCAGCTTCATCAGGGAATGTCGCAGCGCGGCCGGCCTACCCTCATGTTCCACGGCTGAGATACGTTGCGAAAAATCCTGAATAACCAGCGACGTCCACGCAAGCGCGGCGGGATGAATGTCACGCGAGGGTCTGCGCTTCCGTTCGGCATCCCGCTCCTCGAGCTTTGCCGTTTCCGCATTTTCAATTTGGTCGGCCTCATCCGGGTCGCGGGCTTGTTCGACAGGATCAATGTTTAGCAGTTCCCTCGTTGCTGCCGCCGCGGGCAGTTCGGCGATCAGATCGCCTGCGCGCTTAAGCCAGAGCGCAACCGGAAGATCGCTGCCTACATAGGCCACCGCATTTTCAAGAGCGTCGGCATCCCACAAGCCAATGCGATAGCGCCTTTTGAGTTGCGCCAATCGATCGCCATCAGTTATCTGATCATTCTCATTGAAGAGGACGGCGTTGGTATCATCGAACCGGTGCGAAAGCACAGCAATGTCTTCGTCACTCAAGCGGAAATATTCTGACTTTATTAAGTCGGCCAACTCGGAGGTCCGCGGCGGGATCGACTCCTCGCGAGCCAGCTCTTCCAAAATGGCAAACAGCTTCAGGACGGCCCGGTTGGCCGGGATATCGCTCGCCGCAACCGGCAACTCGAGATTGCAGGGGATCGACTCGTCCCGCATCACTCGCGCGATAGTCTCGGCATAAGCAGCACGCTGGCGGACGACCAACGCGATATCGGACAAATCATAACCCTGACGCAGAATTAGGTCCTTTACCTCTTTTGCAACCGCACGAATCTCTGTCTCACGATCGCCGCATTCGAGATATCTAATCTCATCCTGTTTGCCGGTGTCTGATTGATCGATGACAGCATCGCCAGATTCCAGGTTGGTCGAACGATCAGGATTGAAGAGACGTTCGCGCAGGCCTGCCAAAGCTCCGCGCGTCGGTTGTACATCGTCGAGAGTGGCGTGAACGTCGAAGGGAGCGATTGCCTGAAGCTGATCAATCGTTTCCTGGAAGGGAAGGAAAATTTCCTGGTTGCGCGGATCCTGATTGAGGTTCACCAGTGCATCCGGAACCTGCGGAATGAGCCATCGCAAGATCTCACCCTGCACCGGAGTGAAATCAAAAAATCCGTCGAGCACCAGTAGTTCAACCTTGCCCAGCCATGGAAGCCGGAATGTCTGCCCGTCGAGTTCTCCATTGACAACTGCCAACGCACGTCGTTGATCCGCGTCTGCCTCAGTCAATTGAAATCGATCCAACAGTCCACAATACGTCGAGTAGAGCAGTGACACTTCCCGGTCGTACTCAGCTTGAGTGTGTAGGCTGGGCTCGGTGGTTGGCGGGCCCGAAAAGTCTCGGGCCCGGCTCGCGATTATTTCGGCAACTTCCGCGGGCGATTTGGCAGCGCGCTGTATCTCACCCACTAGCGTCGCGATCGTACTGACACAACCCTCGCTTCCCGAGAGTGCGCCAATTGCTTTCAGTTGTCCCTGAGCCTTCAATTGCCGCAACAACTGCGAAATCAAACTTCGTTTTAAGGGAAGCTCTTCGCGATCGATGGGAATGCGTGGTGTCAATCGCTGCCCGGTCACTTCATCGACCGCAGTGGTGAGGATGCGTCTGACAAAACCGCGGAAAAGATAGACGGGCAGTTCACCCCACACCCCAGGGTTCTTTGATCCATCCAGGATTTGTTCGGTGACAAGTTCGAGCAGAGGATGCGAGGCCGCGAGATAGAGAAACTTTTCCGACTGACCTTGTGAAACAAGCTCCGAACACCGCGCAATTAACTTTGAGCGATTGTTGCCGAGGAGAGGGCCTAGCAGAATTTCTTTTGACAAAAACGTGCTCCACAGATTACGAGCGCCGCCTAACCCGAATTAACCGGCCGCGGCTAGCCGCCTGATGGCTACGCCCTTCCGTCAGGGCTGTTCTATTAATGTTCGGGTTTCGCCCAGGGGCATAGTACCGAAATTCAGGAGGCGCCTCCCGGCGGGGCAGACCCGCGGCCGCACATCGGGCGGCAAAGCCGCGTGGCTATCCGGAGTTACTTTCACCCGCGCCGGCCCCCTTAGCGCTCAGCAGTGGAAGCGAATCATCTTCCTCCGTATCAGGCGCAACCAGATCGGGGAACAATCCGCCTTCGTCCAAGCTTAGCGCGCGCGCCGATTTATCGATCGGCTCCAACGTTTCTATTTCCTCGCCGGCTATCGCTCCGCGCTCCTTAAACTTTCTTGCCGTCACCAGCACGCGCGCCTCCAGAGAACCTACGCCTTTGTTGTAGGAGTCGAGTGCGCGATCGAGTCCTTTGCCGATGTCGGCAAAATAGTTTGTGAAGACGCGCAAACGGTCATAGAGACTCTTGCCGAGATTGCTTACTTCCTTGGCGTTCTCAGCCATCTGTTCCTGGCGCCAACCGTAAGAAACAGCTTTGAGCAAAGCTATCAAAGTAGTCGGCGTGGCGATGATCACGTTCTGGTTCACACCGTCTTCGATAAGCTTCGGATCGTTTTCCAGGGCCGCGCTGTAGAACGTTTCACCGGGCAAAAACAGCAAGACAAACTCGGGCGTTGGCTGCACCGATTCCCAGTAAGACTTCTTGCTCAGGTAACCAATATGTGCTCGCACCAGCCGCGCATGGTCTTTTAACCTGGCACTGCGAATCACGTCATCGTTCGTCGAGATCGATTCGTAGAAAGCATCAAATGGGACTTTTGCATCGACAACGATCGTGCGATTCCCGGGCAGACGAACAATGACGTCCGGCCGAATGCGGCTGTCTTCTGTTGCGACTGTTTCCTGCTCGACAAAATCGCAGTACTGAAGCATGCCCGCCATCTCAACGACGCGACGCAGCTGAATCTCTCCCCAACGTCCGCGCACGTGTGGCGTGCGCAGGGCTTTTACCAGGTTACCCGTTTCCGCCTGGAGCTGCAGCTGCGACGTCGCCAGCGCTTTCACCTGTTCACGCAACTCCGAATAGGCGCCGGCCCGTTCCTTTTCCAACGCACCAATCTTGCCGTCAACCTTTTCCAACGACTCCTTGAGCGGCCCCACGAGTTGGTCAATAGCCTTCTGCCGATGTTCAAGATCGCCCCGCGCGCTTTCCTGAAACTTCTCGAGCGTAGTATGGGCCAACTGGAGAAACGATTGGTTGTTGTCTCTTAGCGCGTCACGCGACAGCGCTTTGAACTTTTCGCTAAGCTCTTCGGTAGCCCGATTGAAAGAAGATATTCGTTCCTGCGCCGCGCGCCGCTCACCCTCGAGGTCCGCCTTCAACTGTGCATTTTCAGCACGCGTTTGTTTGTGTTCCACTAATTCGCGGTCCATCGACTGCTGCAAACGCTGCAAATCGCTTTCCCGCCCGGCCAAACGTTCCTTGAGCGTAGCCTGCTCGGCCGCAGTTACGGCTCCCGCCTTTGCCTTGAGCAGCAGCCAACTCACGGCAACGCCCAGCCCAACGCCCAGGAGCAAGATAGGAACGATCATGAAGACTTGTGAATCCATTCAGTTAACAAGTTTAACAGAGCCGTTGCGGAAATGAAACACTGGCCCGCTTACGGGCCATCGCCAGCTCTCTTGCCCGTTCGCCCTAAGAATTCGTCGATTGTTAAGCCGACGTCCCTGGCGATTTGTCTAAGTAAGATCGGGGAAATGTCGCGACTAGCGTGAAAGGGAAGCGTCGTGCACCTTCCATCCTCGTGTCTATATTGCTTGTGAGAGCCGCGCTGACGCACTTCCACAAAGCCGAGCTTTTCAAGGATGGCTGCAACCTCTCTAGGTTTGAGAACCGGAGATTTGCCCATTACCGGAGATCATCACCGTTTGAGTGCCGACAAACTCAGAATTGAGCGCAGGCTCGCCGTCCTCCAGCAACATCTCGATGACTTCTTTGAGATTCTGATTAAGTTCTTCGAGTGAAGCGCCTTGTGTGTGTGCTCCAGGGAAACCTGGAACGTAGCCTACGAACAAACCGGTATCTGCACACTTCTCAACAACTGCCGTGAACGTTTTCATGAGTCGAGAATACCACTTCGTCGAATTGCCATCCAACGTTTGAAAGCGGATAAATGGTTACCGCCCAAAACAGCCAACCATTCGCTCGTAAATCTTGCGCGTCACCCGAACGTCGTTGAGGTTGTATTCGCGAATTTCAGCCAGGCGGCCCTGCGCATAGAGATCGAAGACTTTGCTGCCTTCGACTTCCGCGGTCTTGCTCGACTGAATACCCAAGGCCCAGGCGATGTCGTCGAGGCTGACGCGCGCGCGCCGGTCTCCTAACCACCAATGCCGCATCGTGTCGAAAACTCCGCGCACGTTGTATTCACGCAGGTCCACCAGCGGTTTGGCGGAGATGCAATGGACCAGGCAGCGTTGAAATATAAACGGCAAGTCGAAACTAATGAGGTTATGGCCCACGAGCTCGTCGCTATCCGGATCGAAGCTCTTCATATATTGCAGAAATGCCAGCAGCGATTTCTTCTCGTCCTGCTCGTTACCGTCCTCATCGATTCCAAACACGTGCTCGCTCTCGCTTTGACCGACCTGGCCGAAGTCGAGGCCGGCGATGGGGCCCTGATGGACTGCGATTGACAAGATTCGTCCTGAGGTTGCGCTGAGTGATCCGAGCTGATAACAGCGTTCTTCTTCTATGGCGATATCTTCGAGGTAACGTTGCTGCTGTTCGAGCCGCATGTTGCCCAGTTTCAAAAGCCTTTCGAGTTGCGGGCCTACGCGTTCGCGGAAATCCGGAAGCGTGAGGGTTTCGATGTCCAGCGTGTATGCGCGCGGCAGGATCGGTTCGGCGTTCTGGTGTTCGCGATATTGTTCAATTGTGATGGGCCGGTATTCGGCAACGACGAACTGCGAGCGCTCCTGAAACGTCTCGAGTTTTCCGGTAATGCCCCAAAGGCCTGGTTTTATATCTTTCCAAACTTCGAGTGTTTCGCCCCAAATCTTCAAGGGCAAGGTCCCGGTAGCATTGCGCGCGGTGGCATCGCAGAACCGTTTACCTTGTTGCGTGCGCTTTTCGCGAAGAGAAGTGATCGCGACCATCAGCCACAGCTCTTCGCCGTGCGGGATTTCGGGAATGGGAATGTTGCCTCTCATTTGCTTCAGTAACGAGGTTATTGATTTGAGAACGCTATTCTATACTCCCGGCACCATAAATGAACGAGGGGCGCTTGGTTTTATCTTCAGTTGGTGTCCGATAAACTTTAGGAAGCTCTGATCGAGTTCATGATGGTGATATGCATTAGCCCGCGGAGTGGGCGACAGCCTATTCATCATCCGACACTCGCGCTGTTTGCACTAGCACGCTTCGCGCGCTGGAAATCATTATGGTCGCCAACCTGGGGCTGCGCTCGCAAAGCCTCGCTCCACGCCAGGCTTTACGCTATCGCCACGCTTCGCGGGCTAAGGCAAACCCTACTGATGATGAACTCTTGAAGGGAAAAGGGCAGGGCGCAGGCGCCGATGTTGGTCAATCAATCTGCGGAATCTGCGGATGTTCCGGTCGCTCGCTTAACTTCCGCGTCGATCTTTCCGGTTAGCATCATCCAGATCATTTTGTAGTCTCCCAGAAAAGACCACAGCGGATACTGAAACGTGGCCGGTTTGTTCTTCTCGATGAAGAAATGAGCAATCCACGCCAATCCGTAACCCGGAATCAAGGCGAGCGGAATAAACCACCATCTTCCGGCGGCGGCGAAGTAAGCAATCCAGCCTAGCGCTATTGTGGTGCCGACGAGGTGCAGCAAACGCGTTTGCGGCCGGCTGTGTTCGGCAACGTAATGTGGCCAGAACTCGGTAAATGACTTGTATTCACGCTGAGACATGGCAGAGTCGCCTACATCAGACACGCAGTTTAGCCAACAAGCGTAACTAGCTCCGAAGGAGCCCGATGTTTATAGACACGACGCGGATTCTATGACCGAGCTCCAGAGGAGCGAAATGTTCCAAGCGACGAATAAGTCGAATTGGCAACATGCCACTCCTACGGAGCTGGGCGAATATTAATGAGCCTGCGATCTATAAACATTACGTCCCTCCGGGACCGCCCGTAGCTTAGAAACTTTTTTCAAACAAGTAACTTGGACCCCCGAATACAGTTAGACAATGTCTGTCCTCCTACGAAAACAATTGCCGCAGTTGTTCCGGTTTAAGCGGCTCGACACCGACCAGCTCGAGGTTTTCTTCGACGTGCTCGCTGCTGCTCATTCCCACTAGTGCGGTAGTGATTCCCGGCGCCGATCGCACAAATTGAATTGCGGTCTGTGCGTCAGTCCGCAACGAACCAAGCGATTCGCGCAACGTCTCCGGCAGACCTCGGGCGACCCGCCCCTGAAAGATCGACGCGCTTGAAACTACCGTGACGCCCAATGTCTGCGCCGCTTCCAGTAATGAAACCTGCTCGCCGGCCACCGTTTGATTGGCCATTGTCAGCGCCTCGGGCATGGCCAGATTAAAAGGCAGTTGGACGAAACGAAACCCGTGTGATTCGCCGCCGGCCTCGCGTGCTGCCGCTTCCATCTGCTCCAGCGAATGATAGCCGGTTGTACCCGAAGCCACTCTAAAACCATTCCATGTTGCGACGCCGTAGAATGCCAACTTGCCGGCGGCCCGACTCTGCTCGAGACTCTCAAACGCTGATGTCAGACGTTTGAAGAACTCGCTCTCCGATACCTGGCCCAGCTGCGACTCCGGATTGTGAATGTAATAAAGATCAACACAATCCAGGTTCATGTTTCGCAGTGACTGGTCCAGTTGGTTCTGTAAATAGGCCGGCGTCATGCAATGGCTGCCGCCTACGAAATCTTCCAGGCGCGCTATACCAGGTTTGACGAAAGTCTCCTCAACATAACCGCGCATGTCGCGCGGTGGAGTCTCGTCAAACGGCAGGTATCCGCCTTTCGTGCACACAACAATTTCGTCTCGCGCAAAGCCTTCCTCAACCAGGGCATTTAACGCCTTGCCGATCGAACGTTCGCTTCGTTGAAAGCGGTAATTCGCTGCTGTGTCGACGACGTTAGCGCCAAGCTGGACCGCCCGCACAACCGCATCGGCGTAGTTGGCGTCGGTGACCTCGTCCGCATCGCCTAGATATGTCCCAATGCCGATCGACGACAGATGTAGATGCTGAGCTTCGCGGAAATGATTAGGCGCCGCGGTGTCCTGAAAACGTTGCCGGTAGCGCGTGGTGCCTTCAAGTGTGGCGGAACCCGTTATGGACATAGCTTCTTCGTTCGACTCGCCTCCTTCAACGGAGGTTAGACTATCGTAAGGACCGGATTAGGAGAATGCGGGAAACTGCCGCCGGTCTTGAATCCCTGGATTTTTTTGTCTTTTTTTTCTAACCTCATCGCTATCTTTCAATTACCCTAACTTTGCGTATGCGGCTCTGGCTCTCAAAAAGCAGTGAGGTTCCGATTCGTGTGCAATTGGAAGCGCAGATCATTCTCGGCATTCTAAGCAATGATCTA
>DASQKG010000018.1:0-11856 GCA_035630655.1 Pyrinomonadaceae bacterium
CTTTATTCATCGGTTCGATTCCGATCGCCGCCTCCAATCAATCTACAGTTTTGCGGGCGCGAATACTCCGGTGGTGTTAACAAATCTCCGGCGCAGCGACCAACCGCGACGTTCGAAGAATGCGGTACTGCCCTAATTCGCGTGAGAGCGGGCGAATGGATGTGTCGGGCGTGGGGCCCTTGAAAAAGTACTGGTCGTATCGCGGCATCATTTCCACGGCCAGCACACTCAGGTGGGTGTTCTTGTGCAGGTTAAATCTTTCCAACAATGCTTGTATCTCCGCTTCCGTCCAGCGCTGGAACCCAGTCGCGGGGGCATCCAGGTTGACTGATACGATCTTGAACTTGTTCGGCGCGACCTTAGGCTTCACAAGTTCGAGCTTCAATTCGGATAAAAGAATATTCCGATTCTCTTTGCCGTCCGCCTGCCGGGTCTGCGCATAAAGCATGCACCAGATCTCCGTCTTCGGAGGCTTGCTGGTCACGTTCCTGCCATTGAAGACAGCCGTTGCATACTGCGCGGTAGCGACTATGCCTTTCGGTGTCCGGTCTACCAGGAGCTTAAGTGGCGGTGCGGGATGTTGCACGCCGTTTACCCGGATTGGATGGCCAAACCGCCCTTTCGCCGTGGACCAGATTCGATTCGAATGGCCCACCCTGATCTCATACGTAAAAAACCCGAAGAGCTCATTCGATTCGTTATGCAGTCCCGGTGGCAGCGGCAATAGATAATGTACGGGAGATACCTTTATCAAAGCGTCAGGCTCGCTCGTCTCTGCCATCATCATTTGCATCGCGTCGATGCCGGCGTTGTCGTCGCTTTGATCATTAGTAATCACACGGATTAATTCAGGACTGATGCCCAGCGGGGAATCTTCCTGTTTCACCATCGTCTGGTCCATGTTCGGGAAACTCAACAAGGGATCGGGTGCGTAGGTAAGTATTCTGGCAAAGTAGGTATCGTTTGGATCCTCGATTGGATGTTCAAATTCCAGCCACAGGTAACGCTGCCGCACCGCTGTCTCAGAATAGTCTTCGTCCTTCCGATAGGGCGAAAGCGCGTACCCCGCAGCCACAACTTTCGGTACCTGGCTGGGTATGGTAGTAACTGGCAGATCCACCTCGCGAGAAACAATTTGCTGTGCAGCAGACGCGGCGGTCACGCCGGGAATAAACTTTGGCGTCAACGTATAGTTGAGGTGAAGAGTGTTTGGAAAAGGGTTCGCCAACGTTTCGGGTTTCTCGAGATCCTTTTTCGGTTCTACAGCGTCGATAAACAAAACGCGGGTATAGGTTCTGTCAGGCCCGGTGGTAGCCACCCGGCTCGCAGTGTCCTTCAGTTGCAAATATCCGACGACATCACTTTCAAGAGTGGCCGGCTCATCGGTGAATTGCTTCTCACGACTAATCTCGATTCCCGCATCGCTCAGTCCCTTCCAGCTCCAATCCCGATTAATTTCAAACGACAGAACACATAACCAGTGATTGAAAAGATCTGCCTTGGTCGAGAAGGTCAGCGAAGAATTATCCGGCGCCAGGGTGTGCCTGATACGGTTGCTACAACCAAACTGAATTCGCTCGCCAGGTTTGCCTATTAAGGTCAACCCCGTCGAATCTACTTTCAGCTGCGAAGCCAAACGCTGCATCAGCGTGCTTTGCTCCAGTTCCTTGCCAGCCACAAGCTCCCACACAAACGTTTGGGGGTTATTAACTTTCGGCGGATCGGGCTGCAGGTAGATGCCTTGCAACTCCCTGGATTCGACAACCAGCTTGAAAAACTCTGTCTCCTCGGTTGCGTCTTCTCTCACAAAAAACTGGATCGGCTCTCCTGCGCGCACGAATTCGCCGGCGATCACAGTTTCGGCGAAACCAAAATATTCCGGCTTATCTTCCTTGTCGGAGCAGACCGGCAACAAAGTGATCCTTATGTCTCTTGATCTTGGCAAAACTATTTCGTCGGCATTATCGATGTCTGTTTGCGAGATGTTCAGCTCGCCAAGATTGATTTTGTTTCCAAAATCGATCACGTTTGCGTCGCGGTATTCCAGTGCCAGGGTAAACGACTCTTTGGGATCATTCGGAAACGTACGGAACGTCGTGTAGAGCGGGATGTACGCTTCACGCTGATTGAGCGAGGCGAGGTTATCAAGCAACAACGACTTAACTTCCACGATCACCATGAAACGATCCACGTCGGGGTCAAAGTAGCTGACCTCCCGTTGGTCCTTAATTCTCTCCAGGCCCACTTTACCGGTGTGGAGAAGAGTCTTGTCTTCCATGAGTCTTTGAAACGCGTCGGCCGTATCCATTTCGGTAAAGAGCAAGGCGGGATACCCGAGTCGAGGGCGCGAGATTTCAAATTCGTCCCCTTCGTAAAACACGTTGGTAGTGGACGTCGGGTTGGGTTGGGCCGCCTCAGGCACGACCTTGAGCTGTTTTGGCGCTACGTATCTCTTGAAAACCACCGACGCGCTCTTTGCCGGCGCATCATTAAGCTCGTTGTCATCCACCAGTGGGCCACCGCCCGTCATATCCGCAAGGCGCACTCTAAACTCATATTGTTTTCCATACTTCAGTTCGGGTTCGACCGGCAGGAGAGGTTGATACAGCCCGCCTTTTTGATCCGGCTTGGCGTCGATGTGTGCCTTTGCATTACTGTAACTGCCCGGCTTCGCCAGCGCTCCAGATTCGTCCAACTGAGCCGCTCGCTCGTCCGGCAAAACCAGGGATGGGCCATACCACTGGGTGAAGAAACTGGGTAACCAGAACAGGCCGGCTGGGTCGGCGTTTATTCGGGAGGGATACACCTGCACGCCTGACTCCATCGGAGTAAGCGCCGGGGCGATTGACTCTCCCGCGAGCAGGAGCTCTTCCTTGTTTTGGATTCGCACCAGCGAAGCCCAGTCATTCTCCGGTTCAGCCTTCTCTCTAACGTCGACGCGATAACTGAAAACTCCCAGCGGAGCGTCGATACGCGCTCCCGGCGTGGTCGGGTCAGCCAACACCTGGCGGTTTTGCCAGATGAGTAGTTGCTCATCGTCCCAACCTAAACGAATTCCCGCATCCTTCTGCACGTGGATACCGTCGGGCTCTTCGCTCAAGATGTTTGCGCTGACGGGTTGAAATGCATGGACTATCTTCGCGAAGCCATCGTCGTAGTCGGCGGCTTCTATTTTGAGGGAATCAAAATCACCGTTTGGGGGCGCCAGCCCCGGAACCACCGGGAATAGTAAGGCCGCAAACAACTGTCTTGGTCCATTGATGTCAGGAATGCGCGCCGCATACTCTCGTAACTCAAGCGCCGGATTCGTAATCCCAAACTGATTTGGCGGAGTAGTTAGATGAAAGTAAACCCAGCCACCGTCGGCAAAGTAGTTGGCGTCGGGCAAAGTCAGCGTCCATTGATGCAGCAAGCCGATGCTTTTAGCCAGCAGGGGTTGACGCAAACAAAATGCAATCACTCGTCCCCAACTAATTTCGTCGGGCCCCTGTTTGAAAGCGGGATTAAATGTAGTGTTCTTGAAAGCGCAGTGATAGCTGTCATCCGTCTTCGCAAACTCAGTTCGCGGATTGGTGAAGTTAAAGGCACTGCGATAAGAGACTGGGAGGTATTTCCGTATCCCATCACTGTCTGCCCAGGGCGACTCGGCGCCACTGTCCGTTGTTCCGCTGGGAGAAGTAGGAGTGAGCTTAATGAGCTTAAACTGCGACGCCAGACCCTCGTAAATGAGTGGAAGGTTGGCCGGGAACGCCAGCGTGGTTGTTTCGGTGTGGGCCGTCACACCTTCGCTGGCCAGGGAAGCAGGCTTTGAAAAAGGATACGAGCTTAATCCTCGAAGTGTTGTCACTTCAAGTTGAAGATTTGCAGAGATGAACCGCGGGAGATCCACGCTGCCTCCAACGTTCAACTGACTTGGAAACGGCGTCTGCAGATTGAGCAATCCCTGGGTTGGCAGCAACAACACGTTGAGCTCCAGTTGGTTTCCGGAGATGCGCTGCGGGAAAGTGAGGATGCGGAGTTTTTCAGGAAGTAGCATGTTTATCTCTTAGTTAATGAAACTACAGCTACGCAATCTGGCGCGACTCTTGCCAGGTGTCAGAAAACGAAATGTCGATGACCCATACGATTGTGATATCAATCGAGAACGTGACCTGGGCTATGCAGTTGGTTTCATTAGCGGTGCGCGTGACGGATCCGCCCGCTTCAATCTGAATAGTCACACCTACTAGGCCGCCGCAGATTTCCGCATGTCCGCGGAAGAGCATGAACGCCCCTACCGTCACCGCTGCGGATGAGATGCCAACCTCCACCTCGACCATGTAAAGGACTGAAACATTGCCAACCACCGGCAGGCCTACCACTATTTCAACCCCAAAACCGAATTTCATTCTCAAAATGATTCCGGCTTTGGAGTCAGCTGCGATTCCAAGATTTGCCTGGCCCACAGCGTAGACGCTGGCCGCGGCCAGGGTGAAACACATCACCTGGATGCGGCCGTAGAACTCGACATAAGCGCCGCAGCCGGGAACCAGTTGTTTGAGATCAGTCGGGATTGCGATTAGGGCGTTGAAATAAAAACCAACTTTCAGGCCGGCTTCCAATTTCAGCGGCGGATTTGGATTGAGGCTTAACTGAGCGGGCGAAGGGAATTTGATTACCGGAATCTCCTGGCTACAGTCGAACTTATATTCCCAACTGTCCGGCGAGTTACTCATGCCAACCTTCATGCCGTTGTCAAAATCATCACCTGACAAAGTCTTCAGAACCTGAAGAATGTCCTTTACCTTCTCCAGCATTGGCCCAAATTGCAGATTGGGCTTGTCGTATTTCGTACTCACGCCGCTCGATGCATTGAAGTTCCCATCCACCCACATCAATCGTTCAAACGGACCAAGGTCGACTACGATGCTTATGTTCGACAGCGCAGCCTTCCACTTGTCTGCCAGCCCGGCTGCCGAATCAATTCCGAGTTTCAGGTCTCCTGGCAATCCACCGCTGCTTTTGTATTCAGCATAGATTTTTAAGATCCCTGGCTCGTTCACAAATGGATAGGAGAAATCGGGCGGTTGCAGGGTGCTGAGATTGAGATTTCTATCAGCCATCCTCATCAACCCTTCGCCGAGAATCTCAATTTCCTTTTCATTATTGGTCAACGGGAGTGCATTGGCGACGTTTGGAAATATGCCCTTGGAGTTAAGCAATTTGTAGGCATCGGCGAAATATGTCTGGCTACTCTTCAGCTTCTTCTGATTGGGCGCAAACTGTGGAATGTCGAAGAGTAGCTTCTGCGTGCCGGTTGATTGGACCACGCCGAAATTGGAGTTGGAGTCGGGCTTAACCACGTCACGTGGATCGGCTATGCGGAAGATGGATTCCCCCGCGCGGCGGATTAGCGGCACGGTCTTCCCTTCCTCGATCAGCTTTACGTCTCTGGTGTCGACTTGTTGGGTCACCACTGACCACGATCCGTCTTGCGGCAGGATCAGGGAACCTCGAACGGCCGCGGTAAAGATGTGATTGTTCGCGTTGTCGAGCGCGGGATTCAGGTCGATCCGCGCAAGACGCATTTTCTGTTTCGAGTTTGCTACATCGATAATGCAATCGACCGGTCCACCGAGTGATCCGTCCTGGAAGTAGAGAAGATCGGCCAGCACCTTCGGTGGTATAAGGATCGAAGAGGGCTGGAGTTGCACGTAGCCCAGCATCTTTCGCGATTGGACTTTAAAGTCGCCGGCTACTGTATCTTTGACGCCACCGCTGGTCACGTTATCCAGGTGAACGTCGCCGTCAAAAACCACAGCCTGAAGTTCCACTTTTAACTGATCGTCAAGACTTCCGAGGCTCGCGAAAACCTTTTTCCACTCGACGAGGCTTTTGATCTTGAGTTTGGCGGGCAAACCGCTTTCATTGAGGCTGAATGAGGACTCGAAGTTCCCTGCCGCGGGGTAGTCTTTGATTTCGCGAATATCCGTGATGCCCTTCACTGCGCCTTTATGAAACTCATAGGTGTCTTTAACCTCGACTTCAGTCTGACCAAATACGATCTTGTAGTTGCAGTCAAAGGCTGCGTCGCTCTCCGCCTTCCAGCCCGAGTCTGACCGGAAAACATAACCGTTTGGAGAACGCATCAGGGTGATGGTACGGACCACATGGACGCAGCCGGCCTCCGTGTACATCACGCTTCGCACCTGCACCACTTCATGGGCAGTACGTCCAACCAACACATCAAACTTGGCCTGGCTAACATCTGCGATCGTCGCTTTGTGGTTGAACCAATCACTAAACATGCTGGCGCCATAGCCCGAGAACTCTATCTTCTCGACCGGGACCTTTGGCTTATCGACGGACATGATCTTGTTAAAGATTGTCTTGACCGTCTTGCCGAGCGTACTGCCGGTGAGCGGAATCCCAAAGAGTACCCACCTGATGTTGTTATCTATTTGAAGAGTTTTCCCGCTGAATGACGGCAGCTCGCCTAATGCGTTTGCTTTGAGCGCCACCGACTTGATTTGTAATCCACCATGCAGTCCATCGAAGTGTGGGCGATTGAACGAAAGCCTGGCGGTGTCGTTGGCCGGGTTCGCGGCGTCGCGTTCAAAGCTGGCCCGCGCAATCAAGGCAAACGGCAACGTAAAGATTGAGTGCAACTGCCTCGCGTTTTGTTCGTCGTTATATTCCTTTATGAAATGCTTGGTCACCGAGAGCGGTGTGACCGGGACCAGGTATGGGCTTTCGGAGAAAAAGCGTGTAGGCGGGCCATCGTCGTCGTAGACCACCAATCCCGGAGTAATCGTGATCAAATCATCCAGCCACTCATTGATATTGAAAGGACCTTCGACCGGCAGAGCCATGTTTGAAATCGGTTCCCAGGAGATCTGCGGCAAGGTCAAAGCTCGCAGGTTCTGCGCTACTCCGACTACGTCCATATTCAGGATCTGGAGCGGCATCCCGGACACCAACATTAACGAGCTCGTTGTTCCCGAAACGGTGGCATTTCCTCGCTCGTCGTTCCTCACCCGCAATGCTGCTCCCAAACTGACGCCCATCTGATCGGCCCTGCTGGAAACGTCGAGCAGCCGAAACATATCCGGCAGGATTTCTCGGCCATCATGGCCACGGTCGGGCGGTACCATCACGTTCGCGGATCGCGCGGAACGCTCGGTGGACACTGTTGCCGCAAAACTTTGCTCATCAGTGCGAGCCGTATTCTCGTTTGCAACGCGCAACACTCTGTCTACCTGAAGAGCATTGTCTGGCAAGTGGCCAAACATTGGATTCGTGTCCATCTCGCGCAGAAGCGTTTGCGCATCGTCCGACTGCAATAAGCTTTCAATAGGTCTGCTGAAAGTAGCACCGACACGCGCCGCGTCGTGTTCAACCTGCGTTCGTGTTTCGATTGCCGGCGTTGGCAGAGTCGCGCGATCTAGTGCATCTCTCGAGATGAGATTGCGATTGAACGTTCGCACGCCGGCCTGGAAATTATTAGCCGGTGTCGCTATCCGTTGATTGGGCTGGGAAACAGCGCTAACTGCAGTAGCGCTGTTGAAGAGCAGCGATAGATCGAGCGGTGCGAACCTGAAGTAAACGTATGGAGAACCAAACGCATCGTCATCTTCAGCCACCGACGGGTCCGGCCACTTCACAAAACCGGCGAGCGCAATTTGCAGTTGCCCGAATTCCCTTTGCCCTCCTCCTCGCAGCAGCGACGTATAACTGGCGACATACGGATCCGGAAGCGTAGGCAGATAGAGATAAACCGCATGAAGCAGGGCGACCACGCCCTTTTCTATATGGTCGTCGACCAGCTTGCCCGTCAGGAACAAACTATACGGCCGCGTCACACCGAAGAGGGCGTTTCGTAAAGTGATGCTGCGTCGTTCAAGAGCTTCGGGCTTGCTGAAATTACCGTCAAACAAAAGATCGTTGTCGAAAAGAAAAGCCCGGAAGGAATTCCCGCTCTGGACGATGCTTGCCAGCGCGATAGAGGATTCAATTTTAAAGGGGGCGCCATTGGCATCAACTGGTCGATCAAGTGACCCCTTGTGTTTGCAGAAAAACACAACCGACTCGCTGCCTTTGGATACGGAGATGTAGATGAATGGGAAAGCCTTACCAAACCTGAGAGTTATTTCCGAATGATGTTGTGCCGGCGAATTCTTCCACAGACTCCAACGCTGTTTACCGCTAAGGTTCGAGGCAAAGAAATCAAGCACCGTCACCATTCCGGGTTCAACGATAATGCCCGGCTCGACTAATTTGGTGAGACTTCCCTTCAGTCCGTTCCAGGCAGCCGTAATGCCTTTCAACGCGGCGATTCCGAGCGCGCCGGTTCCGGCTGCCTCACCCAACTGCGAGGGATTAACTTTCGCAGCCGGCAGCAACCACCCGCTTCCGGTTTTCAGTTTTGCCTTTCCCTTAAACCGGCAGAGTTTCGAGTCGGAAGCGAGAATCTCAAAGGTGTTTGGTTGCGCGCCGGTAGTTTTAACCGAATAAGGAATCAGTATTTGGTTCAGGGGACCCAGCCACACCGGGCTGGAATGGTTAAATGTGAATTCTGCTCCGCATCCGAAAACTTTGCAGGAGGCGTCGCCTGCACTCAGCTGGCCGACGCCAGTACTGAATTTCAAAGTAAGAAATTCCGGCAGCTTGATCTTCGCTTTGTTTGCGTCGAAGCCGGCAGATGATGACGCGGCACCGGTTTTATTCTGATTGAGGTTAAGCTGAAGAGTTGCGTTTGCACCTAACTTGATAATGATCTTGCCGTCAGTGACCTCTGCTTTTTGAGATAGATCGAGCGACCCTCCGGTCACCTTTAATCCCGTGTAATAATCCTTTAGCGCCGCGTCCGCTGCGATCAGGTCCGAGGCTATCCACACGCTTCCCGGTTCAATTTTGTAAGACTTCTTTTCGCTTACTGTTCCCCAAATCGGAATCAACAATGACGGGGCGGAAGCTCCTTTGCGGTAAACATGGACCATCCTGGTTGGTTGATAAATATCAAACCAAACATGAAGACCAAGATCATCGACAAAGGGGCCCAATGATTCGGTGGGAGCCATACCCGATCCCCACACCGGCACCGAGTGGCCCAGCAAGGCACTGTGAAAGTCCGTCTCGCGGCGAAAAACGAGTGGTGGAGTGGTGGGCTCATCGGGAACAACGCGGCGCTCCAGTAAGTCCTCCAGGTGCCGGAAGCGGTCCGCTGGTCCCGAGGCCGCTTCCATTTGATGAGCGCCCGCGTGGTGCAACCGGTCCCCGAAAACCTGGAAGGTCGCGTCGTCGGCAAAGCTCTCGGCAAGCGTTCGCTGTAATGTTTTTAGATCTGAGCCGGATGCACGTCCAGTAGGTTTCAGATTGCCGGTTAGTTGCTCAACCCGCGTGAAGATAAGCTCTTTTTCCATCGCGACTCTTGTTCTGCGAATGAGTTGGAACGGTCAATTAACGGTTCGGCTTTGGCTAGCCCATTGGACGGACTGAAACCTGGATACGGCGAGTGCTTGGGGGTTTTGAGAAAGACTGCCGTTGGCAATGTAGGACAGACACTCCTGTCCGTCTGACGTCAGTTACAAAGCTGTCCGACCTGTCGGGGTGGTATCAGGATTCGCTCTTGAGCAAGGATTACAGCGAATCGGTTATCGGCCGGCTCCTAGCGAGAATGCGAAGAGGCTATTCCGGCTCGAGAGAACTCAATAGTTAATGGAAACGTTCGGCAGCCTAAGCCCGGATGTTCCAAAAGTCAATAGACATTTTCGAGATCAATTCGCGATTTTTTACGAATCATTTCAACTACGTGCTATCGGTACTCAACCGGTACGACCTTCTCTGCCCAGATCAAGCGCAAGGATTAAGAATGAAAGTAGCGACTTTCAATCGCGGCTTTAGGCCTCATCCTTCCGTCCTCATCCTTCTTAGTTCCAATTCCGGGGCAGCGTCGCCCTAAACCTGAGGTCTGTAAAACCTATCGGTCGCTGCCGGCGCCGCCTCCAATCAAGGCAACCCAGTGACTTATCGATCGGGACCGCCGTAAGAGATGGCCTCCTACCTCGGGCGACGGCACACTGGCCCCAAACTGGGGTTAACCAGCGGAAGAAGAGGCTTTTAGGATTTAGGCGCTGTTGATCGAGAGATCCTGCGGAAGATTCTTGAAAGGGTAGGAATGCAAACTATGCAAAAGCCGGCGTCCCAGTCGTGACGATTACTTTCTTCATTACATTCTCCTCTAACGCGAACAAGGTCGTTACTGTGGCATTATTATACGAGCCGCTTCTGCATCTTGTCAAAATCCGTTTGCGTAGGCGACACCCAATAGATCAAGTAGTTGAATCCCACTATGGGCTTATTGACCGTGAAACGGGCACCCCTTTCTGTTTTCACAAATCCGGGATGAGCTCTCTTCAATTCTGACTCGTGCCTGGATTCTGATTCACCGATGAAAACTGCAGGATAAGTCTGGGCCACATAGTGTTCAGGAAACATGACCTCTACGACCGCTTCATCGGAGGGCATAGCAATCTTCAATGAAATATACTCGTACCTGAAATCCGCCTCCTGATACGCCTTGCTAATCTCTTCTCTGGTCATCAAGCAAAACTTGTAGATGTCTATCGCATATTCATAATCTAAACCTCGGTCGAACTGACTGAGCGGAGGACCAATTACGACATCGAATTCACTCAAGTGCTCTTCTCGTCTCTTCAGATCCAAAAAAACAGGCTTATCGAAGTCCGGGTCTCTGACGAAATAAGGCTGCCGAAGAATTTTGCTCGTAGGCGTCGGAATATAAACTTTTTCAGCTATTCGACCCATCGTGATACCCCCGGAGATCTTCAGTCCCGTGCAGGTTCGCTTCATGGTGGCAGAACCCTCGAAATCTGTAATGGTTAGAGTCATCGAATCTCTGACCGTGCTTACCCCATATTTGTCCTTGAGAAAGCGATCGAAGTATTGAGCCGCAAGTTGATACTGCTCCTCAGAAGTTTTGACGACTTCTTGGGCTGAAGCGCGGAGTCCCCGTCTCCTGATGGCTTGCTCAATGATGTTGGACGGAGCACCAAGCGCAGCCTCCCAGTCGTCACTCCCTTCAGGAGGAGGTGTGTAATTTATTGGGTTGACGCCGATCACGTCCGTCGGCACTTTTAGATCCCTATTTCTCTCTCGCAAAAGGAAGACACGGTCACGATCTAAAACGCCCATGAATAGACCCAACTCATAAATCACGTTATCGCGGGGGGCTTTCTGTTCGACATCATGGCTTTTGACATCGTCGTCTGGAGATAAGATGAAAATGGCGAAGTCAAATGTTGGCGCGCTCTTAATCAAGTCCTGATCGGTGTGATGGGACGGTTCGAAAACGTTCTGCGGCCAGATTTTGAGAAAGGCTACGTTCCGTGGGTCGAGGTTAGTCTGAATTGCCTGGGCGATTCGGTAAGCGTCCGTGGAGCAACCCACAAATACCTTGGGAAGGAGTCGTTCGCTCATAATGTCATCTTTCACTGTTGTGTGACGTCCGCAAAAGATCGCTAGAACGTCTTCAGAAACTCGATTAGCGCGCGCTTGTCTTCATCGCTCAGTCCGGGTTCCCCTTGAAACTGATGGGTGCCGAAATAGTGTCCTCGATTTACGACAAGGTCTGGACACTTACTGAGTTTAAGAAGCTGAGGTACCAGTGGCGTCAAAACTCGTGTCGCCTCTTCATCACTAGCTCCGCGCGGCAGGGCCTTCAGTGCCCTCTTTACTTCCAGCAGGAGTTTCAATATTTCTGCATCATATTTCCCACGCTCGAGCAGGTTCGAACCCTCATACAAAATATTCAGATTCGCGAGAAGGCTAACCGGCGTGCCTTTCGGCAGTGGGCCA
>DASQKG010000019.1:0-16702 GCA_035630655.1 Pyrinomonadaceae bacterium
GTTTGATCGCGAATCCCGGATGTTTTGCCACCGGCACTCTGCTCGGTCTCGCGCCCCTTGTCGCAAACGGCCTTACCAATGGGCGCGTCATCGTCGATGCTAAGACCGGATCGTCTGGCTCTGGAGCGAAGGCTGCGGCCAACACGCATCATCCGCAGCGCATGAATTCCTTTTACGCCTACAAGCCGTTTACGCACCAGCATGTCCCCGAGATCGAACAGGAGCTTGCAAGCGTTGGCGATTGGACCAGCGAGTTGGTTTTCATGACCCATTCGTTGCCGGTGTCGCGAGGCATCTTCGCTTCCATCTACACGGAAACGAAGGAAGAGCTGACAGAGGAACGGCTGCGCGAGATCTACAAAGACTTCTATCGCGATTCGTTCTTTGTGCGATTGGTGAAAGGCTCCCCCGATATTAACTCGGTGAAGACTACTAACTTTTGCGATCTAGGTTTTGCAGTACGTGGGCGACAGGTGGTTGTGTTTTCTGCCATCGATAACCTGGTCAAAGGCGCTGCGGGCCAGGCCGTTCAGAATATGAATCTGATGTTTGGACTTGATGAGAAAACAGGGTTGATGTTGGTCGGAACCAATCCGTAACCGGCTCCGTAGGAGCGAAATGTTTATAGCCCCAGTCGACTCTTTAGGTGCCGAGCTCCATAGGAGCGAAATAAATCGGTCGTACATTGCACTCCTCCAGAGTGTCTAACTTTTAGTTCAGTTGTTTCTATAAACATTCGGCTCCTACGCAGCGTGGCGAAGTTATTGTCATGAAATCAACTGCTTCTACCCTGGAGAAGGTCGTTGCGCTTGAGGAACGCTATCAGCTCGCGACCTATAAGAAGATGCCTCTGGTTGCCGAGCGCGGCGAAGGGGTGTGGATCTATTCAAGCGACGGCGAAAAGTATCTGGACCTTTACGGCGGTCACGCGGTAGCGGGAACAGGACACTCGCATCCTCACGTGGTTGCGGCTATCCGCGAGCAAGCTGAGAAGTTACTTTTTTATTCCAATCTGGTTTTCTCGGACACTCGGGCTCGAGCTGCCGCGAAGCTGGTTTCCATTGCTCCCGAGTCATTGACCAAAGCCTTCTTCTGTAACTCAGGGACCGAAGCCAACGAGAACGCGATGCGCATGGCGCGCATGGCAACCGGACGCGAGAAAATCATTACGTTCTCTGGCGGGTTTCATGGGCGCACGGCGGATGCGATCAGCGCTACGTTCCTTGGCAAGTATCGCGAAATCGGCAAACCAAACGTGCCCGGCCATCTTGAGGCGGAGTTCGAGGACATCGAATCTGTGAGCGCGGTTGCCGATGACAGTGTTGCCGGAATCATGCTCGAACCAATCCAATCGATGGCGGGTGTTCGCACTGCCCCGCCCGAATTTTTCCGGGCACTGCGTGACCTCTGCGATGAACGCGGAATCGTTGTGATCTATGACGAAGTGCAGACGGGAGTTGGCCGCACAGGTGACTGGTTCTTCGCGGGCAGTGACGCGGGAGCGGGCGTCGTCCCCGACATCATCACCGTGGCGAAAGCGCTGGGCAGCGGAATTCCCGTGGGTGCTTGCCTCGTAAACGAACGCATCGCGTCGCACATCAAGGAGAATGATTTGGGGACGACGTTTGGCGGCGGCATGGTGGCGATGGCTGCCGTCACGGCCACTCTTGAAGCGATTGAAAACGACGCGATGATCGAAAACGTGAGGACGGTTGAAGCATATCTGCGTGAGTGTTTGTCTCAACTACCGGAAGTGGTTTCCGTGCGTGGTCGAGGGTTCCTGCTTGGTTTGGAATTTGAAGGTAAGTCGGCGCCGATTCATCAGGCGCTGCTCGAACGCAAGATCATTACCGGCACCTCGAGCAATCCTAACGTATTGAGACTGTTGCCACCGCTGTGTTTGCAGAAGTCTGAAGTCGATCTGTTCGTGGCTGTTCTGAAGGAAATCATTTGACGAGCGCGAGCTGCGCTGAAGAACTAAAAGCAGGGGGATGACGTGGAATACGGTTGGTACGATTTGGCCGGCAATATCGGCGTATTGATGATGGTGATCGCTTATCTGCTCCTGCAACTGGATAAGCTATCGAGTTCGGCTGTCAGCTATCTGTTGTTGAATGCGCTGGGCGCCGTATTGGTCATGCTGTCCCTGATGTTTCGCTTTAATCTGTCGGCTTTCCTGATGGAGGCATTCTGGCTGCTAATCAGTCTGTTTGGATTGGCAAAGTCACTTCTTTCCAGACCTGCAGTTTAGAGTCTGGACAACAGGCTCGAAGTTCAGAGTTCATCAAGCTTTAGCTTGCGTCTTACGGAACCAAAGACACAACCTGAAGGTTGAACTCTGAACCAGTAGCTCGATTCGAAAGAATGAAACACTTTTTATCCACCGCCGATTGGTCGCGTGATGAACTGGAAGGACTAATCGATTCGGGCCTTCAATTCAAAGCAGTCCGCGCACATCGTGATTCTGCGCAGCCACTCGGTGGGCGGTCTGTTGCGTTGGTGTTTTTCAATCCCAGCCTGCGCACGCGCGCATCGATGCAGGTCGGTATTTATGAACTCGGCGGCAATCCTGTCGTGCTTGAACCCGGCGGGACGAGTTGGACGCTGGAGCATCGCGATGGTGTGGTGATGGATGGGGACAAGACAGAGCACGTGGCTGAGTTTGTTCGCGTGCTGGCTCGTTATTGCGCCGCGATTGGCGTCAGAACATTTGCCGCGCTGAAAAACTGGGAAGAAGAACGAACTGATCCTGTGCTGAATGCTTTCGCAAAGTATTCCGATGTGCCCATCGTTAACCTGGAATCAGCTATGCATCATCCGTGTCAGTCCATGGCTGATATGTTGACCATTCGTGAAAAGCTTGGCGCCGGCCGCAAGCGAGTGGCGCTGTCCTGGGCCTGGCATCCGAAAGCGCTGCCAATGGCCGTGCCGAATAGTTTTCTGCTGGCCGCTGCGCAGTTGGGCCACGATGTCGTTGTCGCGCACCCAAAATCCTATGAACTAGACAATGAGCTCATGAAGAACGCCAAAGAGCAGGCTACGGAAGCAGGAGGCACAGTTGAGGTAACCAACGACATCGACCTTGCTTTTGAGGGCGCTCAAGTTGTTTATGCCAAGAGCTGGGGCAGCAAGAACTTTTACGGGGCCAGCGATGCCGATATAGCTGAACGTGCTCAGTATCGTGAGAAATGGATCGTGGATGAGGCAAAGATGGCGCAGACGAACAGCGGCATTTTCATGCACTGCCTACCCGTCCGGAGAAACGTTATTGTGACTGACGGCGTGATCGACTCGCCTGCGTCTGTCGTCGTTGACGAAGCTGAGAACCGGTTGCATGTGCAGAAGGCAATTCTGGGAAAGTTGTTGGGGAAGTAACGCCAGGTGTGGATGCGTAGATAGATGCGAATGAGTACAGAGTTTTCCTCCCGTTTAGAGTGGGCACTTGTGCCTTGGTCGGCGGACGAGTCCGCTCTCCTAAACGGAAATGACAGGGCGGGGGCAACGCGGATATGAAAGAAATGTCGAACACCAACGAAGTTGGCGATCAACTGAGGCTCGATTTACTTCGTGAAGCGCTGCCTTACATTCAGCGGTTCAAAGGGCAGACCTTTGTCGTCAAGCTTTCGGGTAAAGCCACCGAAGACCGCGAGAATCTAAGCTCGCTAGCCGAAGAGCTTGCCTTGTTGCATCAAGTGGGAATGCGTATCTGCGTGGTCCATGGCGGGGGAAAACAGCTGAACGACCTGGCCTTCCAGATGGGAATCGAGCAAACAATCATCGACGGCCGGCGCGTCACCGACGATGCGACGCTGGAGATGGCCAAGATGGTCTTTGCCGGAAAGATCAACACAGACATTCTGTCGGCCTTGCGCAATCGTGGTATAGAAGCAGTGGGCTTGTCCGGAGTAGACGGGAACATCGTGCACGCCGAACGACGGCCGCCGAAGGATGTGCTAAACCGCGAAACAGGTGAAACGTCACAAGTCGATTTCGGACATGTCGGCGACGTAGTAAAAATCAATTCGCGTCTACTGACTGTGTTGCTGGATCAGGGTTATCTGCCGGTTATCTCTTCGTTGGGAGCCGACGCTGAAGGCACCGTCTTCAATATCAATGCCGACACCATCGCCGCCGAAATCGCCGCGCAACTAAAGGCAGAAAAGTTGATCCTGCTTTCCGATGTTGATGGTCTCTATTTGCGACCGGGTGAACCTGATACCAAGCTTTCACAGCTCACCGCCGAGGAAGCTGAAGCGATGATTGCTAACGGCACCGCCAGCGGCGGAATGATTCCCAAGCTGCAAAGCATAGTTGCGCTGCTTCGGCGCGGCGTTCATAGCGCACACATTCTCAGTGGCACAAGCCGTAACGCGCTGCTTACTGAAATCTTCACCGACAGCGGCACCGGCACCATGATCGTCGCCTAGAGTAATTCGCCATAGAAACCAGGACGATCCACGAAATCGCACGAAGCAGCACTAAGAGAGCATATTTCGAGTAGTTTCGTGTATTTCGTGGATCGTCTTTGCAGTATACTGCGCGAGAATTAGGCGCCAAATATTTCGCAATCGGTCTCTAAACATAGTGGACAACGAAGCGATAGCCCGACGTTTCTACCGCCTTGCCGCGCTGATGGATATTCGCGGCGACGATCCCTTTCGCCTGCGTTCTTATCGAAACGCCGCCGAAGCCATAGAAACATGGCCCACTCCCCTGCAAAAGATCGCCGCGGATGAAGGCATCGCTGGTTTACAGTCGATCCCCGGCGTCGGCAAGGCCATCGCCCAGAAGATCATCGAGTTGTTGGACCGAGGCTCCTTTAACGCGTGGGAGAGACTAACTGCGGAAACGCCGGAGAGTGTGTTAGACCTATTGGAGATTCCCGGGATTGGGCCAAAGACCGCCGCGACACTTCATCAAAAGTTTAAAGTTTCCTCACGTGATGAACTGAAGAAGTTTGTTGATGGCGGAGGGCTGGAAATGGTAGACGGTATCGGGCCAAAGACTGCAGAGAGGATCAAAGAGAGCCTATGACAAAAATCAAACGTAGAAAGTTTATACGCGACAGCGCCATCGCCGGACTGACTCTAGCCTCAGCAAAACCGACAGTCGCACAGTTTCCAACCATTCTGATCCAGTCAGGCGTCAAGCCTGTGGTAATCGCGTCCGCCAATGGCAATCGTTTCAAGAATGGCGGCGACATGACGTCCGTGCAGAAGGCCTTCACGATGATGACGCAGGGAGCCGACGTCCTGGATGCGGTCATTGCCGGCGTGAACATCTGCGAACTGGATCCACTCGACGACAGCGTTGGCTATGGCGGGTTGCCGAATGCCGATGGCATCGTGCAGCTTGACGCCTCCTGCATGCACGGCCCGAAGAAGCGCGCCGGAGCTGTTGCCGCGCTGGAAGGCGTTCGCACTCCTTCGAACGTGGCGAAGGCAGTCCTGGACTACACCGACCATCACCTAATCGTCGGCAAAGGCGCGCAGATTTTTGCCCGCAACATGGGCTTCAAGATCGAAGACGACCTAAACACAGACAATTCACGGAAGCTCTGGTTGGAGTGGAAACGCCGCACGGATCCATCTCACTATCTCGATCCGAAGACGCGGGCTGAAGTTTGGCGCCGCGAGGGTTTGAAGATGGTTGAGGAAGGACTTATCGACCGCGAACACTACTACGGAACGATCAACTGCAACGGAATTAATTCCAAGGGCGAGATTTGCGGAGTTACCACGACCAGCGGACTTGCCTGGAAGGTCCCCGGGCGTGTGGGAGACTCACCGATCCTCGGCGCTGGGCTGTATGTCGACGGCGAAGTGGGTGCCGCTGGATCAACCGGCCGAGGTGAGGCGAATCTTTACAACCTCTGTTCATTTCTCATCGTCGAGGAAATGCGCCGCGGCAAGCATCCGAAGGACGCCGGCATGGAGGCGCTCCGGCGAATCAAAGCCAACACCGTCGAGAAGCGTTTGCGAAACAGCAAAGGCAATCCAAACTTTGGCATCAACTTCTACATCCTCAATGCCAAAGGCGAACACGCGGGCGTCACGATGTATCCCGGCGCGTCATACGCCGTGTGCAACGACAGTGGACCACAGACACTCAGGAGTGATGCGCTGCTCACGGGAAGAGCTAACGAATAATGATCCGGAACAGGCGTATAGAGTACAACCTTCAGGTTGCTCCTGCGCGACAAGGTCGGGTGAAGCTTCAGGTGACTCTTTGCCACGACGCAAGCTAAAGCTTGTACTCTATACGCCTGTTGCTCAGTCCGACATGCGCAGATGAAGCGATTCCATCTAATTTTTGGACTTTTCGTTGTCATCGTTTTTCTGCTCACCGGCCAATACATGGACCGCTACTTCAATCATCTCAAAGGCATGGCTGATGGTCCACGCCTGCTTTATCGCACGCGTCACATTTTTATCCTGTTGGCGGGGTTGCTGAACCTCGGACTGGGAACATACTTTCGATATCGCGAATTGCGAGAACGCAGAATCATGCAGATGCTGGGTTCGGCCCTGATCGTTGTCGCCACCGTTCTCTTGGTCGCGGCGTTTTTCTACGAGCCAAAACTCGCCGATCTCGAGACCCCATTGTCGCATTGGGGAATGTACATAATCGTAGGGGGGACGCTGCTGCATTTGTTGAGTGGACTTGGGCCAAGAGGTGTAGAGCGTCAGGAAACAGGGCCCTCAAACACGAAATAGAACTCCTAAACACCTCGAGGTTGGGAAGAGGGGCATGCCCCCGCCCAAGATCGTGGCATTCAACGAGCGGGGTAAACCCACCTTCCCGACCTCGAACTAGTTTGAATACCTTCCAGGAACTTTGGATTCTTGACTGTAAAGTGATAGTCAGTGCGCGCTGCTGACTGAGAGTCGCTTTGTCTCGGTCTGGCGCTTGACGATCACGAGCGTGATATCGTCGGCGGCCTGAGTACCTTGAGAGAATTTGGTCAACGCGGATTCGATGCGATCGCGAATGCCTGCCGCCGAAGCATCAACGTTTCGGGAAACAACCTCATATAGTCTCGTTGGCCCAAACTCTTCACCGTTGGGACTTGCCGCTTCTGTTACGCCGTCGGAATAGATCACCAACACGTCGCCCATTTGCAGAGTGGTGCGGCCTTCCCGGTAATCAGCGTCGGCCTTGATCCCCAAAGGCAGGCCTCCCGACGCAAGTTGCTCGACAGTGCCGGCTGCGTGAACGATCAGAGGCGGATTGTGTCCGGCATTAAGAAATGAGACCGCGCCCGATTCCGGATCAAGCTCTGCATAGAAAAGCGTGATAAAGCGGTTGGGCGGAATGTTGTCGGCGAGATAGCGATTAACTGCCGAGATGGTTTCCACAATCGTGTCGTGCGAGCCTGTCTGCGCATGGATCGCTGCATGCAGCGACGACATCAACAACGCCGCGGCGGTTCCCTTGCCTGAAACGTCTCCCAGCGCAATCACCAGACGGCCATCGTCGCGCTCGATGAAATCGTAATAGTCGCCGCCAATTTCGTAACATGGAAAACTAATCCCCTGCAGCTCGTAGCCCGGGACGACTGGGGGCGCGGCTGGTTGGAAACGTTGCTGAATTTCGCTCGCCAGTTGTAACTCTCGCTCAAGACGTTCCTGTTGAAATCGCGCCTCCATCAGTCGCGCGTTCTCAACCCGAATGGCGGCGACCGATGCTAAGGTGGTCAAAACTTTGAGGTGGTCTTCCGTAAACCTGCCTTCGGCGATCGGCGAGTCTGCATAGATGATGCCAAACACTTTTTCCGAAACTCCCAAAGGAACAGCCAGCACCGATCTCACGCCCTGCAATACCATTGTGCCACTGGCAAACCGCGGATCGTGTTGAGCGTCAGACGTCAGTACCGAATTACCGCGCATGACGACTTCATCCATCACGTTGCGACTAACGCGAATTTCACCCACTTCACCAACACGGTCCCGCAGGCGCGCCACGGCTACTCTCAACTCTTCATTTGCTTCATCGCGCATCATCAAGAGACAGCGATCCGCTGGGACTGCCTCAAACACGAGCGAAACGATTTGTTCGAGTGTTTCGTTAAGTGTGTTTGAAGCCAACAAAGTGATGCCCACTTTGCTGATCAGCGCCAGCAAGTCGCCTTCCCTGGCTACACGCTCGGCTACTCTCTCTTCAGGTTTTGTCCGCGCTCCTTCTATTGCTTCCAGAAGACCAGAGGTGGTGCGGTCGCCGGAAGCCAGGGCTATCGTGGCTTCGGGAAGAGAGGTGGCCGAATTGTCCGTGATCATCGTCGCGCCCATGCTCGAGTGATACGAGCCATCGTCAAACACGATCTCGGTCTCACCGATCTGGATACGGCCGCCGGCGGAAAGTGGGACAGTTCCTTCAACGGTTCCGCCGTTGTAAAGCGTACCGTTGGCTGAACCCAGGTCCTGCAGGAAATACTCTTCGCCTTCGCGACGGACTTCCGCGTGCACGCGCGACGCAAAAGGATCGGGGATGCAGAGATCGTTGCGGGCCGAACGGCCCAGGGTGATTCGCAATCTACCCAGGGGGAAACGATCAGGCGCACGGTCGGGATATTTAACTATTAGCTCAGCCATCAGCGGGTTTTGATCTCAGATTTGAGATCTCAGATCTCAGATTCCAGATTCTCGATGTTTAGTGCGACAAGGTTATCGGGTCTATGTTTAAGTCTCTCAGCTTTGAGACCTCATATCTCAGAAGGTCATTTCTATCTCAGTTTTCAATTTGAGATCGCAGATCTGAGATCTCAGTTCTCAGAAGTCAGCTACCCTAGCCCCCTTAGCTTCGCAACACCGGTCCGTCGCGTACGACTATACTGCCGGCGATCAAATCGTGGAGACCTCGTCCGCGCTTGGTCAACGCTGCCACCAGGAACCCCAGACCCAACATCAGAAACGAAACCGGGTAACCAATGAAGTGGCGAAGGAATGCTCGGCCTATTCCAATCTCGCTTCCATCCGCTCGACGTATTCGGAGTCCCGTCGCCCACTTCCCGATAGTTAATCCGGTGAGACCCGGCAGCACTCCCAGGTTCAGCGCAGCCACAACCAGCGCCACAAGCATTCCAACCGTTTCCGAGGAATTGCCTGCGGTACGGGCTCCGCCTCCCAATAAGCGACTGATCAGCGTGCTGAAGGCGACGATTGCAACCAGAATGATGTAATCAATCAGGATAGCGCCGCACCTTAAGGAGAATGGAGCGCGGACGGCCGGTACGATCTGGCGTACCGGACGCGGTTTCAACTTTCCCTGTGGTCTTGCCGTTTCAACCCTGGCGGTCATTAAATGTTTATTCGTTGTCAGTTGTTCGTTGTTCGTTGTTCTTGGTTTCTTTGTACTTTGCACTTTGCACTTTGTACTTTGTTCTTTGTACTTTGTTCTTGCGCTTTGCCCTTTGCCCGTTGCTCTTCCACTCAAGGCGTTTCGGCTTCACCAACAAACGCGAGTCTCAGAACAAAGTGCAAAGAACTAAGTACAAAGCACCAAGCACTAACAACTGACTACTGACAACTAACAACTGACTATCCTAAAAGGAAATGCAGTGTTGTTTCGCCGAGTCGGATTTTGTCTCCGCTATCCAGTACCCGCGGTTGACGCGGCGCAAGCCTCACCGAATCGTTAATAACGGTCCCGTTAACTGATCCCAGATCCTCAACCAGAAACGTTTCACCCTCACGCCAAATCCGGGCGTGGCGTCGAGATACTTTTGTTTCCGGGTCAAACCTTGAAAGATCAATCTCAGGGAAAACGTTTGAATGCGGATCGGTGCGGCCCAAAAGGTTGTTATCTTTTTGCAACACAAACGAGGCGTCGAGCTCAGTAGTTCCGGCTACCACCAGTTTCGCAGTCGGACGGGCTGCTCTTAGGGTAGCGCTTGACCCGACTCCCGCCATCGGCTGCCGTGCCCCACAATGCGCGCAGAAAATATCGTCGGCGGCAATCCGTCCTCCACAAAAACCACAATAGACCGTTTGCACCTGAACGGTCTCGCCGCCGATATGCGACGCTGGTGTGCCGTAAGTCACCTGGCCCGCCATCAATTTCTCCAGATGGGTCGCCAGTGCATCGCGCAGCGCGCCGGCGGAGGTAAAACGATCTTCAGGTTTGTATTCGACCGCTCGCATTAGAATCTGTTCCATCTCGCTCGAAAGCGAGGGCGTAATCTGGCGCGGCCGCGGGTTTTTCGTAAAGTCAAAAATCAGCAGCGGATTGTCCTGCGGATCAGAACCAGTCAGCAGGTGAAACATGGTAGCGCCCAAACTATACACATCCGAACGTGGTTCCACGCGTCCGCCAAAAAGCTCCGGAGGCGCGTAGCCCATCGTGCCGACCGCGGTGACGCCTTTCTCTTCCTGCTTGACCCAGCGTGCAATGCCAAAATCAATCAACATGATGCGACTGGTGTTTCCATCGATCATGAGATTGGCAGGCTTGAGATCACGATAGATGATCGGCTTGGGCCGGCTGTGGAGATACTGCAAAACATCAGCGGTCTGCATCCCCCAATCGGCGACAGTCCTTTCGTCGATTCGTCCGCCAGGGGCGTTGCGCAGCCGCGAAGCCAGATCTCCACCGGAGATGAACTTCATCACTAAATAGAAACGGCCGAGCTTATCGTCGTAGAAGTAATCGTAAATTGTCGGGATTGATGGATGTTCGAGCGACGTAAGCAGCAGCGATTCCCGCTTGAAGTCTCCGATTGCTTTCTCGTGCAACGCGGGATCCAGGTGCGCTTCGACCATCTCTTTTACTGCGCGCGGCGCATCGCCGAGGTTGCGATCTTTGGCGAGGTAAACTGCGCCCATACCGCCGCCGCCAATGCGGCGCACAAGCTCGTAGCGGGAATTCAGAACGCTGCCGGGGTCAAGCTGTTTGACAGCCGGTTGATGACCGCCGGTGGTTCCCTTTTGAGTGTGCTTGACGTTGGACTCAAACTCCCCGGTTTGGTGGCCGCCCAACGATTCCGAAGCGATAAAAACATTTTCGTCCGTTTCCACGAGCTCCTTCGGTACTTCCGGCGCAGGCGCAGCCCCGGTGCCCTCGGCGTCGGCGCCTGGCGACATCTGCGCCACCACGGGATTTTTCGTCCCGCAGTTACTGCAGAAAGCTTCGCCCGGAACCGTAGTCGTACCGCATTCGAGACACTGAGACATTTGCATTAAGACCCGTTAAACCCGTCAGCCGTCAAAAACCGCAAGCTCTGACCACACCATCCGAGAGGGCTATCGTACAAGTTGAAAGCGCAGAAACGTCTTGCCAACGATAATCTCGTCTCCGTCTTTTAACTGATGGCGGTCCCCTGGAGGCAGCCTCTTGCCTCTATTAACAAAGGTCCCGTTGGTGGATCCCAAATCCTCCAAAAAATATTTCCCGTCATTGACGGTGATGCGTGCGTGACGCCGAGATACTTTCGCTTCGGGATCGTCGGAATCGAGGTCAACGTCGGGGAAGATTCCGCCGTCCGCGTCCCAACGGCCGATCTGAGACTCATCCGCGCTGAGCGTAAACTGCTTACCAACCGACTTTCCACGCTCAATAACCAGCTTGGCATGTGCCTTAGCGGTTGATTGCTGCGACGAGGGAATGTTAACTCCCGCGGCTGCTTTGCCTGCTACTTCGGGTTGCGGAACCGAGGCGCGCGACCGGGAACCGTTTTGTCCTTCGGGCTCTGCCTTGAATAGATTCGCGCCTGAGGGATGTATACCTGAGTTGGATCGCGGGTTAGGTCGAAGCGGCGCGCCGCATTCATCGCAATACTGGGCGCCGTCGAGGTTCTCCGTTTTGCACCTGTCACACGTAATCATCGTTTTTCGGGGAGTTTGCGACTCGCGCCCAATCCGCGTTAGATTCTCAACTTGTACGCTAGAACTGAGTCCAGGAACGGTGCGTCATTCTAACGCGAAAGCATTGGACGCGCCAACGTTAAGGATTTTTTGGAGTGCGCCACCTTGTCGGCGCTTTGGCCTGCGGCGGCTTGGCGCCGCGACCTCAGCACAGAAGTCACTCTGTTTTCATAGGCTACGAAAGCGTGACGAAGCTGCGACAGGTCGCAGCGGGCCAAAGCGCCGACAACCGGGGTCCCCAGCGCGGCAGCCGCGCTGGGGTGGCGGCGGCGCACTCCATGGAGTTCACGTGCCCGCAGGACCTGCGCTATCCTTTGGCTGCATCAAATGCGCTTATTTGAAACTGTTTACGAATTTTCGACGTAAGAGTTAGGCGAACGAAAAGGGTCGGAAGACTGAAGCATTTTGCCCGATATTTCGCCTTTTATTGCAAGTGAGATTCAACCCCCAGAACGAAGGAAGCAAGTCATGGCTTTAACCCGGAAGAAGAAGATTATCATCGCGGTCTCGGCGGTCGCTGTTTTAGGGCTGATCATTATTATCAGCGTGTTTGCCAGCCGCAAAGAAGAGCCGGAAGTAACGACGGTCAAGCTGGAAGTGAGACCCGAGCTGCGGCAAACCGTAACGGCGTCAGGCGAGGTCCGACCGATTCGCTATATCAAGCTGACGAGCGAAGTCGCCGGCCGCATCGAGGAGATTTACGTGAACCCAGGCGACCAGGTGATTCTGGGCAAGCCTCTGGTACGAATTGATCCCACCCAGCTTCAGTCGAGCCAGGAAGCACAATGGGCGGCAGCCCAGGGAGCACTCAACGACATCCAGAATGCGCGCAATGCCGTTGCGTCTGCGCAGCAGGGACTGGTTGTTTCGGAAGCGTCCGTTGCGTCGGCGCGCCAGCAGTTGGTATCTCTGCAGACCTCCGTGGATCGAGCCCAGGTGGATCTCAACACGGCCCAACGTGAGCTCAAACGCTACAGCGATCTCATCGAAGCCGGCGTTGCTTCGCGGTCAGAGTATGACGCCGCGAAGGACCGTTTCGATCAAGCGAAGATCGCGTTGCAAACAGCCAGGGCAAATCTTGAGACACAAAGAATTGCCGTGAAGGAATCACAAGAGCGCGCTAACCTGCAAAAGGTAGCTGTCCAGGAAGCCAAGACCGGCATCAAGTCATCCGAGATGCGCGCAAATCAGCAGTCAGCCTTATTGCGAGGTCAATCGAGCCAACGCTCAAAGGCTACCCAGATCTCGCCGCTTAACGGCGTCATCGCAGATATTCCTACGCGCGTTGGTGAATACGCGGTTGCGAGTCTCTCCAGTACACCGCTGATGACAATCGCCGACATGTCAACAATCAACGTGGAAGTTAATGTCGACGAAACCGAGATCTCCAATGTCGAGGTCGGCCAGCAAACGAAAGTGAAAGTTGACGCGCTTGGCGACAAAGAGATAACTGCCGTCGTCACGCAAAAGAACCCGCTCGCGGTTTCCAAATCGGATACCCAGGGTGGACTGTCAAACCGCGTGAATGTTCAGGAAGCAAAGGAATTCAAAGTCACGGTCGAACTGCGTGATATGCCTGATGAAGTGCGCAACGCCCTGCGTCCTGGCATGAGCGCTACTGCAACCATCACCACCAAAACAAAGAACACTGTGGTAGCTGTGCCGCTGGAGGCCATTGTTGAAAAGGCCGCGCCGGCTCCTTCCCCCGCTGCGGCAGGAAGCACGCCAACGCCCCAGGGCGCCGAGAGACCGAAAAGCCTCAAGGGCGTTTACATCATCGAAGGTAACAAGGTCAGATTCATCGAAGTGACTACAGGAATCACGGGTGAGGCTGACATTGAAGTCACCAGTGGCGTCCAGGCCGGAATGGAGATAGTGCGTGGACCAAGCCGGGTGTTGAAGACACTTAAAGACGGCATGACGGTGAAACGACAAACCCGCAAGCCCGGTGCTAACGCCAATTCAAACGAGGGCGCCTGATGAGCGACGTCACACTAGAATCTCCTCCGGCGCCCACCGTTCTGCCCGCTGATAGCCCCGCCAGCGGACACGACGTCAACTCGCTTATCTCCATGCGCGAGATCTGGAAGACTTACCAGATGGGCGCAGAGCAGGTGCACGCCCTGCACGGCGTTTCGTTTGACGTGCACAAGGGTGAGTACATCGCCATCATTGGACCATCAGGCTCAGGCAAGTCGACCCTGATGAATTTGATCGGCTGTCTTGATACTCCGAGCAAGGGCGAGTATTGGTTGAATGCCAAGAATGTCTCTGAGATGGACGACGATGAGCTGGCGCGAATTCGCAATCAGGAAGTCGGGTTCGTCTTTCAGACGTTCAACTTACTCGCGCGTGCTTCGGCCCTTCATAATGTGGAGTTACCGTTGATCTACGGCGGTATCGGATCCACGCAGCGTCATGAAATGGCGAAGCAGGCTTTGGCTGCCGTCGATCTGACAGACCGCGTAATGCACCGTCCCAATGAACTGTCCGGCGGCCAGCGACAGCGTGTAGCCATTGCCCGTGCGCTGGTTAACAACCCTTCAATTCTTCTGGCAGACGAGCCTACCGGCGCACTCGACTCTCATACCAGCATGGAGATCATGGACCTTTTTGAGCGGTTGCATGGAGAAGGTAATACGATCATCGTGGTCACACACGAACATGACATCGCCGCTCGCGCGCATCGCATCATCTCTATCCGCGACGGATTGATTGAAAAAGACGAGAAAATCCGCTAGGCGTGGCTTGAGGTAAAGACTCTCATGCGGGCATCAAGAACCTTGGTAATGCTCTCAGGTAAGGAAGGAGGGCTTGCCCCCGCTCTCGTTTGTTACCATAGTTTTAAGAGTCACATTCTAATTTTCATGGATTGGATTCGCGCGACGAAGAGCGGGGGCATGCCCTCCTTCCTTACCTGAGAGCACACGAGCGTGACTTCTCATGCGACCAGTTATCAATCAACGATCGGGTTCGGAACCGTTCGCTTCTAACCCCCGCCTCTCCATCCTGAGAAAACTCTGGTCGATATTCCGCTTTACAACACTACTCGAAGCGTTTCTCGTGGCTTTCGCCAGCCTGCGCGCAAACAAGTTGCGAACCGCCCTTACGCTGGTCGGCATCGTGGTCGGAGTCGCAGCCGTAATCGCAGTGGTCACGATCATTCAGGGTCTCGACAACAAAGTGGCGACTACTTTTTCTTCGCAAGGATCAACGGTCTTTACGATCTCGAAGCGTCCTCAGATCATCACTTCGCGCGAAGACTTTGTGAAGTTCAATCGGCGTAAAGATGTTACCCACGCGGATGCCGATGCCATCTCGCGCCTCTGCACAGCTTGCTGGCGCGTAGGTGTGGCAGCAAACGTGAGAGAGACCGCCAAACACGGAAACCAGAAATTCGAGAATCTAAACGTTCGGGGCGTAACGCCTACGACGATGTTTGATATCGATGGCCGCACGATCGATGCGGGGCGATTCTGGACTGACGCGGAAGGCGAGTCGGGCCGTGAAGTTTGTGTTGTGGGCTCGGACGTAATTACAAACCTTTTTGAGGGCGCTTCCACGGACCGCGTGTTGGGTCAGGAAGTCAGAATTGGCGGACGTCCGTTTCAGATTATTGGTGTGCTGGAAACGCTGGGCTCTGTGTTTGGCGCATCAAGAGACAGCGTTGCATATATTCCTTATTCGACCTACCAGCGCATCTATGGCGCCCGAGACTCAATCATAGTGTTCATCCAGGTGCCTGCTGCCGAGCAATTGGAGGTGGCTGAGGATCAGGTCCGCACGATCATGCGCACTCGGCGTCGAGGTGCGTTCAGTAACGAAGCCGATGAAGGCTTCGCTCTGGAAACCCAGGATGTATTCCTGGATCTTTACGGTCAGGCGACAGCCAATATCTACCTCGTGACTATCGGTGTGGCAGCCATTTCCCTGGTGGTGGGCGGAATAGTCGTCATGAATATCATGCTGGTTTCAGTGACGGAGCGCACCAAGGAGATTGGCATACGCAAAGCTATTGGTGCCCGGCGAAAAGATATTCTGACGCAGTTTTTGATCGAAGCCGTTACAGTGACAGCTATCGGCGGCGCGATTGGAGTGATTACAGGTTTTGGGTTGGCGTATTTGATCGCAGCCTTGATCGGGTTCCCCTTGCTTATCAGCGTTGCTTCGGCTGCTTTGGGAGTGGGTGTCTCCTCGATCGTCGGCATCATCAGCGGACTTTGGCCGGCGTGGCGCGCGGCACGTTTGGATCCAATAGAAGCGCTGCGAGCGGAATGAAAGGCGGGTGTCGGGTGTCGGGTGTCCGGAACCTAAAGGCCAGTAGTTCAGAGTTCAACCTTTAGGTTGCTCTTCGTCGCCAAAACGAAAGCTGAGGCTTGAACTCTGAACCACGCACCCGGTCCCCGGCACCTGACACCCGGCACCCTTCTTATGAAATTCATCGACGTAAAAGAATCTGCGCTGATGGCTCTCGACACGTTGCGCGCCAACAAGCTGCGCTCGTCACTGACGATCCTGGGCGTCAGTGTTGGCGTTGTTACCGTGATCTTTATGGTCTCCATTATCCAGGGATTGAATCGAGCTTTCGCCGAGCAGGTAGAGAGCCTGGGCTCGAACACGATCTTTGTTTCTAAGTTTGACCCGAGCTTCGGCCGACCGCCTGGGCAGAACGAGATTCACCGAAGAGATCTGACGATGGAAGACGCGGAAGCGTTGCGACGCGAAGCGCCGTCAATCGCAGGTGTCTCCCCTATCCACCGAAAACTGGCTGCCACGGCGCGCTACCAGGACAAGCAAACCGACACTCCGATTCTCCTGGGCGTCACGCCTTATTATGAATTCGT
>DASQKG010000020.1:0-18754 GCA_035630655.1 Pyrinomonadaceae bacterium
TCGAAAGATCCGCACGTATCCATACGAATATGGCGACAGCACGGCGCTTGTCACAACCGATGCCGCTGACGTGCTGGCCCTGGGTCGCGATTTGGTCCATCGCCTCGGACTGCGCGGGGTGGCCAAGTTTGATTTCAAACGAGCAGCTGACGGCACTTTGTTTCTGCTGGAGATAAATCCCAGGTTCAACTTATGGCATCACCTGGGGGCCGTCGCCGGGGTCAATTTGCCGGCCATGGTTTACGCCGACTTGACCGGGACACGCAGACTCGCGCCCGTGAATGCGCGGCCGAATCTGAGTTGGTGTCGAGTCTGGCAGGACGTTCAAGCCGCGCGAGCATCGCAGTTGCCACTTGCACAGTGGTTGGCATGGGCCAGCCGTTGTGAAGCGAAGCGATTGTTGTCGTGGAATGATCCGATGCCGTTTGTAGGCGCTGTGCTTTGGCACGTGGGCGCGGCCCTCCGGTCGCGCATAAGGAGAATGACCTCCCGATTTTTGACTCCGAAGATTGGTGCTAAAGCAGATCAAGCTTTTCCTCAAGCTGAGATTACATAAGCAGGATGAATAACGTCATGAAAGTAAACACGAAACCGATTCGAGTGTTAATGGTCACTTCAGAATGGCCCAAGCCCGGAGTAAACGTGACCTCTCACTTTATTAAACGTCAGGCCGAGTTTATAAGCGCGGCTGGAGTTGAGGTCACGGTATTCCCGTTCAAGGGTGCAAAGAACCCACTGAACTACCTGACGAATTGGGTACGGCTGCGCATCAAACTGTGGCGCAAAGAATTCGATCTCGTTCACGCTCAGTTTGGTCAAAGCGGTGTGCTGGCATTGCCTAAAAGGTTGCCGTTGGTGATTACCTTCCGAGGTAGTGATTTACTCGGGACGATAAGCGATCGCACCGGACACTACATGTTGGCCAGCACGATACATCGGTTTCTGAGCCGGCTGGTGGCGGCCCATGCCGATGCGGTTATCGTCGTGGCAGAACACATGAAAGACCAGCTTCATCCTTCTATTAAAACGCACGTCATACCTTCCGGGCTGGATCTGCAACTATTCCGCCCCACGGAAAAGAGAATCGCTCGCACGCGTTTGGGGCTGCCGCTCGACGAGAAATTAGTTCTGTTCGTTGGCCGCATGAACCAGGCACGCAAACGCGGCCATCTCGCGCAAAGAGCGGTAGAAGTTCTGAATCAATCCATGTCGGCAAAATTAGTAGTCGCATGGCGCGTTCCTCATACGGATATTCCGCTTTACATGAGTGCCTGCGACGCGCTCGTGTTCACGTCGATGCAGGAAGGGTCGCCAAATGTCGTGAAAGAGGCCCTGGCTTGTAACCTGCCAGTTGTCTCCGTGCCCGTCGGTGATGTGGCAACACGTCTGGAAGGCATCGAAGGCTGTGAACTGTGCGAAGACGACAATCCAGAAGCCATCGCGGGGGCATTGAAGCGGGTGCTGAAAAGAGGTGGACGTGTTCAGGGTCGGGAATCTGTAAAACACCTGGACGAGAATGTCACCACCGGGCAAGTTTTGAAGATTTACGAAACAGTCCTGGGCAGGCAAAGTGCGCCGGCTAAATTAAGACTGCTGAAACGAGCGGCAGCGGCGAACAGATAGTGAGAAGTATTTTTCTTGATACAGAACCGAAGCGCGGTAGCGCCGGATGCTAGAGTCCACTTCAACATCAAGCAGTTTTCCTCGACGCGATAGTTATCAGCGAAGGCAACTCTGGGATCCGGCGCTACCGGGCTCGGTTCTGTAAGGCTTCGTTTTCCGAAGTGACAACCAGATTTAAAAAACCAACCAAGTTGTAACGAACAGTAGTAGATCGTAAACAGCAACACAGGCTGGGGAGCGCTGAAGAGCGCGCCCTGGCCTTTTTCATAAGCCCCAACCTTTTTCTCGGGAGAAAAAGTCAATGCAACCAAAGCCAATAACAGCTCAACAAGCGCACAATCAGCGCCTGAATACAACCTTTGCGCAAAGCAGCACAAAACTCAGCGCAGTTCCGGCGTCCTTCCATGAGGTAACGACCAGTTACACCGGGGACTTTTCGGCAACAGGTTTTGAGGCAGACGAGTTTAATGCCGCCGACTTTGGGCCCATGGACTTCTCACTTCCCGATGCTATCGACGCGCGCATATTTCGTCTGACGGGCGCGAGAACCGCTAGCGGAGAAGGGACATCTGGTGCTGACTCGCTTTATGGGGTTGCTAAGCGAGGCCTGGACATTAGCATCTCATTCATCCTGCTCTTGTTGGCGAGTCCTCTTCTACTGCTGCTCGCTGGATTGGTGAAGGCCAGCAGCAAGGGTCCGGTCTTCTTCGCGCATAAGCGGTTGGGACGGGACGGGAAAGAGTTTTATTGCCTGAAGTTTCGCAGCATGATCGCTAACGCGGAAGAGCATCTAAATCGAGACGCTCAACTCCGCCAGCGATTTGAGGAGAAATTTAAGCTCGAAGACGATCCGCGGATTACGCGTCTTGGTGCTTTCCTCCGGCGAACCAGCCTCGATGAACTCCCACAACTGCTTCACGTTTTGCGCGGCGAGATGAGCCTCGTTGGTCCACGACCGATCGTGGAAGGTGAGTTGAGTAAGTATTCCATCTACGCCAGAAAGTTGTTGAGCGTAAAACCTGGTCTAAGCGGTCTTTGGCAAGTATGCGGTCGCAGCGACACGACCTACTCTCAACGCGTCATCATGGATATGCACTACATCGACCACCGTTGTCTGAGTTTGGACTTTCGTCTTCTTATGCTCACCGCTTCGGCGGTAGTCCGGAAAAGCGGCGCCTGGTAATTTCCAGGAACGACGATAAACCGAGTGTTTTGAGGGGTTTTCGCAGGAGTCTTGAAGCCATTGAACATTTATAGAAGGCATTGGGAGTTATTGGATTACGGCGCTCCTGCTTCGGTTTGGCGCAGTAATAAGCCTTTGCAGCCACGACACGTCGAGCCCGGGGCGTTTTGCCCGCCAAATAAGCTGCACAAGGTAATAATCGATGAACATGCGGATACTCTTCGTGACTCAAATCTTCCCACCCGAAATGGGAGCGCTCCCAAATCGTCTTTATCCTTTCGTGCGGCAGTTGGTGGCCGGGGGCCACAAGGTTTCCGTGGCGACGGGCATGCCCAATTATCCCCGCGGGGTAGTGTTTCCGGAATACCAGGGAAAGAGTGCAATGCGAGAAGAGAAAAACGGTTACACAATCTTCCGCAAGGCTTCGTACACCGCTCCCCGAAATCAATCTAAGTGGTCCCAGCTTAGAAACTACGTAGGCTTTATTCCCGCGGCCTTAAGTGCTGGACTGCGCGCCGGCAAAGTCGACATTGTGTTCGTCACCTCGCCGCCTCTTTTTAGTGTTGTACCGGCCATTCTTTTAGCCAAGCTGCGACGTGCCAAGTTAGTTCTCGATGTGCGCGATCTCTGGCCCGATGAACTAATCACCTATGGGGGATTTCGTGAAGGTTCTATGCCCGTGCGCATCTTGCGACTGGTTGAGCGCTGGGCCTATCGAAATGCCGACTGTGTAGCGGCCACCACTGACGCCATCATCGACGTCATCGTTGAGCGGGGTGTGCCACGCGCAAAAACTTTTCTATTGCCTAACGGGGCCGACCTGGAAGTGTTTAATCCCCTTCCTCCTGAAAACCCGATCGCCAGTGAATACAAGTTTGGCAATCGATTCGTAGTGATGTATTCCGGACTGTTTGGGATCAAACACAGCCTGGAGGTCCTTCTTGAGGCAGCCGCAAAACTGCGAGACCAGAAAGACATCGTCTTTTTTCTACTGGGAAATGGGGCGCGCAAGGATGCGCTTATCAATCAGAGTCGAGAGATGAATTTAGACAATGTGATCTTTGGGGATGAAAGAGTCGTTGACGATGTCCCCTCGCTGCTGGCTAGAGCCGATGTATGTTTCGCTGCTGTGCGGCCTGAGCCGTATCCCAAAAAAGTTATCTCGGTAAAAGTTTTTGAATACATGGCTTGTGAGAAGCCAGTCGTCGGAGCGCTGAGTGGTGAGAGCGCTCGAATCCTTAATGAGTCAGGCGGCGGCATCGTTGTGCCACCCGGTGACGCGAGCGCCACTGCCGCCGCGATCCTAAGTTTGTATCATGACCCCGCCCGGCGCGCGGCGATGGGTTCGGTGGGCCGGCGTTACGTCGATCAACACTATTCGCGCTCTACCTGGGCCATGCAGTTGGAAAAACGATTAAAGGCAGTCTATTGGACAGGCGCCAGGGACCGGCGAGCGGCGCCACGTCCATCAGCTTACGATTCACCACTTACTACCTAACCATGAGACTCGCCGTTTTCACCAGTAAATACCCCGCCCGAGTTGCCACGTTCTTTGAGCGTGATATGCGCGCTTTGATAGAGGCCGGAATTGATATCGATGTATTTCCGATCTATCCGCTCGACGCGAGCATGTGGGACTACTCTCTCGACACGCTGAACGAAGACGTGATTTCTCGAGACAAATTTCATCACCTTACTTTCAGTGACGTTCTTAAGACAGCCCGGCCATACCCCCTGAGGCGAGTGGGCACGTATCTGCGAGATGTTGCAGCCACCAGCAGTTCCGCAATCAGGCATGGGATTGGACCACTGGCGAAGACAACCTACTGCTTATCCAAAGCCTGGACATGGGCAAAAGACCACGGTGACGACTACGATCACGTTCTGGCCTACTGGGGCAACTATGCGGCAACCAGTGCGTATGCGTTTCATCGTTTGATAAAGAGGCCGATCCCCTTTTCGATCTGGCTTCATGCCGGCGCCGACCTTTACGACACTCCAGTTTATTTGAAACAAAAACTTCTCTACGCCGACCAGATTATTACCTGCTGTGCTTTCAATCGAAAATATCTGGCTCAACACTATGCTGATATCTTTCCGTCAATTTCAGGAAAAATAAACGTTTGTTATCACGGCCTGAACTTTCCCGACTTTCCCTATAACCCGCGCGGCCGCCAGCCTTTGACGATTATCGCCGTCGGTCGTCTCTCAAAAGAAAAAGGGTTTAGCTATTTAGTGCGGGCGGCGCACCTGCTGATTATGCAGGGGACCAACGTTGAACTCGAGTTCGTGGGAGACGGAGAGGAAGCGGCGGCTCTAAAAATCCTGGCAGAGCAGCTGAACATCAGCGACCGCGTTAGCTTTCACGGCTGGCTAAAATTCAAAGAAGTGCAGAAAGCGATCGGCCAGGCCACCATTCTGGTCCATCCTTCCAATGGTCTCGGCGATGGCTTACCTAATGTGATCCGAGAAGCGATGGCCATAGGTACACCCGTCATTGCCTCAGACATAGCCGGCATTCACGAAGCGCTGGACGACGGGCGGTGTGGTTTATTGGTTCCGCCCAGGGACGTTGAGGCGTTGGCCAATGCAATCAAGGCCTTGCTTAGTAATCCCGAGCAAAGGGTGACTTTTGCTGATCGTGCCAGAAAACGCGCCGAAGAAAAGTTTGATATGTGGCAAAACGGGATTAATCTCGCGAGCCTGTTAGCCGCTACGAAACGGGATCGGGCGTGTCCTAATTCTTTAGAGGAGTCCCTGCGTGGGCGCCCTGTTCTTCCACGGGAAGACGGACGCCCACGAAGGGACGTCCCTACAGTAATTTCGTGAGTGCGACCTTACTAAACATTTATCATCGGCTCCCAGGATGGATGCGCTCGAGCGCGGCCAGCCTTCACGGATTTCATCTGCGTTCGTGGCGGTTTGGACCAGAGACCCCTCGGCTCCGGGAAGAGGCGCTCGCACGCGATCAATGGACCGAACAACAGTGGCATGATTGGAAACAGGAGCAACTAGCTTTTGTCCTTCATCGTGCGGCGACGAGAGTACCCTATTATCGAGATCAGTGGGCGGAGAGACGGCGTAGAGGCGATGCATCGAGTTGGGAGCAGCTCGAAAACTGGCCAATTCTCGAAAAGGAAGCGCTTCGAAGCGATCCCCGCGCCTTCATTGCCGACGACTGCGAAACAAGGCGAATGTCGCATGCATCCACAAGCGGCACCACGGGCACACCGATCGAATTGTGGAGAAGCCGTGCCACGATGAGGCAGCTTTATGCGTTGTCGACTGCTCGCACGCGCGGATGGCATGGCGTGAATCCGGAGGATCGCTGGGCCAAGCTCGGCGGACAAGTGGTAACACCGGGCCACCAACAGGAGCCACCTTTTTGGGTTTGGAACGGCGCGCTCAATCAGTTGTATATGTCGTCATATCACCTGGCGCCCAATCTGATCGAGCATTACCTCGATGCCCTGGTTAAGCATCGCATCAACTATTTATTTGGTTATACCTCGTCGGTCTTTGCGCTGGCCCAGGAGATGGTCCGGCTGAAAAGAACCGATATCAGGTTGAAAGTGGCGGTCACCGAAGGCGAGCCGTTGTTTGCACATCATCGAAGCGTCATCAGAGAGGCTTTTCAGTGTCCGGTCAACGAAACGTATGGCATGGGTGAACTGGTTACCGCGGCGAGCGAGTGTTCGGAAGGCACCTTACATCAATGGCCCGAGATTGGACACGTTGAGGTGCTTGAAGACACCGCCCCAGTTAGCGATGAAGATTTCGGTGAACTCGTTTGCACCAGCTTGCTGAATTCAGACATGCCGCTCATTCGCTATCGCGTCGGGGATCGCGGGCGCTTAACAACAGGCATACCGTGCAATTGTGGGCGTACCCTTCCATCGATCGACATCGTCGCAGGTGGAAGCTACGACCTTTTGATAACTCAGGACGGCCGGCGGATTCTGGGACTGGAAGATATATTCTTCAGAATGCCTGTGCGCCAGGCGCAAATCGTCCAGGAGCGACTCGACTTGATCCGTGCGCGTTACGTACCCGCGCCTGGGTTCACCTCTGATTCGGCCCGGGCAATCGTAAGAGCCGTGCAGGCGCGAATGAAAGGCGTGGAGGTAATCCTCGAACCTGTAGGCAATATCTCTCGGGGAGCCAACGGCAAGTTTTGGCTTCAAGTCTGCAAAGTGCCTGAGGTTGAAATCGAGTCGGTGTTGAATCTCAGCCGCGGCTTGTAGCTCCCTACAGCCGAGCGCGGTAGCGCCGGATCCTTCGAATTGTCCGACACACTTTTAGTTTGTCGCTGTTTGGCCTGCGACATGTTAGATACCGAAAGCGCCCGAGTCCCCACACGAAAAACTAAAAGTGTGTCGGACAATCGGGTCGCTCCGCATACCCGATAAACCCTGGATTTTCCCACGTGATCTTCAAAGAACGCTTAACGACCAACAGGAAGCTAGTAGCGCTCACTCTCTTCACGTTATCTGTTTCAGTGATTGCTGCGCTCGTCACCGTGCAGTGTCATAGCGCAGGCTTTACAAGAAGCACTTTCGTTGTGCCACCCACGACTAACGACCATGACAATGCGAGGGCGCCGGCTACGAAACGACAATGGTTTGTTTCTGCTGCCGGCAGTCCCACGGGCCAGGGCACACAAAGTTCGCCATGGGACCTGGCTACGGCATTAGCCCAGGGACCAGATCACACAAGGATTCGACCCGGCGACATTGTTTGGCTTCGAGCGGGACGTTACACGGGAACGTTTAAGAGTACGCTCAACGGAAACGAGAATGAACCAATCATCGTTCGTGCCTTTCCAGGCGAACGCGTGATTATAGACAAAGCAACCGTTAACCTCGAAAAGCAACCAGCATTAAAAGTGCGTGGCTCGTGGGTTTGGTTTTGGGGTATTGAAATTATGAACTCCAGTCCGAACCGGCAACGAAATAGTCCCTTGACCGGCCGCGATGAGCCCTGGCGCGGATCCGGTGCAGACGTTTATGCCCCGCATGTGAAGTTCATTAACATGATTTTTCACGACAACGGACATGGGATCTGGGACAAGCAAGACATGACAGAGGTCCACGGCTGCCTGTTCTTTTACAACGGGACCAACAAACGCGAACATGCAATGTACATCGGCAATTCGGTGGGCACTAAGTACATCACCGACAACATTATTTTCGCGCAGGGCGGCTATGGGCTCCTGGCCCATTCAGATTCGTTGTCGAGCTCACAGAAGGGTCTTCACCTTGAAGGCAATGTAAGTTTCAACAACGGCATGATCACTAACGACGACCAAAAGACCGGCAACCTTCAGGTGGGAGGCGTTAGTGGTGTGTCTGCGGAAAGGATCGTCCTAAAGAGCAACTACATTTACAACACGACGACTAACGCAACGCATAAGAACAACGGCATTCGTCTGGGTTATCAGGACCAAGCAAACAAAGATGTGACGATGCTCGACAACTATGTCGTCAGCAAAACTCCGCTGCTGATTTGGTGGTGGCAAGCTGTCAACTTTGAGGGCAACACGATCTATTCGACGGGCGACGATCTGCTCGAGCTCAAAAGGCCGGCGGGAGGCGTCAGTTCAAACTATCGCTGGGATTTCAATAAATACTTTGCGCCAGCACCGTCCTTCTCAAACGATAATCAAACACTGAGTTTTAGAGACTGGCGACAACTAACCAGGCTCGACTCACACAGCCAGATCGCCGGCACCAGTCGGCCAAACGGCGTTCGGATTTTTGTCCGCCCAAACCGCTACGAGGCGGGGCGAGCAAACATCGTAATTTATAACTGGGACCTAAAGGACCATGTGGCTGTCGACGTTAGTTCGGCCCTGCCCGTCGGAAGCAGCTTCGAAATTCGCGATGCACAAAACTATTTCGCCGAGCCGGTGTTACGTGGTACCTACAAAGGTGGACCACTCTTACTGCCAATGAAGTTGACGGCTGTCCACGCTCCGGTCGGGAATGTTGAGCGCATCCCTCGACACACTCCCCCAGAGTTTGGCGTGTTTGTGCTCCAGACTACCAAAAAAAGACTAAGCCGTCTTCGCGAGTGAGGTCAGGGAATTCTTTTCAATGTCACACAGAGCCCAGCCCGCGGAAGCGGCGCCGGCACTCTTGCGACCCGTTGACATGAGCCCGTACTGATCGCTGAATGCCTTTGCACAAATAGTCGGCGAAGCCCAATGAATCAGAACCCCGACTCGTCGGGGTAGCGACCGGGTCGCCGATCATCTACGAAGGCGATGGTTGACAGAGAAACCCTTGGCTTTTCTTACCAACGGTGACCCGGTCGCATCCACCACCCCAACCGGCCTGCCCGGTTGGGGACCCCGGTCCGCTTCCGGTTCTGATACCGCTTCGCGAACCCCTTCAATCGACTTTTTGTGCAGCATCGCTGAAATCTGAATTCCTCTTGGTATTGGTGCTCTTTTCAAATTACGACTTAGGCTAAACGACTGGAGGAGGTTTGCTAATGGAAAGCTTTTCTGAACGCGCGCTACGAGAAAGGGAGCAGTATAATAACGGCTTAAAGCGCCACTCCTATAACGCTCTTTTCAGTCACACAAATTACTTTTACCGTCGTCGCCGTGAGGAAATCTCGTACGAACAGCTTCAGTATGCAAATGGGCGGCGCGTTTTAGAAATTGGATCTCACTGTTGGGTCCGTTGGATAGAAGATTCCCAGATCCAGCCCGCTGTGCTGGACTGTATAAACATATCTGAAAAAGAACTTCAAAAGGGACGTGACGCAGCGGTTACATCTCGTGTAAAGCCCAGGTTCTCCTTAATGGACGCTAATAACCTGGAATTCCCTGACGAGAGTTTCGATATGGTAATCGGTAGCTCTATTCTTCACCACCTTGATTTTGTAAGAGCATTAGATGAAATCCAACGTGTGCTGAAGCCGCAAGGTCGAATGCTATTCGTAGAGCCTTTAGATAACAATCCCATCGGAAAACTCGTTCGCGCATTGACACCGCAAGCTCGAACTGAAGACGAGCAACCATTAAGGACAAAAGAACTTGCAGAGATAAAGAAACGGTTTAACGCCACATTCTATTACCAGCAATTCCTCTCAGTCCCCTTTGGTATAGTTTCAAAAGTTGTTTTTCCTAAACCCGACAATTTTTTAATGAAGTCCATCTATAGGATTGACCGGGTAATAGATACCAAGTGCCCTCCGCTCCGTAATCTGTATCGTAATGTGATTATTGCAGGTGTAAGGAAAAGACCGCCAATCAACTAAGAGCGCCTGACACTCGCGTTTACCGGGACAAGCGCGTGCATTCGACTTCCTATGCAACGCGGTTGTGCGGCAAGTCACGCCCGCCTGCGCGGACAAAAAGCTAAAGAGTCAAATAGAGCTTTTCTCGGATGCATGTTGTTTTCTGGAACGCATGCAGTTCCCCATCGCGCTTCCATGTTTCTTATCTTTAGTACATTCAACCAAGTCTCGCGAAATGAGGTGCGCAGTATTTTGGAAGTCATGGCGCATTCCTTATTTCTCTCAGACATACAGTTGCACCGACGTGCCACTTCCCGAGTTTACGTGATTTGAATTATCGGGACGGCGGTTAAAAAAAGGACGCGAGACGAAGAGAGTTTGTCATAGCTTCGTAGCGCTGTTCGAACCCAAAACTTTTTCAGTGCCTGGCTTGCCCACCATGCACCTGCAAGGATCCACTTATGCGAATTACGATTCCAGGATTGGTTAAACTCCTCGCACTGGGCGCGATCGGTTTTGCAATGTTCGCGGGCAGTCAGGGCGTAGCGAAAGCTGACGAAGTTTTATTTACCGGCTATACGAATGGTTGTTTCGCGACACCAGCTAACACTTGCCAGCCGATAAATTCTGCGAGCCCCCATTCTCCGCTGCCTTCGGTGCTGGGCTTGTCATATCAGAATAGTAACTTTCGCGGCATCACCGCGAATGGGTTTCTCGCCTTCGGCGGTAATCCAGCGCCACTCCCGACGCAAGGAACCAATAATTTCGGGTCGCTGTTTCTGGATCCACTTGTCGCGGGCACCTACGACGGCAACGATTTTCGCCTGCGTATAACATTTATGACGCCGGAGGGTATACCCGACAATTCGAGATTGTTCGTTGCCGATATTCTGGGCACCGTCAGATCTAACGAAAGCGGAGGCGTGACAATTGATTTCTCCGAGGCAATCAATACCACAGGGATCCTGTTTACCTTCACCGATCTGAATTGCGAGGCTAATCCGTTGCCAAATGACGCACCTGCGGGACAGCAGGTGACGTGCGGCAGTGGGACATTCCGCATTCGAGTTAATGATGTCTCGATTAACCCCGGCCAAACCGCTTCGGTCACCGGATTTATCACTTCCGAACAAACACCCATTCCCGAACCGGCCACCTTGCTCCTGCTCGGTAGCGGCTTGTCAGGCGTCGCTGCGCTACGGCGCCGCCGTCGCAAGAAGAAGTTAGACAGCTAACCAACAGTTTCCTCCTGTTGCTTTGGCCCCTCGCGTTGATCCCGCGAGGGGCACTTTTTTTTTATATTTCGATTGTTTAGTTGACCTGAAAACAATCCACGAAACACACGAAAGCAGAGCTTCCTAAAGATTGAACTCTAACCTACCCACCCGACATTTCGTGTGATTTCGTGAATCGTCTCGCCGCTTCAGTCTCGCGACAATAGCCAAATCGGTTGCTTGAATTTATTATGGCCCGACCAACTTATGACTCCACAACCAACCACTACTGTCGCATCAACTGCGGACATTCGCGCCTGCTTCCCGGCTCTCAGTCGAGTCCATAATGATTTTCCTGTGGCTTACTTCGATGGTCCCGGCGGAACCCAGGTTCCGTCACACGTGGTCGAGGCCATGTCGGATTATCTCTACCATCACAACGCAAACACACACTGGGCTTATCCCACGAGCGCCGAGACTGACGCGGCCATCGAGAATGCGCGGGAAGTTTGTGCGGAATTCCTGAATGCTTCTCCCCGAGAGATTGCGTTTGGCGCCAACATGACAACGTTGACGTTTCACCTGGCCAGAACCCTGGGAGCGCAATATGGCCCGGACGATGAGATTATCGTCACCGAACTGGACCATCACGCGAACGTTGCCCCCTGGCGACGGCTCACCATCGAACGCGGCGTCGAAGTGAAAACCGTAAAGATGATCACGGAGACAGGGCAACTCGATTGGAATGACTTCGAGGATGCCGTAACAAATCGGACGAAGTTAGTTGCGATAGGCGCTGCGTCGAATGCGCTGGGAACCATTAACGATTTGGCTCGCGCAACTTCGCTCGCGCGTTCTGTGGGCTCCCTGGTTTTTGTAGATGCAGTCCACTACGCGCCTCATTCACTGGTCGACGTGCGCGAGCTGGATTGCGATTTTCTCGCCATGTCGGCTTACAAATTCTACGGGCCACACATCGGTGTACTGTTTGGCAAACTCGCGTTGCTCGAGTCGCTCGACTTTCCGAAGCTCGAGCCCGCTCCTGACTATGCCCCGGAAAACGCAGAGACAGGAACACAAAACCAGGAGGGCATGGTTGGCGCGGGGGCGGCGATTGATTTCCTCGCCTCGCTGGCAAACGCAGAGTCGATTAAGGAAACGAGACGAGCGCGTTTGTCCGAAGTCTACGCTGAGCTTCACGCACGCAATTCCCAGCTCACCGGGCGACTTTGGAACGGGTTGTCTTCCATCGAAGGTGTGCGCCTCTATGGACCGCCGCCTGAGAAGGCACGCACGCCCACTATTTCGTTCACGGTCGATGGAGTGACTTCAACGGATGTCGCGCGTCGCCTCGGTGAGCGTGGGTTGTTTTTGTCGCATGGCGACTTCTACGCGGCCACGATTCCTGAGCGCCTGGGACTCGGCGAGGAAGGTATGGTTCGGGCGGGGTGTGCCTGCTACACGACCGCGGAAGAGATCGAACGACTCATCGAAGGCGTCGCAGACATATAGTCCAAAGGACCAGGAGGTCAGAAGTCAGAGGTCAGAGATCAGAATTCTGACCTCTGACCTCTGACTTCTGACCTCTGACTTCTGACCTCTGACCTCTGACCTCTGCCTTCTGACTAGCTTCTTACGGCATTAATAAAATCCGCCAACAATCCATAAGCTGTGCTTTGAAGATTCGGACGGTGCGAAGTGATCGTGAGGCCCGGCATCATATCCAGCTCGAAGTGAACTGCCAGTGAAGTGCCTCTGACATTCCCCAACGGTTCATTGGCCGCCACCTGTTCAGGCCGGACTGTGGCGATGAGCTTTCCATTCTCCGCCTGTTTGGCACGCGCCACGAGCTTAAAAGGTTTTCCTTCCGCGCGAGCCGCCTGCACCTGCTTGGCCGTCAGCTTACGAATCCCCTCCCTGCTCACTTCGTCAGGTCGTAGAGGAATGTGCATGAGCACGTTAGCCAGCGCACAAATCTTGACTGTCGAATCCCAACCGTCGACATCATGACCCGGATCAGTTTCCGTGACGCCCAGGTCTTGAGCGGTTCTCACTCCTTCGTCGAAGCTTCGTCCAGCTTCCATCGTCTCGATAATTACGTTCGTCGTTGAGTTGAAGGCGCCGCTGAATGCTCGCAGCCTGGCAGCCGGCAAACATTCGCGGAACAGTGAAAAGACCGGCGCGCTATCCATCACGGTCGATTCGAAGAAGAAAGCCTTCCCCTTCGCGCGGGCAAGATCACTCAGCTCATCGTAGCCATAGACTAACGCTCCCTTGTTCGCAGTGATTGCGTGTGCGCCGGCCTGCAGCACCGATCGCAGATAATCGATCGCTGGTTGGCCGGTACTGGGATCGAGGGATGTTGTTTCGAATACAACGTCCGGCTGTGCTGCGGCAAGCCAGTCGCCGATGCCATTCGAATTCGCTGAATTCCGCATCTCGTCGCCCGCCAGCAAAGTAGCTACATCGAAGGCGTCGCTGTTCGCGAGCCAGCCAATTCTGCGGCTGGCAACACCCGTTACTTGCCACTCAATGCCGTAGTTTTCTTTCAACTCGGCGGATTTGGATACAAAAAGCCGCGCCAGGGCACGCCCCACGTTTCCGAACCCGAGAAAACATAGATTGTATTTTTTCATGCTACCTAATGGGCTTCAGCAAAGTTATACTGCACTCAAATCCGATCCGGAACAGGATTAACACGATTTACAAGAAAAGCTTCAGCTGGAACGAAGACACGATCCACGAAAGGGCACGAACCAACACGAAAAAGTATTCGTGTTTCGTGTGATTTCGCGGATCGTATTCTTGCTTTAGTTGGTTGCGGCATGGCCCAGAGAACTGACATGACGAATTTTGGAAATAGGCTTGAGTTTTCCACACGCTTCAAGGACTCGTTTGTAAATCTTGTTAATCGTGTCTATTTCATTTCATGAAACAATATCACGATCTGCTGAAATCGATTCTCGTAAACGGCAAGGAACATCGCGACCGCACCGGCGTGGGCACGCTCTCACACTTCGGCTTTCAAACGCGTTTCGATCTTCGCGAAGGCTTCCCGATTGTAACGACAAAGAAGGTTCCCTTTCGATGGATTGCTGAAGAGTTGTTCTGGTTTCTTTCCGGTAATACGAATGAAAATGACCTGCGGGCCAGGGGCGTAGACATCTGGGCGGAGTGGGCCGACGAGGATCACACTGGGCGCTTCAATCGCAAGCCCGGAGACCTCGGGCCGGTTTATGGCTACCTCTGGCGCTCTTTCGGCGGCGATTATCCCAAACGCAATGGTGTGGATCAAATTGCGAATCTCATCAAAGAGATTCATCAAAACCCAAACTCGCGCAGACTAATCGTTACGGGTTGGGATCCGCGGCAGGCAGAAAATGTTGACCTGCCTCCCTGTCATACGTTGTTTCAGTTTAAAGTGGAAGACGGGCGCGTTCTGCATTGCCAGTTATACCAGCGCTCCGCGGATGCCTTCCTTGGTGTGCCATTCAACATCAGTTCGTATGCGCTGCTGACTCATATGGTGGCCCATGCATGTGATTTGAATGTCGGGGACTTCGTTTACACGCTGGGCGATTACCACATCTACAAAAACCATATCGAGCAGGTGAAAGAACTGCTGGCGCGCGAGCCGTATGCTTTACCGAGGCTTGAAGTCCTGGATGAATCAAAGCGGTTGCGAGGCATCGAAGGTTTGCTCGACATGCGATGCGAGAATCTCAAGCTAGTGGGCTACCAATCGCACGGCAAGATTTCGGCAGCAGTCGCTGTGTAGGACAGACATTCCTGTCTGTCTCCGCTTGGCAAACTATTTGGTTGGGAGACAATGACAGACAGGAATGTCTGTCTTACCTATGATTATCGGAATTGTTGCAGTAGATAGGAATGACGCTATTGGCAAGGATGGGAAGTTGCCATGGCACTACTCTGCCGACATGAAGTTTTTCAAAGAGACAACCACCGGCAATGCCTGCGTGATGGGTTATAACACCTGGCTAACTTTGAAGAAGCCTCTACCTAATCGGCTCAATATTGTCCTCAGCCGTAAAGCTGAGATTGAACGACAAGACTCGGTGGTGCTTTGCCGTGATGTGGAGTCGGTCCTTTCGATGGCCAAAGATATAGACGGTGATCTCTTTGTGATGGGCGGCGAGCAAGTCTACCGCTCGTTTCTTCCTTACATTGAGAAGTGGCTGGTTACCGAGGTGCCTTTGACTGTTGAAGGCGCCGATACCTTCGTGCCTGAGAGTTATTTGGAAGGATTTGAAAAGGTGGAAACCAGGGGGCTGGACCAGGAGTTGGTTGTTTCAGTCTATGAACGAATGCCCTGATTACACCGTGTGAATCGAAAATCTAGAGTTTCGGTTTCCTGCTTCGCCCAGTTTCTTACCAAGATATTGTTGTACCGGACAACGTCGCGGAGCGATCTCATTAACACCGCGGCTTCAGCCCGGTGATCAACAGACGGAACGTAAACCTGGAACCGTTTTAACGGTTTGCGAATCCAGAGAAACCGTTTGAAACGGTTCAACGATCATTTCAAGCGATCTTGGTCACCGGGCTGAAGCCGCGGTGTTAATGAGATCGCTCCGCGTAAGGATGATTTCTTCGAGGAATTAGCTCAACGGTCCCGTATTACCCAGCTTCAAATCCAGCACGTCGTGCCGGGTAATGATCCCGACAATTCGCCCATACTCCTCAACCAACACTGCCGGACTCGTCTGTAATCTTCGCGTTACTTCCTGCGCGCTGGCGTCAACATCCACCGTCGGGAAACTCGCTTCCATCACCTCTGTCACCGGGGCATCCAGCAACTGAAGGTTACGAACCACCTTCGCCAGCGCCCGATTCTCACGCAGAGACCCAACCGGCTTTCCCTCTTCTAAAACCGGAATCTGCGTCAGGCCTAACTCGTTCATCTTCGCAAGTGCGTCCGACACTTTGTCTGAAGGCGACACCCAAACGAGGGCCTGCGGCGCGTTTGCGGCCTTGGTTCCACTGATCAAACCCGCAGTCATCCGCTGAGGCTCAAGCAAACGTTTCTCTTTCAACCATTCATCCGAATGATGCTTCGTCAGGTAATGCTCGCCTGTATCGCAGATTATGAATACCACCACCGCCTCATCGTCCAGATCGCGCGCCACACGCATGGCCGCAGCCAGGTTGGTGCCACTCGAGCCGCCGCAGAATATTCCCTCGGTGCGTCCCAACTGGCGCGACATTTCAAACGACTCGCGGTCGGTAACGTTAATCACTTCGTCGATGTATTGGATGTGCACGTTTGGCGGGACTACTTCCTGCCCAATTCCTTCAACCAGGTAGGGAGTCGTCTCGATTACCTTCCCTGTTTCTTTGAAAGTCTTGAAAATCGATCCGTACGGGTCGGCGCCCACTACTCTTATTCTTGCGTTCTGCTCCTTGAGAAATCTGCCCGTGCCTGAAATCGTACCGCCGGTGCCTATACCGGCGACGAAGTGCGTAATCTTGCCTTCCGTCTGGTCCCAGATTTCCGGGCCGGTCGTGCGGTAATGCGCTTCCGGATTAGCCGGGTGCGAATACTGGTCAGGATAAAAGGAATTCGGTGTCTCCTTCGCAATCCTTTGGGCCGTTGAAACGTAATGATCCGGCGTGCCGGGTTTCGCAGAAACCGGGGTTATCACAACGTCCGCTCCGAGCGCTTTCAAGTAGCGCGATTTCTCGACCGACGCTTTGTCAGTCATAACGAAAATGCATTTATAACCCTTGACTGCAGCCGCTAGTGCCAGGCCGATGCCGGTATTTCCCGATGTTGCTTCGACGATTGTGCCGCCGGGTTTCAACTTCCCCGCCTTCTCGGCCGATTCGATCATTGAGACGCCGATGCGATCCTTAACCGAGAACCCGGGATTCAGATTCTCCATCTTCGCTAACACGGTAGCTTTGATTCCGGCCGTTAGCCGGTTGAGCTTGACGAGCGGCGTCCGCCCAATTAATCCGAGCACGTTATCGTAGTAATGCATTCCGATCTCCGAAGCGATTGAATGGTTTACTTGTAGCAGAACTCAGGAGGCCGCGCTAATTGGAAAATGACGCCCCCGCAGATTTCTTACGATCCAAATTGAAGGAACAGATACCTTACGCGAACGGGCGGGATTTTGTCCAAAAGCGGCGAGCTTTACGCTGACTCTCGCCCCAACGGGGCTACGTCTTATAGCCCAGGGTTGCCGGGCTTTGACGGCTACCATGGGTATTGGTGAAAAGAATAATTCTCAACCGCAACGCGGTTGCGCCCGCCTCGGATCTCCGAGAATTCAACGCACACGACGCAACCGCGTTGCGGTTGAAGAGCAGAACATCTTCCTTTCCCAGGGTAGCCGGCAAGCCCGGCAACCCTGGGCTGTAAGACGTAGCCCCGTTGGGGCAAAAGCAAGCGATGGAATCTGATGCGGTAAGACCTTCTCCTGGAAGAAACAGCGGACGTGGCGCATGCACGAAGCCGGGTGACCACCCGGCGAAGCAAACTAACAGTTTGCTTTACGTCGACCAGACATGCTGAGGCCCGGATGTGCTCTCCCCTTCACATCCGGGCCTCAAACAAGGTCACCAATCTTTCAACCGGCAACCGAGCTCAAACAGTTTTTAGTAACGTCGATACTTGTCGCGCACTTTGTAAGTGTAGATGGCAGCTCCTGCTCCACCCGCGATGGCGCCGATAATTGCGCCTTTCTTGCCGCCGACTAAGCCACCGAGTGCCGCACCACCGAGAGCGCCCCCCGCAGTCGTGATCTTGTCCCGATGCTTTTGCCACACGGAACGGTTGTCATCGTAGATGTAGCCGTCTTCGTATCGGTAGTCGTCGCCACGATAGACTTGATTGTCGTATCGCGTTGCGCGATTGTTGTAGCGGCCGTCGTAGCGGCTGCTGTAGCGACTGTTGTAAGTCGTCCGATTGTCAGACCGGCGACTACGTGTTTGCGCAGCCAGTGGCATTGCGCCCATGGTCAGAACCACCAAACAAATAACAGTTGCGATGAGTTTTCTCATTGCGTTATCAATAGCCTCCGGCAGAACTATTGGCAACGACCATGCCACGTCCCCGAAATGTCAGCCCTTGCTCACGGAGGGCCGCTTTTGGCACAGATTTCAACCGGCCGCAAAATACTAGAGCAACTTTTGAAGCCGCCGTATTAACGATTCCGTATGCGCTATCGAACCTCAATTTACGTTTTGGGGTAATTGCCGCATGGTTAACTCGAAACTATTGAGTCTCGTAGGATCTCAGCCGGAAAACGAGCTGGACACCACTCGCAAGTCATAACAACCATTGCCGCCACGGGGCTCGTGAAATAGTTAGAGGTTGGGAAGAGGCGGTAGAGGCTGTGTGAAAACTCAGGTACGACCAATAACGCTGAAAGCGTTCGCGAATTCCAGCCCAGGGTTGGCTTTGAAACCCTGGGTTCAAGACGTTCCAAGAGATTCTTCGCAACTCTGAAGGAGTTGCGCT
>DASQKG010000021.1:0-11818 GCA_035630655.1 Pyrinomonadaceae bacterium
GTGGGGGTCGTTCTCAAGCGATCATTGCCCACTGTTTTTTGTTTTGGCGTTCTTGGCGTCTTGGCGGTTAGTCTTGACCGACACCCGACACCCGACACCCGACACCCGACACCCGATACCCGACACCCAGTCTTCGTTGACACTACTCGCTGCCTCACGTTAATCTGTTACCCCGTGAATCACACGGGCTCAAATCCTCCAAACAATCCCAAATTAAAAGCAATCGCAATTATTCCAGCCCGCTACGATTCTGTTCGTTTGCCGGGCAAACCTCTGCTGGAAATCGGTGGAAAGCCGATGATTTGTTGGGTGGTCGAGCGCGCTTTGGCTGCCGGAAACGTTGAACGCGCCATTGTAGCTACTGACGACCAGCGAGTGTTTCGCGCAGTCATGGCAGCCGGATACGAAGCGGTAATGACACGCGCCGATCATTCAAGCGGCACGGATCGGATCGCCGAAGTTGCTGCTTCACTCGAAGACGCCGAAGTCATTGTTAATGTACAGGGCGACGAACCTCTCATCTCGCCACAGACAATCGAACGAGCGGTGGATGAGTTGGTGCGCGACACGGAGAAGGGAAGGTTCGCGGAAGAGCAGATCGGAATTGTAACGACGTGGGAACCGATGAATACGGCCGACGAGGTGCTCAACCCGGCTGTGGTGAAGATTGTTCTCGATGAACAGGAAAGAGCCATTTACTTTTCTCGATCGCCCGTGCCTTATCCTCGCGACGCAATAACGAAACATGGGACTCTCGAAGCTGCGCTACAAAAGGAGCCTGCTTGTTTGACCGGCTTTCGTAAACACACCGGCATGTATGTTTACCGTCGTGAAGTGTTGCTCGAGTTTGCAAAGTGGCCACAAACGGCCCTGGAACGCCTGGAATCGCTCGAGCAGTTGCGGGCGATGGAGAATGGCGTAAGAATCAAAGCTATTAAAGCGAGTAGTTCGTCGATCGGCGTGGACACTGCGGAGGACTTGCAGCGGGTTCGTGCGCTGGTTGAGGCGGAAGAATTTCAAGCGATGGCCTAATCATGAGCGATTGGATAGGACTAGCTGTTATTGGTTTCCTGATTCTGTGCGGGTTGTTTGGCCTGTGGTATATCGCCAGGCCTTACGAGGTGAGCGTCGACGAGTTTGAAAAGCGCGCGGCGGAGGCGCCGAGTATGCTCAGCGCAGGTTTTGCAGGATTGCAAAAGATTCTCGACCCTGCCGCCAAGAAAGCGATTGAAGCGCAGGAAGATTTCAAACAAGGCCGCTTCGACGCCGAGCAGGGCAAGGGTGATGGACCAGATGCGGGAGACGAGGATGAAGAAGGCAGCAGGAGGCAGTAGGCAGGAGGCGCACTAGGCGCAAGGCAATAAAACGAGGGCAGACGTTTTGGGAGAGATCAAGCAGATGACTAAATACATTTTTGTGACGGGTGGCGTGGTTTCCAGTTTAGGAAAGGGTTTGGCTGCTTCTTCGATCGGCTGCCTGTTGGAGGCGCGCGGTCTCAAGGTGGCGCTGATTAAGCTGGATCCTTATATCAATGTCGATCCCGGCACGATGTCTCCGTTTCAACACGGCGAAGTCTTCGTTACCGACGACGGTGCCGAAACCGATCTTGACCTGGGTCATTACGAACGCTTCACTCACGCACAGCTCTCGCAGGCAAACAATTGGACCACCGGCCGAATTTACCTCTCCGTGATCGAGAAGGAACGCCGCGGCGACTACCTCGGCAAGACCATCCAGGTGATTCCGCACGTCACCAATGAAATTAAAGATGCGGTGCGTGCGGTCGCTGAAAAAGACATGCCCGACGTGGTCATCGTAGAAATAGGCGGGACTGTCGGCGACATCGAATCTTTGCCGTTTCTCGAAGCGATTCGCCAAATGGGAAATGAAGAAGGCGCCGGCAACACCCTTTATGTTCACGTAACCCTGGTTCCGTTCATTGCCGCGGCCGGAGAATTGAAGACAAAACCGACGCAGCACTCCGTTCGCGATCTGCGAGAGATTGGTATCGCCCCTGACATTCTTCTATGCCGTTCCGAAAGGCCTTTGTCTTACGACTTGCGATCCAAGATTGCGCTTTTCTGTAACGTCAAAGAGTCCGCGGTAATCAGCGCTCAAGACGTAGACACCATCTACGACGTACCACTCGCGTTTCACGAACAAGGGCTGGATGAATTGATCGTCACTCAACTTGGCTTCGGTGCCCGCGCCTCTCAGTCTGATCTGGCCCAGTGGCGTGATCTTGTGGGAACGATACGCGAGCCGTCTGGCGGAGACACACGAATCGCAATCGTAGGTAAGTATGTGGAGCTGGAGGACTCGTATAAATCCTTGCGCGAAGCGTTGACCCACGGTGGCGTGGCAAACAATCTTCGCGTCGGAGTCAAATGGATAGAATCCGAGGATTTGATGGAAGACGACTACGAGTCACGTCTGCGCGATTTCGACGCGATTCTTGTCCCCGGCGGTTTTGGTAAACGCGGTACAGCTGGGATGATTCGCGCCATTACATATGCGCGCAAGAGCGGCACGCCCTATTTCGGCATATGTCTGGGAATGCAGACGGCGTGCATCGAGTATGCGCGGAATGTTTGCGGGCTGAAGGACGCCGACTCGACGGAATTCGATGGAGAAACTCCTTATCCGGTGATCTTCAAATTGCGGGACCTGGTTGATGTTGAAGAGTTGGGCGGAACGATGCGACTCGGCGCCTGGCCTTGCGATCTGGCTGAGGGCTCACTGGCGAAAGAAGTTTATACAACGGAAGAGATCAGCGAGCGCCATCGTCATCGATATGAATTCAATCCGGACTTCCGCGAAACCCTTGAACGTGCGGGATTAGTTTTTAGCGGCGTGTCACCTGATGGCAAGTTTGTCGAGATGGTGGAGCTGCCTCGCGATATTCATCCATGGTTTCTTGGTTGTCAGTTTCATCCTGAGTACAAGTCGAAGCCGCTGGGTGCGCATCCGCTGTTTGCTTCCTTTGTTAAGGCGGCTTACCAGAACCGTTTGCGAAATGAAACGTCGATGGATAAAAACGGCGAGACTGAGATTTCACTTCCCGAAAGAGCAAGCGTTACCAGCGCGGACTAACCCATTACAGAACCGAGCGCGGTAGCGCCGGATGATGCAGCTGATAGGTCCTGGACAGAAAAGAGTACCCAAGTGCCCGATAACAACCTTGGCGACGAGCGTTTTCTTAAGGTGCTCAGTGATCTCGTGAAGCACTTCATAACTCTCGCTACCGGGTCAATCGTAATTTTATTAGCCTTCATAGAGAAGTTGGCAACCGGCGTCCGTTGGAAGTTCCTCATCGCCGTGGGTATTCTAAGCTTTACCTTGACGATAGTAAGCTCGACTCTGATTTACAGCGCAAATTGCTCGACATCTTTTCAAGCAACGTACACCTGATGACATCCGCGAGGATGTCCGCGTTTTGGGATTGGTAATTCAATTGGCGTGGTACTCATTTCTAACAGGAATCACGATGCTGATAATAGTCGCAATAAGGAATCTATACGCATAACGGTAGACTCTGGTCTCAGCGCCAAAGGCGCGAAATGTAACAGCCTGGGGCAGCGCCCCAGGTCAGCGTTCACAAAGTTTTGGAAGCGCTGAAGCCGCGGAATGACTAATTAGCTACCGAGATAATTGCGATTTTGGTACCTCCCAGCAACATTTCGCGCCTTCAGCGCTCCGAAGATATATGACCTGGTACACCTGGGGCGTTGCCCCAGGCTGTTACATTTCGCGCCTTTGGCGCTGAGACCCGGAGCTTCATCGTCTATTCGGGTTTTCGATTTTGTAACCGTTTACCTCGACGCCGCCTCTGGCATCCGGCGCTACCGCGCTCGGTTCTGTAAGACAACTAATTTCATTCATCGGATGCCCTCCCAGTGCATCTAACCCCATTTTGCGGGATAATCGTTTCAGATTTCTCTCCCAACAGTAAGTTATGCTTCATTGCCCCACATGCGGACGACAGTATTCATCCGACTTCGAGGTGTGCCCGGAGGACCACGCAACATTACAAGCCGATGCAACCGTCAATGATGCCCTGGCAGGTGATCCGCTGCTGGGTCACACGCTCGACGAAAAGTACCGGCTGGAAGAGCGTCTCGGCGTAGGCGGCATGGGCACGGTGTATCGCGCGCGTCATCTCTTAATCGACCGACCAGTCGCAGTTAAAGTCCTCAATCAACGTTTTGTGGAAGACGAGGCCGCTCGGACCAGATTTAGTCGTGAAGCCAGAGCGTGTGGCCGTCTGCAGCATGTAAACGCCGTCACTGTTACTGACTTTGGCCAGTCACATGATGGATATGTATATCTTGTTATGGAGTTGTTGGAGGGCCGGACACTCCGCGAGGTGCTTGCGAAAGAAGCCCCACTCGATGCGGCGCGCGCCGTGGCTTTGATGTTGCAGATTTCCGCGGCAGTCGCGGCGGCCCACGAGGCTGGAATCATTCATCGTGACCTTAAGCCGGCCAACGTTTTCATAGTGCAGCGAACTGATGTGCCTGCAGTCGTGAAGGTCCTGGATTTTGGTATTGCGAAACTCGCGGCCGACTCTCTCGACGAAGATGATCGGATGACCTTGACCCAGTTTGGCGCAATGATCGGCACGCCGCGTTACATGTCGCCGGAGCAGTGTGACGGCGCTGAGCTGACACCGGCCGCAGACGTCTACAGTCTCGGGGTCATCCTCTACGAGATGCTTACTGGCGCGGTACCGTTCAGCGGCACAACGCCGTTGGCGATTGCGATGAAGCACACCTCCGAACTTCCGCGAAGCCCTCGGGAGATCGTCGCCTCTATCCCACCGGCTCTTGAAGAGCTTGTGCTTCACACACTGGAAAAGAATCCCCAAAATCGGCCGCCGGATGCGGAGGCTTTTGGACGAGAATTGCTGGAGACGGCTGATCGACTCGGACTCGAACATGCGGCTATTGTAACGAGTCCTAACATTGCAGCCTTGCGAAACGCCGGAACAGAATCTCCATCCGGGCGGCTCGTGATAGACATTTCGCGCTTGCGCGAAAGTATGGCTGCCAACCCGGATCTCAATGAAGTAACAGTCGTCCGTCCCACGGCCTTGGCCCCGGCGGAAAAGCCGATCGTCCTCGCCGCTGGAGGATCGTTACTCGCCAAGCCGGCATTCTGGCGACGCACCGTGCCGCTTCGTCGCTCGTTCACGTCAAAGCACCAACTGATGGCCCTGGCAGTGATCATTGCAGCCGCGTTATTGGTCGGCGCTACTGTGGCACTTCGAATTCGTGATGCGTCGTCAACTCAAGCGGTGGTGGCTGCCACTCCCACGCCGACAGTGGAGCCATCACCGTCACCCTCGCCATCGCCGTCTCCAACACCGCAACGCGTAGCCAGACCGGCTCCGACGCCGAAGAAACAACCGAAAGGTGGTTTGATGAATAAGTTTAAGCGTATATTGAAAAACCCATTCTAGTATCGAAGACCCCGATAAGATGACAGACAAACCAGCGAAGCCCTTCCAAGTCGGGAATACAACTTTTGGCGATGGACGACTTACGATCATTGCGGGCCCCTGTGTAATCGAGTCGCGCGAACATGCTTTGATGATGGCGCGCGAATGTGCATCGCGAGCCGGCAAGGCGGGTCTCGACTTTGTCTTCAAGTCATCGTTTGATAAAGCAAACCGTTCGTCGTTGCAGAGTTTCCGTGGCTTAGGCATGGACGCCGGGCTCGATGTTTTGCGTGAAGTCAAAGAACAGGTCGGCGTGCCGGTGCTGACGGACATTCACGAGGTTTCACAGGTGGGACCGGTATCTGAAGTCGCGGACATACTTCAAATCCCTGCGTTTCTCTCGCGGCAAACGGACTTAGTGTTAGAAGCAGCAAGATCGGGACGAGCGGTCAACATCAAGAAGGGGCAGTTTTTGGCGCCGCTTGACGCGCGCAACCTGGTAGATAAAGCGCGCGCGGTTGGATGTGAACGATTGCTGCTCACCGAGCGAGGCGTTAGTTTTGGTTACAATAACCTGGTAGTGGACATGCGATCATTTCCCATCATGCGCGAGTTTGGAGTGCCGGTGGTATTCGACGTGACGCATTCACTCCAGCTTCCGGGCGGGCTCGGACACGCAACCGGCGGCCAATCTGAATACATCGAACCACTTGCGCGCGCAGGAGTCGCATGCGGGGTTGACGCGGTTTTCATGGAAGTGCACGAATGTCCGGAACGTGCCCTGTCTGATGGCCCCAATGCGTTGCCACTTGAACGGATGGAATCGTTATTATTTGTCCTGCGCGACATTCATCAGTTAGTGAGAAACGTCGAGCAAGCGTGACAGGCGTATAGAGTAGAAGCTTTAGCTTGCGTCGTGGTTAAGAGACGAGTCTGTGAAGTGGAAGCGGCAACCTGAAGGTTGTACTCGATACGCCTGTTGCTCTGAATTCCTGTTACCCGGAACCAACACGCATTTTCTTGTACATATGACTAGAACACTAATCGCACGTCTGGTAATCCTTTCAACTCTTCTTCTTTCATCTTCTGCAACCGCTCAGGAAGAGGCGCGCGCCGTCTGGCAAATTACTCACTTCGACATCACGGCAAATATTCAACAGGCAGAGCGCAACCTGGGTGTGGTGGCCGTCCTCAGCGCTACAAATGTTGGCCGCGGCGTAGGGTCATCATTTACGTTTCGCATTAATCCCAAGGCGACTATCAAGACCGTAACGGTCGGAGGTGCAAACGCAAACTTCCGCACGGTTCCGGAAACGCAGGGAAACGTGCAGAGAGTAACGGCCACACTGCCTAACTCGGTCGCTTCGAACGGGAACCTGGTGATAAACATTAGCTACAGCCTGCCGGTGGAGCTCAATACGGGGCTCACTGCAATCTCGCCAATAGGTGCACAGTTTCTGCCGCTCGCTTTTTGGTATCCGACTCCCAGCACTGCGTTTTCTTTGCGAGGCGCGGACACGGCGCCGTTCCGCCTGGTCGTTAACGCGCAGAATGTAATCAGCTCGGGAGTGGAAAAAAGTGCCGGCGCCGGGTCCACCGTTTTCGAACAAACACTCAACGCGCAACCGCTTTTTGTTCAGGGCGAATGGGACCGGGTCGAGGGCACAGCCGACAGCAGAAACATCACTGCTTACCTGCCGCGCGGCGCGACCGCGGAAGAAAAGAAACAAGCCGAAGCTCTGTTAACCCTGGCAGCCAACGCACGCAGCTTCTACACCGGCTTGCTCGGGCCTGGTCCAGACGTTCCGATTCGCCTCATTGCTGTCCGGCGCGGCTCGGGGCTCGGTGACGCGGGCGCCATTCTGATTGAGCCTGCGGCTTTTCGTCGTACCAGGCTGGATTCAACCACTTCGCAACTAATCTCGGAATCAATCGCACGGTTATGGATCGGAGCGCAGACGCCGGTTCGCGGTGAGGGAGGCGGCGTTGTGCGCGAGGGCTTGTCGCGCTTTCTCGCTACCTTGTTTATCGAGAAGCAATTTGGCCGGGACGCCGCACGGGAAGAATTACTACGAGAGCGTCTGGCATACAGCACCATCGCTAAGCGAGATGGTCCATTGGCACGGCTCACGCCGCTCGATGCGGCTTACTTTAGTTCAGTACCAAACAAGGGCGCGATGTTTTGGAGGTTAGTGGATAAAACTCTGGGACGCGAAGCTTTAACCGCGACAATCCGGGAGCAGCTTCAGTCGGGTAAAGGAACTGGGAACGGGATCAGCCTGGTTAGTTTGCGAGCAGCACTGGCCCAACAGGGTGGTGAGCGTGTTAAGAGGCTCATGGATCAGCAACTGGATGAATTAACGGATCTCGACCTGATGATTGGCTTGCCGCAACAGCGCGGCGCGGAGTGGATTTCGGCGTTAAGAAATTTCGGAGCCGCCGACCTGACAACTCCAGTGCAAGCAACAACAGCTACCGGGGAGCAGTTATCGGTGGATGTGACTGTGCCGGGCCGGAGTTTCAGTGAGGCCGTTTTCAAAACTACCGCGAAAGTGGTCCGCGTCGAGGTTGATCCGGAAAAGCTTTATCCGCAGTTGGATTATTCAAACGACAGCGCCCCTCGCACGCGCGATGTGCAGGAGTCTATGGCCGAAGCGAGTCGACATTTTGGGGCACAGGACAATGTGAAAGCCGAGGCGATCGCCCGAGAGATTCTTTCGGTCACCACCTTCCTACCTGAAGCGCGGATCTTACTGGCGCGCGCGCTTTTGGGTCAGAACAAATTGGATGAGGCCGAAAAACTTTTCAGGGCCGCTCTCGAAGCGCCGCTGCCGACGCCCGCAACGCTCGCCTGGGCCAACGTTGGTTTGGGTGAAATCAGTTTGAGGAAGGGTCAGCCGGACGAGGCAGCGAAGCGATTCAACGATGCGGTTCGTGCAGACGCTGAATATGGGGCCACGCTCAACGCACGCGCGGGGCGGATAAAGGCTGAAACGGCAACTAATCGTTTGCAGGTCGACCCAGCCGTGAAAGCGTTTGTCGCCCAAATGGACCAGGCGATAACCGGTGGAAAGAAAGCGGAGCTGGAGTCGCGCATTGTATCCGGTGAACTGTTGCGGTTCATTGGCGGAATCGTCGGTACTCAACCTGAAGTGTGGCAGACGCGAGTTATCCGGACGGAACAACTGGATGCCAATCTCATAGCTGCAGATGTCACACTCGATACGAAAGAACTAGGTCGCCAACAGGCCGGGACGGCAGTGCTGATCATCTCCCGCGCCGGCGGCGGGATGAAACTTGTCGGAATCGATCTGTTTGAAGTGAGGTAGAACCGACCGACGACCGACGACCGCCGAGACAGGCCATTACCTCAGCCTAGCATTTGCATATTGTTCGTCGTCGGTCGTCGGTCGTCCGTCATCGGTCGGTACCTAAATGGAAGATCTTGCCTCGATTGAGCGTCGCGCATTACGCATCAAATTGCTTTTGATGGATTGCGATGGTGTGCTCACCGACGGTCGTTTGTGGCTGCTTGAAAGCGGCGAGGAACAGAAAAGTTTCCACACCCATGACGGGCTGGGATTATCTTTGTTGCATCGCGCGGGATTGAAGTCAGGAATCATTACCGGACGCAGCTCACAAACTGTGACGCGACGAGCTGCTGAACTCGGAGTTGAGTTTGTTCAGCAGGGCGACGCCGAAAAGACAGACGCCTTTGAACAAGTATTGCTGCTCGCTGGAGTTGTTGAAAACGAAGTCGCTTTTATCGGCGACGACTTGACTGACATTCCGCTGATGCAACGATCGGAATTGGCGGTTGCCGTTGCGGACGCCAGACCCGAAGCGATTTCAGTGGCCCACTACGTCACCGCGGCCCCAGGCGGAGGAGGCGCTGTTCGTGAAGTCGTCGAATTGATTCTCAAGGCTCAGGGCCGCTGGAATGAAATCGTGGAACATTACCTAAAGCCTTAAGTAGGTCAGACATTCCTGTCTGTCTGCCTTTCCGCAGACGCTCGTGTCCTTTCCGCAGATGTTAGTAACGTAAGAAGAGAACGATGTTCCATATGGCATTTTCCATTTCTCATTCTCAATAGGAACCTTCCAGGGTTGCCGATCATAGCTCCACCCAGATTGACAGCAAGTGCATGGTTAACTATCTTTCGCTATCGTAAGTTGGGATTCAGGCACTACATCCTCGATCCGTCTGCCGGGAATCTTTTCGACTGAGCGGGTGTAACTCAATGGTAGAGTGCCACCTTCCCAAGGTGGAAGTTGCGGGTTCGAGTCCCGTCTCCCGCTCCAAATCTCGCGAAGAGGGGACTACCGGGCGCTCGAACCTTTCACGTTAGTGATGGTGGCGGACCACGAATGCCTTTCCAGGTGGCATTCCCAATGCCCGGTGTTTTCGCTTAAGCCCAGCGGATGACAATTCGAGTAGTAATTCGTCACCTCCGACTGCTTAAGCGATGACGGACGCCGCGGATAAAATTGCGGCCATTACCGAGCTCTGCGATCCATGATCGCCTACAATTTTAGGGCGCGTCGTCACCACGTTTCACTACTTATTGAAAAGTCTTAGAGATAATAGTCTTTGCTTCCAGCAGCCATGATGCCTCCGTCTCGAGCTTCGGTAGGCCTTCATTGTAAGTGGTATATGAGGCCGGCCTGGTAGATCAAATATGCTTTAGTCCTCAACCGAAAATGCCATGGAAAACAAATCCCCCAAGCCTGACGACTATTGGTTTTTTCTTAGCTACTCCAGCTCTGACAACGACGAGAATCTTCGCACCTTCTGGAAAGATTTAGCCAATGAACTTCGGAAGCCTGCGCTGATCCACGCTTCAGTTGATGAAGACAAGATCGGGTTTAGAGATAAAAAGGAGATCGACGTTGGAGCTAACTGGCGTAAGGCTCTCTCCACAGCGCTTCAACATAGTAAGGTGCTTCTCTGTCTTTACTCAAAGGCCTATTTCAACAGTGAGTACTGTGGAAAGGAGTATGCAATCTTTCGCTCTCGCGTGGACTCGTATGTATCCACGCTGCCTGTGGAGGCTAAAGAACCAAGACTGATTATTCCGATTCTGTGGGACCTGCCGAAGAGACTCCCTGAATCTCTGCCTCAAGCGGTCCAGTACATTCAATACAAGGACGAGAATTTCGGAGATTTGTACGCGCGTTACGGGCTCTCGTACCTAATGAAAATCAAAGAGGCGGAAAATGATATCGCTTACCTCAAGTTTGTTATCGAGATGGCAGACATCATCTACGAGCAAGCCAGTGCTCATCAATTGAAGTCCGTTCTACCTGTTCCCCCCATTGAAAACATCAACAGTGCCTTTCATGTCTCCGCGGCGCCGCCGATCGCGGTGGCCCCAGAGGTTGCAACCCAATTACCGGCGGACGCAGCCGTGCCTGCAGCTAAAGGCTATGACGTGGCGTGGTTTGTGTATGTTGCTGGGCGCGACGCAGATTATCAAAATATTCGGAAATCCCGAGAATCCTATGGGAAACAAGGCGGCTTCGACTGGACCCCGTACCCGGTCGAAGAAAGGGTCGGCAGGATTGCAACAAGCGTTGCCTCAAGGAACAACTTTCAACCGGAAACGCTGTTGATGAGTCGAAATCTGATTAAACACCTGAGGGAGGCCGAAGACAATAACACCCCCGTGGTACTGATCGTCGATCCGTGGGTTATGAAGCTGCAGTCTTACACCGAAACGATGAGTGAACTTGATAAGAACCGGCTGGCAACCAGTGTTGTCCTGATAGTTTGGAATGACGAGGATCAGGAGACAAGCCAACAAGCGGATGCGTTGCGAGAGATTCTTCGAAAGACCTTTCCTCGAAGCATGGATTCAAAAGAAGTTTTCCGTACCTCGATATCTTCGGGAAAAGAGCTGAGGAGAGAGGTTCGCAGCATGCTCAAAAGCATGAGCGACAAAATCATGCAGAATCCGACCCCGCAGCTTCCGGTGGAGACTACCGTGGGCTCTTTCCCACAACTAAACGTGCCCGCTGAGAACCGGGCGAGCGAGACTTTACCGGCGGACGAAGCAGGTCCCGCCACCGGTCAGGCGGGAGAAGTCGTATGACGAAAAAGCGCTCTCCCGGCAAGATCATAACTTTCTATTCATACAAGGGCGGCACTGGACGCTCGATGATGATGGCCAACGTTGCCTGGATCCTGGCCAGCAGTGGAAAGAAGGTGCTGGTTATTGACTGGGATCTCGAAGCTCCGGGCCTTCATCGGTACTTTTATCCCTTCTTGGCGGACAAAGACTCCTCCTTCTCGGACGGAGTGATTAATTTTGTCACCAACTACAAACTCAAAGTGATGCGGCCGCCGGCGAAGGGAGTGACGGTACCTGACGATTGGTA
>DASQKG010000022.1:0-7984 GCA_035630655.1 Pyrinomonadaceae bacterium
GAACGCCGCCGGCTCCTACCAGGACCAGATCAGTTTTGAAGTCGTAATCAAAATCGAGCCCGACAACGGCTTCCGGTCCCGGCGGAACCGCTGGTGCACCTCCAGGGAAGGGATAGCTCGCAGCGCCAATGCGCACTTCTATTTCGTTAGCCAGCACAACTGCCGGTGCGCCTTCGCCATTCAACGAAATCGCACCAATCCAACTCCACTTGCCGGCGGGCGCGTTTGGCACTGGGTCAGACGAGAAGCTGATCGCGGTATCTGCAGTCGCCGGTGAGAAGGTTGGCGTCTCCATCTTCAAGAAGTGAGTAAACGGTTGCGCCTCTTCACCCGGCGGTGGCTTGATATTCGATAGATCGTTGCGATACTCAAGGACGCGGACCAGCACATTGCGCAGAAACGTGATGCGTGTTGCCGCCTGGCGTACGTCTGGTCCAGTTGCCGCCGTCTGCACGGCAGTGAGTTGTTGTTGGACTTCCGCCGGCCAGGCCGAACCGCGCTGGGAGATTTTGCTGACGACGCCGCGCAAAGTATCAGCATCGCCGCGCTTGGCCGCGATGCGCCCGAGCTCCAGCAACACCGCCAGATTGTCAGGCTGGATCTCCAGCATCTTCTGGATCAGGCGCTGGTATTCCGCTTCGCTATTCTCGTCGCCCTGGCGTTCGACCTCTTCGGCAAGCTTGTACGTAGCCACGAGATTCTTAGGATTGATCTCGATTGCCTTGCGCAACGCTGTTACCGCTTCAGTCGAGCGCCCGCGGCTGCTTTCCAGCAAACCCAGAAGATAAAAAATCTGATCGTTCTCCGGAGCCAGCGAGCGGGCGCGTTCTAACCTCTCTGCCGCTGGGTCAAAATTCCGTTGGCGTAGCGCCAGCAATCCCCAGTTGGCCCATCCAGCCGGTTCGGCCGGCACTAATTGAGTCATCTGCGCGAGTTTGCTATCCGCGCGTACGTCGTCGCCAACTTGCAGCGCGGCCAAGCCTATGTAAAATGCCCGGACCACCTCGTTGTACTCTTTGGAAGATTTCGCCGGTAAGTTATCGGCAGGCCGGCAAGCCGCAGCCAGCAACATGAATGCGCTGAGCAACGCGGCTGCCGTTTGACGATGATGCGGATGTCTGATTCTCACAACAGAAGGACTACGCGAAGATGCAGGGAGGTAGGACAGACATTCCTGTCTGTCTAACGTTGGCTAAAAGTGCGATTAAACATTTGTCTGACCAGTCTATGACAGACAGGAATGTCTGTCTTACTTAGCGAACAGTCTGATTTGGAACGTCAAGATAGCACATCGCTACTTGATAGGCTCTGCACCCTTTGGCGGATGGACGTCTCCAACTAAAGTATGACTCACGGATTGCCGTGAGGCTTTACGATGGCGCGTACCATGCCATGAAGTAAGTATCCCGACGCGTCGGGATACACGTGGGTTTCGCTGCGCAGCTCAGCGCCAACGGCGCGAAATGTGAAAGCCTGGGCCAACGGCCCAGGTGGCACGGAGTTGAAACCTCCTAGCACTGAAGGCGCGAAATGTTGTTGGCGTTTCTATGAAAGAGGTATTTCGCGCCTTCAGCGCTTCAAGTATTCATGAATCTTCACCTGGGGCGTTGCCCCAGGCTATTACATTTCGCGCCTTTGGCGCTGAAACCTGGAGAACCAAATGTCGAGTGACGAAGTGCTAACTAACCAGCAGACGATTATCGCGAACCAAAAGACGATCCTCGAAAACCAGGCACAGATCAAAGCCAACCAGGCAAAACTGGATGAGGCCCTGTCAAACCAGGGAACAATAATCTCTAACCAGCAAACTATTATTTCCAATCAAGAAAAGCTGGATACTGTGATCGCGAACCAGGAGCAAATCTTAGCCAACCAGGAGCGGATACTCGGCAAGTAACAGGCAGGTTCCGTTTACACCGGACCCGTTTAGATGGTGCACTTGTGCACGCCGTCAGCGGACAAGTCCGCATTCTAAACGGATTCGGCAGACTCTCTCCATCGAGCAAACGTATGTAAGGGCGTGGAACGAACAGCATGCTCTCAGGCCCGAAGGGCCGACATCTAGTAGCCACGCCCGTAAGGGCGTGGATCACGGTTTCTAAAATGCGGTGAGCGCTGAAGGCGCGGCACAATCGTTGAAGGAGATGAGTGTCGGCCTTTCGGGCCTAGAGCGGTTGCTCAACGTTTTCCACGCCCTTACGGACGTGGCTCTTGAATGCCGGCCCTTCGGGCCTAAAAACCCTGGGTCCTGGACGATCTCATTCGGCCGTTTCCTATGACTGAAAAACGCCTTTCTTCCGGGTCCGTCCTACTTCCCGTAATCGTGCTCGTCGCGGCCGTCGCAATCTGGTCGGCGCTTTGGCTGTTGCAAGTCTTCCCTCCATCAGTTTTTCCTTCTCCCTGGGCAGTGGCGAAGGGACTAGGTGAAGAACTCCGCACAGGTCGTCTGCCAGCCGATCTTGTGGCCTCGCTCTTCCGCGTTACGACCGGTTTTATGCTCGCGGTCCTGCTCGGCATCCCCGTAGGCTTGTGGCTTGGTAATCATGTTCGTTCACGTTTGGCGTTCCTTCCGGCGATCAATTTCTTTCGCAGCCTCTCGCCGCTTGCCTGGATACCCTTCGCAATTCTTTGGTTTGGAATTGGCGACCTGCCCGCAATCTTCCTCATCTTCATGGCCTGTTTCTTTCCAGTTGTCGTGGCGACATTGTCGGCTGTGGCAAGCATACCGTCCGTTTATTTTCGGGTGGCCGGCGATTACCGGTTTAGTGGGCTGGAACTCTTAACAAAAGTAACCTTGCCGGCCATCGCGCCGGAGGTGATCACTTCGCTGCGGGTCACGGCGGGCCTCGCGTGGCTGGTGGTGGTAGCGGCCGAGATGATCGCGGGGCGCGACGGCCTGGGCTTCGCCATCTGGGATGCGCGCAATGGCTTGCGCATGGATCTCCTGGTGGCCGGCATGATCGTCATCGGCGTTATCGGCATGGTCATCGACCGCGTCTTAATGCGGCTCACGAAAATTCGCAGCGTCAGATGGGGCTATGAACGATAAGCCGCTGCGCATCGAAGACTGCTCGGTAAGCTTCGGCTCAGTCGAGGTGTTCCGTAATCTCTCATTGGAAATCGCACGTGGGGAATTCCTGGCGGTGGTTGGTCCATCCGGTTGTGGCAAGACAACCCTGCTCAATCTGTTCTCAGGCTTCTTAAAACCAACAAAGGGGAACGTAGTCTGCTCGGGACGCGTGCGAACCGTCTACCAGCACGATAGCTTGTTTCCCTGGCAAACGGCGGCGCAAAACATTGCCATGGGGTTGCGCGATCTGAGCAGCGACGCTGAAAGCGCAAGGCAACTCCAGGAGATGCTGCGCCTGATCAATCTGGAAGAGTTTGCCGAGCACTATCCGCATCAACTCTCCGGCGGCATGCGTCAGCGTGTCGAACTAGCCAGGGCGCTCGCCGGTGCAACGGACATCCTCCTTCTTGACGAACCTTTTTCATCGCTCGACTATCTGACGCGACTTCGCTTGCGGCGAGAGTTGGCGCGTATGCTGGAGGAGTTGCCGCGCACGGTGGTGCTCGTAACGCATGATATCGAGGAGGCGGCCCAACTCGCGGATCGAATTGTGGTGCTTTCCGAGCGACCTGCTCGCATCTGCCGGGAGTTGTCAGTATCTATTCCCCGCCCGCGCGAACTGACACATCCGACGGTTGTAGAAACCGTGCATGCAATCCTGGCGGAATTCGGGCTTGAACAGAATTGACCCGCGGTTATTTGAATTGGGGACTCTGCTTTCAGGTATTCGTTGATTGTTTTTGTTTTCAGGTTTGTTTAGTGCTATTTCGTGTGATTCGTGGATAGTCACGTTCCGCTCGGCACGACACGATCCACGAATCACACGAAACTGCGCTAAAAGGACTCTTGTTGCTGACCGAGATTTGAGACCTGAGCTCGCGATTTGCGCTACAACAATTGTTCTAATAGTCTCTGGAGAAACCTCTTATGCTTCGCTCGCCCATTACACGCTGGCTCATTGGAATTGTCGCCTTCATCGCCGTGCTTGGCGTGCTTAGATTCAAGCCGTGGCAGGCCGGCTCAAATAGAGACAGCGGCCAATCAATCGCTGCGCGACAGGAACTGAAAGTCGGCTTCTTGCCTGTGACGTGCCACTTAACTTGTCCCGTCACCGATTTCGCCACGCGAACGAGCACTGCCAATCGGTTTGAGTCACAGCGCTTCACCGACTTTCCCACGGTCGTGGAGTCAGTCAAAGGTGGACGCCTCGACGCAACCTTCATGATTGCCCCGCTGGCGATGAAGCTTCGCGAGCAGGGAGTTCCTGTCAAGATCGTTTATCTGGGCCATCGTGATGGCTCGACGGTTATCGTGCGCAAGGACCTCCCTGCCCGGAGTCTGGCCGACCTTCGGGGCAAGACCTTCGCCATCCCCAGTAAATACAGCAACCAGTACCTGGTGCTTCGGAAGCTGATGGAAGATCAAGGTGTGAAGCAGGATGAAATTCGATTCGTCGAGTTGCCGCCGCCTGACATGCCTGGTGCTTTGGCAGCTAAGGCCATCGACGCTTACTTCGTGGGCGAGCCACATGCCGCTAAAGCAGAACTCGACGGTAGCGGCCGCGTTCTCTATCACGCAAAGGATATCTGGCCACAGTTCATTTCGTGTGTGTTGGTCGTGACTGAGAAGTTGATTCGCGAACGACCCGAAGTGGTTCGGGATCTGGTCCGCGGCATCGCCGAGAGCGGTGAATGGGCCGAGGGCCATCGGCTGGAGGCGGCAAAAGTAGTGGCGCCGTATTTTCGGCAGGACGAGAAAGTCATCGGCTATGTGTTGACCCAACCGCCGAATCGTGTGAGTTATCGAATGCTGACGCCAACTGATGAAGACTTGCAGCGCATCCATGATATGGCGGTCAAGGCGGGAATTCTGCAAGCGCCAATCGCCATGAAGGATTTGATTGATCGCCAGTTTATTCCGCTCGACATTAAGCCGGCGAACATTGACGCAGGAGAATAGAAAAGGCTTGCGACATTCAGGGGTGCAGCGACATGAAGTCAGTACCACCTCGCGTTGTCTGCGCGGCTTTGCCGCCGTCCGTGCGGAAAGGCTCTGCCTTTCCGGAACGTGGGTTTTGATTTCGAGGCTACGCCTCGGAGGCGCAGCCTCATAAATAATATGAGCTTGGTCGGTAAGGCAGAGCTTACCGCACGGAAGGCGGCTAAGCCGCGAACGAGGCAGGAAAAAACAGAGCCGTAATTGGGTTATCCATGAAAAGTTTCTGCAGTTATCTTTTCTATCTACTCATATCTACCGTTTTTGTATCCGCCCTGTTTCTAACCGGCGGATCGCTGGCTCATCGCCAAACGCAGACTGCCCAAGCTTCTCGCGAAGACGCCTATCGCGCCAATAACATCGGAGTGGCGCTGCTCGAGCAGTTCAAACATAAAGAAGCAGCCGAGTCATTCAAGAATGCCCTGAAGATCGATCCCAAGCTAAACCTGGCACGCGTCAATCTCAGCATTGCGCTCTTCAATGTCCCGGATCTGGCGGCGGCACATCGCGAAGCGCAAAACGCCGCAGCACTTGCGCCCGAAATTCCGCAGCCTCATTACATACTCGGTCTGATTGCAAAAGTTCAGAGTAAGCCCGACGAAGCCCTCGCCGCCTTTCAGCGCGTCCTGAAGATTGATCCGAATGATGTCGGGGCAAATATCAACGTAGGTCAGCTTTACTCACAACAGCGCAAATACCCCGAAGCAATTGCCGCCTTTCGGTTGGCTCTTGCCGCCGAACCGTACAACGCGACGGCACTTTACAATCTCGGACAGGCGCTTATGCGCTCCGGTCAGCGTGAAGAGGGACAGAAGGCAACAGCGCGCTTTACAGAATTACGGCAACGTGGCAGCGCGACAACCATAGGACAGAATTATCTTGAGCAAGGTCGTTACGCCGAAGCGATTGCTTCTACCGGCGCCGAACCTGATTTGGTTGATCGAACCGTCCCGGCCGTTACTTTTTCCGATGCCACTGCTGTAATGCTTCCTGGATCGTCCGATCCCGCGCGTGGTTCCATTTCCGATTCTGCTTCATCGCTGTTTGGCCGGCAGTTCAATACAAGCAATTGGAATGAGCCGCTCCGACGTGATGTCGCAGCCGTTTTGGGCGGCAACATTACGCTCTTCGATATGGACGCTGACGGAAATCTCGACCTGTTTCGAGTGACTCCTACCGGGCAATACTTGTTTCGCGGCGCGGCAGGTAAATTCATTGATGTTACCCAACAGTCCGGCGGCTTGGCGTCGAAGTTTACTGGCACGCCAATTGGCGCTGTCGCCGGAGATTATGACAACGACAACAAACCAGATTTGTTCGTGATCCGAGATGGCAGCTTGTCGCTTTATCACAACGACGGCGCCGGAAAGTTTTCGGATGTAACCGGAACAGCGGCCATTCCCGCCTATCCTTTTCTGCCATCATCGGTGGCTTTCGTGGATGTGGACCATGACGGTGACCTGGACCTCTTCGTCACCGGACTGGCCGATCTTTCCCAGGCGCCGAAGGCCGCGGGTGTTTTCCCTGGAGACTTCGCCGGCGCTCCCAATCTGTTGTTGCGGAACGACGGCAACGGGAAATTCACCGATGTCACAACCACGGCAAAGTTAAATTCTGTGGGCCACTCCGTTGCGCTAATACCGACAGACTTTAACAACCGCCGCGACATGGATCTGCTCGTCGTCAGTTACGGTAAGGCCCTCGAACTCTACAGCAACCAGCGCGATGGGACGTTTAGCAATGTCTCGAAGGATGTCGGCCTTGATATCGCGGGTAACTGGAGCGCCGCGACTGCGGGCGACGTGAACAAGGACGGCTTCACAGATTTCGTTCTCGGACGAGCCGACGGACCAGCGCTCTTTGTTACCAGCGACGGCAAAGAAAAATTCAAGACCACTCCCCTGCCCTCCGGCTCCGAAGCTGCACGAGCAATTCAGTTATTCGACTACGACAACGATGGATTACTCGATTGCGTCATGATCACGGAGAAAGGCCTGCGTGTGTGGCGCAACGTGGGGAACGGCTGGATGGATACCAGCGAACGCGCCGTGGCCGCTAACATGGTTGGTGCAGCCGCATTCGGGCGCGCGTTTGGAGCGGGTGATATCGATAACGATGGCGACACAGACATCCTTTTGCCCTCCAACTCCGGAGTTTTCCAGATCGCGCGGAACGATGGCGGGAATACTAATCATTCATTGCGCGTTAAGTTGACCGGGAAAGTGAGTAATCGCAGCAGCGTGGGCACGAAGATCGAAGTTCGCGCTGGGAGCTTGCTGCAGAAGGTTGAGACGTCGTCGGCTAGTCCCGCAACCGCTCCGGCGAATGTTTTGTTTGGTCTTGGTAAGCGCACGACGGCAGATGCTGTGCGCGTAATTTGGCCCGCCGGAATCGTGCAGGCCGAGACGGAGATTGGCCGAGCAGCTAACACAACGACTGCGAAGGCCACTCTGGTGACGCTCGATGTAACCGAACTCGATCGCAAGCCTTCGTCGTGTCCTTATCTATACGCGTGGAATGGTGAACGCTTTGAGTTCATCACGGATTTCATGGGAGGCGGCGAGATGGGCCATCTCGAGGAACCGGGCCGTTTCAACAAACCTGACCCGGATGAGTACGTGAGGATTCGCGGTGACCAGTTAAAAGAACGCAACGGCCGTTACGAACTGCGCGTGACCAATGAATTGGAAGAGGCGGTGTTTGCGGATCAATTCCAACTAATTGCTGTGGACCATCTGCAAGGCGTTGGAGTTTATCCAAACGAGGGTCTGACTGATCCGCCGCGTCCTTTCAAACTTTATGCGACGCGCGGCGCGCAGCCTCCGCTCACCGCCGTGGATGATCACGGAAACGATGTGCTCTCGCGAATCACGCGTATGGACCGCCAGTATCCAGATAATTTCCGTCGCGATCGCATTC
>DASQKG010000023.1:0-9667 GCA_035630655.1 Pyrinomonadaceae bacterium
CATCCAAACATCTGCACAATCTTCGATCTTGACGAAGCGGATGGCAACCACTTCATTGCCATGCAATACGTCGAAGGCCGCAACGTCAGACAGCTTGTCAACGGCCACCCGCTCGAGTTGAAGAGCGCGCTTCTGATTGGCATTCAGGTTACCGACGCGTTGGCTGCGGCGCATGCTCGCGGCATCATCCATCGCGACATCAAGTCAGGCAATGTGATGGTCACCCCGTCCGGACAAGCAAAGATTCTCGATTTCGGTCTGGCGAAACTTTTGGAAGATGAAGAGGACGAGAAGAGGGCCAGGATTCATCGCACTGACCTGACCGAAATCGGCGTCCCCTATGGCACCGCGACATACGCGGCGCCGGAACAGGCTCGGGGAGATCGCGTAGACAAAAGGGCCGACATTTTTTCTACGGGAGTGTTGCTTTACGAGATGCTGACAGGCACCTGGCCTTTTCGCGGAAAAACTACCATTGACGTGCGTCATGCGGTCATGCACGATGCGCCTCGGCCGGTATCTGAGCTTCGTAAAGAGCCGCTTCCCGCGCGCCTTCAACAAATTCTCGATCGCTGTATGGCGAAGGAGCCACGAGATCGTTACCAGAAGATGGAAGAAGTGCGCGACGATCTGCGTCGCGTCTTGCAGGAAGTTTCGACCGCAGACGCCACCGGGCAACCGTATACCAGCGTAGTGCCCGAACCCGCGCGCCATCTGTCGGGAGCGAGTCCGGTCTCCCGGGCGATGAGGTGGTTGAAAGGAAGGGGCAGAGCGGAGTCGACGTCAGCGCCGGGGATGTCTACGCCGACCAGGCCGACCATTCATGAAACGCCCTTTACCACGATTACAGATCAGGAAAAGAAAAGCCTCGCCATACTTTGCTTCCGGAACCTAAGCAACGATCCGGCATCGACGTTTTATGAATTCTCACTTGCCGATGCGGTGATCACAGAACTCGCGCGGGTGCGTTCATTGGTTGTGCGGCCGTCTTCGGTGATCGCGAAATACCAGGGCGCCAATCAGGATCCGCGGGAGATTGGTCAGGAGTTGAATGTCAGCGCGGTGCTAACAGCAGGTTTTATGCATGCTGGGGAACGTTTTCGCGTGACCGCTCAACTGCTCGACGTCGGCTCCGGCGACATAATCTGGAGCGATCGCATCGATACATCCGCTGCCGACATCATTGCGGTGCAGGACACGATTGCTCAGCGCATCGTCGAGGGACTTCGACTCGAGCTTAGTCCCGCCGAACAGGACGGCATGGCCAAGCCGTCCACGCAAAACGCCGCCGCATATGAACAATACTTGCGCGGTCGCGATCTTTTCGCGCGTTTCATTTTCCGCACAATAGCCCCTGAAGACTGCGATGCCGCGATCGAACATTTCCAACGAGCAATCGAGCTCGATCCAAACTTTGCCCTCGCCCATGACGGCCTGGGCGCGGCCTACGTCAATCGTGTCTTCAAGGGTTTTGGTGGCGCGGAAGACTACGAGCGCGCCGAGGTTTCATTCAACAAGGCACTGGCGATCGATCCTAAGTTAATCGAAGCGCGCATGCTGATGGTCTTCGTTTACCTGTGGCGTGGGCAGAAGCAGAAGGCGCGGCAAGAAGTGGCGCAGGCGCGCAGAGAGAACCCGGACGAACCGGTTGTTCATTTCGTGAAAGCCACACTCCATCGACTCGATGGCGAATACGGCCGGGCGTTGCGCAGTTATGAAAAGCTGATGCGTTTGGATCCGGCGGCGCACGTCGTAGCTAGTTTCAATCGCGCGCTGGTCTATATGTACATGGGCAAGTTTGATGAGATGTCGCGCGAATTGGACCACGCGGGCGATCCTGACAATCCTTTGGTCCAAACATTTCGTGCGCTGGCCTTGTATTACACCGGCCACACAGATGCCGCGGCAGAGTCAATGCAAAAGGTCGTCGACAGCCATAAAAACATGCATGGGATTCGGCCTTTCCTGGCAATGTTCCTGAGCGCCCAGGGCAAGCACGAAGAAGCTCGGGCACAACTAAACGACTCAGTCATTCGCAATGCGGAAGTCGATCCCGATATCGCTTACTCGGTGGCTTCGGTTTACGCGCTCGAAGCAATGCCGGATAAAGCATTCGAATGGTTGGAACGGGCGATTGCCCTGGGCAATGCGAATCAACCGTGCTTCGAAAACGACCCGAATTGGTCGACGCTTAGAACTGACCCAAGGTTTCAGAGCCTGATGGCGAAAGTCCACGCCAGTCATGCGGAACACGGAATCAGAGTTTCACCATCCAGTTAATCTCGCATCAAGATAATCATAAACATGCTTAAAAACGTTCGGGCCGCCGGCTTTATCGCAATTGTTCTTCTCGTATCGTTAATTCAATCCGCTTTTCCGTTAACCACCGGGCGGCAGCAGCAACCGCAACGAGAACGTAGAGTAACGGCCCCGGCTGCATCGCCAACGCCGACTCCTGTTCCGTCGCCGATGCCCGCGGCGAGTCCATCGCCTTCGCCAACCGCTTCGCCCAGTGCATCGCCAACCCCGGCCACGAAGACGTCGAACCCAACAGCCACAGTCGCCGAGTTGCAATCGCGCATTTCGGAAATCCTGCGCAAGCCACAACTCGCGCCCGCAATGATCGGGATTAAGGTCGCTTCGCTGGACACCGGAAGAGTGATTTTCGAAGAGAACGCACATAAGCTCCTTCGTCCTGCGTCGAACATGAAGATTTACACAGTGGCCGCAGCGCTCGATCGGCTGTCGCCTGATTACCGTTTCACGACTTCAGTCTATGCGGCGGCGAAGCCGGATGCGGCGGGAATCATCAAAGGCGATTTGACGCTTTACGGACGGGGCGATCCGTCTATCGCGGCCCGCTTTAATAACGGTGACTACTTCAAAGGCATTAACGACCTCGCCGCGCGCATTGTCGCCGCGGGCGTGAAGCGAGTCGAAGGCGACCTTGTAGGCGATGAAACGTACTTCATTGGTCCGCCCTATGGGGCCGGCTGGGAGTGGGAAGATCTTCAATGGTGGTATGGAGCGGAAGTCACTTCGTTAACTGTCAACGACAATGCGCTTGATATCTCAATCAAGCCCGGACCGCAGGTGGGCTCCGCGGCGGTTGTTACTACAGGCCCACCAGATCCGCTGCTCAACATCATCAACCGGGTCAAGACTGCACCTAAAGGGACCAGGCGAGATGTATCCGCTTATCGTGGACTCGCGTCAGACGAGATTGAAGTCAGCGGCACGATTGCTGTCGACGATCGCGGCTATTCCGGCGGGCTTGGCATCTCGCGGCCCGCGCTGCTGTTTGCATATCTACTGCGAGCGTCTCTCGCTCAACAGGGTGTGATCATCAATGGGAAGACGCGAACCACGGGCCCGTTGATTTCTACCTCTTCGGTTATTAATGCACCGCCCGTGTCGAGCCTGGTTGAAGTGGCCTCGTTGCAGTCGCCGCCGCTTGGTTTGATTGCAGCCCAGACAATGAAACCAAGTCAAAACCTCTACACCGAACTTCTCTTGCGTACGCTGGGAAAGGTTGCTCCACTGGCGACAACCGCGCCGGGAGCTGACGATACAAGCGAATCGATGGGCATCAAAGTTTTGAGAACGTTCTTGTCGGAAGCGGGTGTTAATCCTGCTTCATTGGCTTTGAGTGACGGCTCTGGCCTTTCGCGTAACGACATGATCACCCCGGAAGCGACGCTGCAGCTGTTGACTTACATGCGCAAGCATCGGTACGCGACTGCGTTTCGCGATTCGCTACCGATTGCGGGAGTCGACGGTACACTCCGGAATCGCATGAAAGGAACAGTTGCGGAAAACAACGTGCGCGCCAAAACCGGGACACTTAGCTCGGCATCGAGTCTCTCAGGCTTCGTGACTACCGCAGCCGGTGAAGAACTCGTATTCTCAATAATGGTCAACAACTATCCACGGGACGCGAGCCCCGTATCCGCCTGCATTGATCCGATTGCGGTGTTGCTGGCATCGTTCACCGGGCGGTCGTAAGCATTAAGTCTCAGCGCCAAAGGCGCGAAATAAAACGTCTGGACCGACCCGACCCGCTGCGCCTGAACATTATTTCGCGCCTTCAGCGCTGGGATTTCAAATCGGCTCGACCTGGGCCGTTGGCCCAGGCTGTTACATTCCGCGCCTTTGGCGCTGAGGACGAGCAACTACCATTTTCTCGCGAGCACAGCAAACTAAGTTTGCGTTTACGAAAAAGGAGATCCTATGTCGATTGATAATTTAATCGGGACTTGGAAAGAGGTGAGAGGCGGTCTTATTGAAGAGGCGTCGCAGATTCCGCCAGCTCAGTTTTCTTTTCGGGCAACGCCGGATACGCGCAGTGTAGGCGAGCTTTTGCAGCATGTGATTGAGACGCAGAAGACGCTCGTCGGCGAAGCCGCCAGAGGAGAAACGAACCTGATGCGTCAAACTCTCACCGACCATGCGAGGGAATACGCCCCCGAAGTTGCCGGAGTTAGTGATAAGAACGGCTTGCTCGAACTCCTGCGAAGCAGTATGGAGTCTTCCGAAGCCACGATTCGCGCCGCCGGTGATGCGCTGCAGCAAACTGGTCGCGGTTTGGGAGGAAGGGAGTTAGCGAAGATAGACCTTTTGACTTTCGCAATCTCGCACGAGATGTATCATCGAGGTCAGTTAACGGTTTATGAGCGGCTTTTGAAAATTCAGCCAGCACTGACTGGTCGCTTTCAAAAACTGATGGAAGGAATGGAAGCCAACAAGGCCGCGCAAAAGGCGGATACAGATTCAGTTGAATCACAGGACCAGGCGCCGAGGGGGCTGGCGGCACCCAGGGTGCCTGACTCCAACAACACAGATGCGACTCAGGTTCATTAAGTTCCACGGCTTCGGCAACGATTACATTGTGATCGAATCGACTGAACTCGAAGGCCTGACCGAGTCTGCCGAGTTGGGCGAGTTTGCCTGGGCCATTTGCAATCGCCACTACGGCGCGGGCGCGGATGGGATTGCCGTCGTGAGCCGCTGGGAAAAGCCGGACGCCAATTTTCAGGTGCGCATTTTCAACCCTGACGGCAGCGAAGCATCCGTGTCCGGTAACGGCACTCGATGCGCGGCTGCATATCTCTACTACAAAAACATCTGGAGTGGGCCAGAACTGCGTTTGACCACGCGCGCGGGTGTCAAGCTGTATCTGCTGCGTGATGACAGTCAACCCGGTCGTTATGTGTTTGACTCAGAGCTGGGCCAGCCAAAGTTTGACACTGCGTCAATTCCAATGCTGACTTCGCCGCCTTTGGAAAAAGTTGTCGACTACGAACTCGACGTCGATGGTGAAACCTTCAAAGTGACAGCGTTGCAACTGGGTAATCCCATCAGCTGCATCTTTGTCGACGACTTCGAAGGGCTCGACTGGCGGCGTGTCGGGAAGACCCTTGAAAACCACCAACAGTTTCCCGATCGCACCAACGTGGTGTTTGTTCGGGTTCAGGATAGAGAAACGATTGAGCTCCGGATTTGGGAACGCGGCGTAGGCGAAACCATGGCTTCAGGCACCTGTTCCTGCGCCGCCGCCGTGGCCGCGATGACAAAAGGCGAGACCGAACGGGACATCAACGTCTTAATGCCGGGTGGACGCGCCAGAATTAAATGGCGAGATGATGATGGAAACGGGCAGGGCGAGGTTGTAATAACCGGTGCTGCTGAAGTAATTTATGCTGGCGACTGGCTGAAGTAGGACAGACTTTCCAGTCTATCGAAGTAGGACAGACATTCCTGTCTGTCGATCGTTGCTAACAGGCTTGTAGCTGGTAAGAAGCTCGTTCGGTACCAGAGACAGGCAGGAATGCCTGTCCTGCAAAAACCCCCAATGAACTCTCCTCGTAATAAACCATTTGCTAGCAGTGACGGCTTCCCTAAGGGCCTACTCGCCGTAACGCTTCTCGTAACTCTCTCGCTCTCACTCAGCGCGTGTGGCGGTAAACTCGTTACCGAAACTATAGCCGAAACTAAAGCCCCGGCGCCGCCTCCGCCTCCGCCCAGCGTTCCTACGTGGCTGGGAAATCCTTCGCGAAACTTCTACGGCGCCGGCCCATGGTCCGACCGTCCCGCTGAGGTCCTTTGGGAGTTTGAAACCAAGCTTACTTCCGGCCCTCTGCATGAGTTGGGTTGGGGCGGATCGAGTTGGCCCGGTCAACCCTCTGTTGTCGGCAAGCGAGTTTATTTCGGTTCAGCGGACAGCTACCTTTATTGTTTAGACACCGAGACCGGAAGGCTCGTATGGAGTTTCAAGACGGGCGACAGCCTGAAAGCAACCCCTACCATTGTGGACGATCGGGTCATTGCCAGTGGTCTTGACCATTACATCTACTGCCTCAACAGGCACGACGGCTCGCTCATCTGGAAATACAAAACCGGATTTGAAGTGGATGGATCCGTAGCGGCCATCGATGGACGTTTATATTTTGGAAGCGAGGACGGTTTTTTTTACTGCCTGAATCTCGAGGACGGAGCGCTGGTTTACAAAACCGAGCGGCTCGGTTCCATGGAAGGCAGCTGTTCCGTAGTCGATAACCGAATCTATGTAGGCACCGAGCAGGGCGATCTTTACTGTCTGAATCCGAGCGATGGGTCAACGATCTGGAAGTCGCGCATCGGCGCTGATTCCGATTCGACACCGGCGGTAGTAAAGGGACGTGTCTACACCGCCGCCGAAGATGGCTACGTCTACAGCTTCGATCAAATTACGGGCGCGCAGATTTGGAAGTTCAAGGCGGACGGTGGACTGAGCAGAAACTTTAAGGAACGCAGCGGCTTCTGGGCGAGCCCGATTGTCCACGACGATCGGATTTACATCGGCTCAAACAACGGAATCATGTATTGCCTCACTGCGGACAAAGGCGAGCTCGTTTGGCAGCATTTGGTGCGCGCGCCTATCTGGGGGACCGCTCCGGTAGTTGATGGCCGCGTAGTCTTTGGCGATAAGGCCGGATGGATGTACATGCTCTCCGCCAAGGACGGCCTGCGTCTCTGGGAGTTGCAGATTGGCGAAAATATCAACGCCACGCCGGCTGTACTCGATGGTCGAGTCTATATCGGGGCCTTTAACGGCAAGCTCTTCGCGCTCGGACCGAAGCCTGTTGCTCCCCAAAACCTTACCACCGATAAAGAACCCGAAGTTGGGCCTTAGTCTCTTCCCTCTGCCGGTACTGACTAATTTCAAAGCTGTCGCATGGTCTATGGCAAACCTCTCATTCGTATGTGTGTTAGCGCACAGACATCCTGAACCTTTCATGATATAAATCGCTTTATGAGTACAACTACACTAGTAATCGTCATCCTCGTTGTTCTCTTACTCTTCGGCGGTGGCTACGGCTACTCCCGCCGTGGGAGATAAGACTAACCCGCCACTGGAGGATCAGTTGTAACCGTGCGCCCGCGCAGCTGAGGACGTTGTCCTAGGCCCTTGCCCTGCCGGGGGCATTACCGTTTCATGAAGCAGTGACGCCTGGTAGTCGCGTTTGACGAAGGATCGAACCGCTACTTCAGTGCCCCAAAGTCGGAAACGTCTCAAACCTTCAACCCATCAGTACTAATTCAAAAACTGGAACACTACCGCCTCTCTTCTATCACTTTACCCTTTGCCCTTTCCCCGTTACCCTTAGTCGTTATGGCCCCCACGCTAATTTATTTGATCGACAACACAATTGACGGTCAGGGCGCCAGTCCACGTGAATTGCGCGCCGCACTCGGCCGAGTTGCTGAGGGAGCGGAGATACTGACCGAGCCCTTTCATGCTGTCTCCCTGAAACGGGTCAAGTCGCTTAAGCCTTCCCACATAATCCTCAGCGGGCAGAGTCATCCCTGGGATCAATACTCGCAGGAATCGCTCTCCGGAGTTTTTGAAGTAATAAAGAAGGCACGGCAACCGACGCTGGGAGTTTGTGGTGGACACCAGCAAATCGCGATTGCGTACGGGGCGCCGGTTGACTTGATGGCCCGGCTGGAGCCTGGCGAAGGCTACGAAGGAGCCAAGCGGGAGCGCGGATATTTTCCGGTCGAAACAAACCGCAAAGGGATCTTCAAGGGGCTGCCTTCTGTAATTGACGTTTGGCATTCGCACTTCGATGAAGTGAAGAAACTTCCCAAAGGCTTCGTTAGCGCGGCCTCCAATGAGACCTGCCCAATCCAGGCGATGCAACACAACGAGCGGCCACTTTTTGGGGTCCAGTTTCATCCCGAACTCTTCGACGACGAACACCCGCACGGGCGACAGGTCATAGAGAGTTTTCTCGCGATGTCTGCGTAAAAGACTTTGAAAAAGAATGGACAGATAGACGGCTCCAAAGTCCAATGAGGACAACGAGCCTTCCATCGTCGTTTAGAACGCGGACTTGTCCGCTCGGCGAGGGCACAAGTGAGCCGGAGCGACTTCTCTAAATGACGTACGTCGGGGGGCACAAATGCCCCAACTAAACGAGGCGGATAAACCGAACGTCAGTTCTTATGTTTCAGTCTTAATGCGAACTCCTTGCATTTCACCAGTTAGCTGTTTTTCTGCGACTTTTGCGTTTCACCTTGCTGGACACCCCCAAAACCTGTGTGCTAGCCTCCTGACCGACAAGCGGGGTTAAACGCCCCGCTTTTCATTTATCCACACAATTGGGTTTTCAGCGAGCATGCATCAAGGATGCAAGCCCCCAACTCCGGCTGACGTTGTCCATTTAACTCCTTGAGCCGGAGGTTGAGTTCACGCTCCGCACGGGCGAAATAGCAAGAGCCGACTCACGCACGTCGCTGAAACTATCTCGGACAGGAGACCCGACAAATGACACCGACAATTGGTAGAGGCGCCGTAATTGCGGGCGCGTTCCTCTTTGGTCTGATAGCCGTTTCCGCCAGACCCTCAATCGCAGAAACCGTTCTTTCTTCTTTTCAATCAACTGAACAAGAATCCAAGGATAACCCAGTCACAGCCCTCGGAAAGTTTGAGTCAGAGACTGACGCGTCCAAAGAGACTGCGCGTCCAGTTGGACCGACCACTCAATATGTTGCTACCGCCTACAGTTTAAGAGGCAAGACGGCGAGTGGCCGGATGGTTAGTCGAGGTCTGATTGCTGCGGATCCACGCGTACTTCCTCTGGGATCGCGTGTGCGTCTTGAACACCCCGGATATTCAGGCGAATACCTGGTGGCTGACACCGGCGGACTGATCAAGGGCAAGCGAATCGATATCTGGATACCAACCTCGCGCGAGGCAATGCGTTTCGGACGGCGGACCGTGAAACTAACGGTTTTGAGCTATCCACCGAAGCGAATGAAGCGGACTGCGAAAAGCTGAGCGCCTGAGCAGCTCGAATTCTTAGATTGGCAGAAGGACCAAACCTCCTGCCTTTTTTGTTTGTGCGCTACTGCCAGAGCCCGCGAATGTTTCGCACCTCGTGCTAACATGGGCGCCGTTCACCCCACTTCATTATCGCGAGGTCGGCAAGACGAATGCAGGTTTCCAGACAACCGTCTGCGAACAACCTTGAGGTTCCGGCAGCGGAACCATTGGTTGAAGTCAAACGCGGTGGCATCACAGAGTCGCGGCACCGCGGACATATCGTCGCAGTGGATCCCGACGGACAGATCGTCGCCCATCTAGGCGCACGGGAAACGGTCACATATCTTCGATCGTCGGCCA
>DASQKG010000024.1:0-3646 GCA_035630655.1 Pyrinomonadaceae bacterium
CCCGGTTGCGATATAACGCGCTTCTCGTTTTCCCTTTCGACTTCACCAGGTCAACGGTCAGAGAGTTGACGAAGTAAATGTCGAGCAGACCGTCGTTGTCATAGTCGATGAGCGCCACCCCGCCGCTCATTGACTCAACGATGTACCTCTTCTCGGGCGTGGAGACGTGCTTGAAGGTGATCCCCGCCCGCTCCGTAACATCAGTGAAGCGCAAGCCGGTGGATTGCGCGTGCGACCGTATTGAAAGTGGCAATACCAGTAACGCCGCAATCAGAAACGAATGTGTGGTTTTTGATTTGTGATTTCTTACTGAAAGTGCCGGCAGTCCCTTTTGTTTCACAATCAATAATCGAAGATTGAAGATCAAAAATTCCTTCATTGATTCGTCTGGCGCAGAGCCTTCTCTTTTAACTGCCGGGCTATTTCGAGTTGGCCCTCGCCCTCCGCCTGACGACCTGCAGCGATGTAGGCGCGGCCGAGTTGATAATGAATGTGGGTTTCCCCAGGAGCAAGCTTCACAGCGGCCTCAAGGCTCTCGACCGCGCCGCGAACGTCGCCGCGCTTCAGCAAGGCGTTCCCCAGCTCGAAGCGCGCATTGGCGAAATCGGGCCGCTCACGGATGACCTCTTCCATTAGTTTTATGCCCCGGTCTGTTTCCTGGCGCGCGAGCGCGACGTAACCGAGATGATACCTTGCCTGAACGTCGCGCGGATTCAGTGCCAGCTCCGCTTCAAACTCACGCCCGGCCTCATCGAGTTTACCCGTCCTCACGTGGATCATGCCGGCATAGAAATGTGCGAGGCGAACTTTGGGATCGAGTGAGATTGCTTTACGAAGTTCATCTAAGGCTTTGGCGCTCTCGTTTTGTTCGTAATAAGCCATGCCGAGCAGGATGTGAACCTGTGGACTGTCGCCGCCCAAAGCAACCATCTGCCTTGTGACGCGGTCGGCAGCCTCTGTGTTGCCCTCCTTGGAGAGTGAAAGCGCCAGCGGGTAGTAGAGGGTCACCTCATTTGGTTTGGCAGCCACCACTTCAGTCAACAGTGCGGAGGCTTTGGCATACTCCTCCAGCATAAAAAAACTCAGACCCAACAACTGCTTAACTTGTAAATTGCTAGGACGCGCCTTCGACTCTCTTTCCAACGGCGCGACTGCCTCTTTGAAAGACTCTGATTTGAAAAGGGCCAGACCCAGATTGTAATCGAGCCCCTCGTGCTTCGGGTTCCACTTCGCGGCGTTGCTGAAGTGTTCGGCCGCCGCGCGGAACTCCTGCCGCTCGGCGCGGAGCAGGCCGATGTTGTTGTGGGCCGCGGCAGCGACCTTTTCCAGGAAGGCCGCTTCGGCCGACAGCGCTTCACCCGTTCGCGCGCTGGGTGTGCCCGGCCCGCCGACGGTTCCAGGCGCAGGGTTGAAATTGGGCAGCTCCTTCTGGAGGTCGAGGCCCTGGCCGACGCTGGAGGCGTTGTTCAAGACATTGGCCGCGTTGTCGAGTGCGTTCGCGGCGGTCTTGACTGCATCGTTGGGGGTATTGAGGTAGGCGTTAAGCTTCTCACCATCACGCTTGAAGGCTTTTGATTTGAGATCGGAGGCGATCTGGAGCTGCCGCTCGCCCTCCTTCGTTTCACCTACTTTCATCAGCGACTGCCCCAGCCGGTAGTGCGCATTCGTCACCTGATAGTCGTTATGCTCAAGACGAGGATTCAGGGCGATGGACTTCTTGAGCGACCCAATCGCCTGCTCGTACTTTTGCAAGCTCTGGTAAGCCTGACCCAGGAAAAAGTGGGGGTCGGGGTTGTTCGGTTGAAGCCGGGAGGCCTTCTCCATAAGCGGCACTGCCGCCGTCCACCGGCCTTCGGTCATGTGGATCACACCAAGATAGAAGTTGGCCAGGAACTCTTCGGGGTGAGCGGCCAACTCCAACTGCAACTCCTTCATCGCGTCGCCCAGGCGGGCTGCGCCGTCCTTAAGCAAGTACGAATGCCCCAGATAGTAGTGGACGCGCGGGAAGCGAGGATCAAGAGCGGCTGCCTTCTTAAATTCGTCGATAGCCTCCAACAGAAAACCTGTTTCACGATACGCGCGACCAATGAGCACACGAAGGTGTGGACCTTCAAGGTGCGTGACCATGCGTCCGAAAATGCGCCGGGCTTCGTCAACTTTGCGCAGCTTGAGATAAGCGAGGCCCAGTGTGTAAGCCACATCCGGATCATTCGGAGTCAACGCGAGCGCCGCCTCCAGTTCGCGCACGGCCTGGTCGTATGCACCCATCATGAAATGGGTCTTGCCCATCATGTGGTGCGCCGGCGCACTACGCGGATCGCGTGCGAGCGCACGCCGCAAAGGATCAGCCGCCTTCCCATATTGCCCGGAATGGAAGTATGCGATGGCCAACTCGACGAGCGTTTGCGTCGTGTCGGTCCGGTGCGCGGCGGCAGCCTCAAGTGCAGCGACAGCTCCGCGGTAATTGGACTGGGCCGTGTAGATTCGTCCGAGCGCCGGATATGCCGCATTCAAAATGGCGACGTACTCGGCCTCCGCCGCTGTTAGATTGCCGGCGCGCCGGTGCGCCTCCGCAACTTCATACTGTTTCCGAAAAGAATCGCCGGGAGTTTGAAAAGGAGTGACCAGTAGCAGCAGAAAAATCGAGGCGTAATACATTGCTAACGTTGCAACCGGTGGATTCGATAAAACGTGAACGGAGGGTTGAATGATTAAACTCAACCCTCCGTTCCGATTTGGCTGGACGAACTATATCAGAAAGTGAATTTGAACCCGAACTGAATTTCACGCGGCCCGCGAGTTGAGCCCGCTCTACCAAAACCGCCGTTGGAGAGAGTGTTGTCAATGCCCCCGCCGGCCACGCTGGCATTGTGTGCTCTGAAGTTTACCATGTTGAAGACGTTGAACATCTCAGCCCGGAACTGGAAACCATAGCGCTCTTTCATCCGCCAGTTCTTGGCCAGAGAGAAGTCTATGTTCTTGATGCTCGGCCCTCGGACGTCACCACGTTTGAGGTTGCCAAACGTACCCAAAGCGGGATTTGCGAATGCGGCCCTGTTGATAAGCAAGGAGCGATCACTTGGGTTGTCGAGGTAAATGGGAACGCCCGGAACGAGATTGGGGCGCTGCGAGGTCGACCCGCCTAGACCAGCCCTGTCTGTGCCGAGAATGATGTTCAGAGGCGTGCCACTATAGTAAGAAGCAATGGTGTTGAACTGCCAGTCACCCAGAATGTTGCTGAACAGCGCACCCCGGTCCTTGAAGGTAGGCAGGGAGTAAACCGCGTTAAAGACGAGTGCATGGCGCCGGTCAAGATCGGCGTAGCCCTTGTCGAGGTCGTAGTTATACACGTCGGTCGTGGCGCTGATGTAAGACTGAGTTGGGACGTTGCTAATGGTACGCGACAAGGTGTAAGCAGTTTGGAAAGCGAACCTGTCAGTGAACCGGCGGTCGACCCAAACTTGCAATGCGTGATAATTGGAGTCACCTGTGGACTCATCCCTCGTCACGCCGTTTGCAAAACCGAACCTTCGCCACTCCGGATGCGCAGCTAAGTCGCCGCCGGCAGCGACCTGAGCTCGGAACTGCGGCTTCACCGCGTTATAACCACCGTTGATAAGGCGCCAGATGTGCAGGCCGTGGTTCC